>NZ_JBEOPV010000019.1:0-117707 GCF_040310425.1 Pseudomonas sp. 65/3-MNA-CIBAN-0223
TGGACGTCAACGATGACGAGGGCTGCCTGAATGCACGCGGCGCCCTCAGGTCCATCGCGAGCAAGCTCGCTCCTACAAGGGATTGTTGTGTCAGTCCTGGGATTATTTCCCGCCACTGCCCGCCACGCTTTCGCCGCCACGCGTCAGGTAATACGCGCCGAGGATCGGCAGCATGGTCACCATCATCACCAGCATCGCGACGACGTTGGTCACCGGCACGTCCCGTGGGCGGCTGAGCTGGTTGAGCAGCCACAGCGGCAAGGTGCGTTCGTGGCCAGCGGTAAAGGTGGTCACGATGATTTCGTCGAACGACAGGGCAAACGCGAGCATGCCGCCAGCCAGCAATGCCGAGCCCAGGTTCGGCAGGACGATGTAGCGGAAGGTTTGCCAGCCATCGGCGCCGAGGTCCATCGAGGCTTCGATCAGGCTGTGGGAGGTACGGCGCAAGCGGGCGATGACGTTGTTGTAGACGATCACCACGCAGAAGGTCGCGTGGCCGACGATGATGGTGAACATCCCCGGCTCGATCCCCAGCGTCTTGAACGTCGCCAGCAAGGCAATCCCGGTGATGATTCCCGGCAATGCGATCGGCAGGATCAGCATCAGCGAGATGCCTTGCTTGCCGAAGAAATCCCGCCGGTACAGCGCTGCGGATGCCAGGGTGCCGAGCACCATCGCAATCAACGTCGCAATTGAGGCAATCTGCAGTGACAGCTTGATCGCTTCCAGCACGTCAGGGCGCGAGAACGCCACGCCGATCCACCTCAGGGTGAAGCCCTTGGGCGGAAAACTGAACGCTGCTTCTTCGGTGTTGAAGGCGTAGAGGAAGATGATCAGGATCGGGAAGTGCAGGAAAACCAACCCGCCCCAGGCTGCGATTCTTAAGCCTAATGAAGCTTTCTCCCCCTGCTTGTCTGAATTAGAGTGCATCGAAGGCCCTCAGGCGTTTGACGATAGACAGGTAAATGGCGATCAGCACGATCGGTACCAGGGTGAAGGCGGCGGCCATCGGCATGTTGCCGATCGCCCCTTGCTGGGCGTACACCATGCTGCCGACGAAGTAACCAGGCGGCCCCACCAGCTGCGGCACGATGAAGTCGCCCAGGGTCAGGGAGAAGGTGAAGATTGAACCGGCGGCAATGCCCGGGATCGACAACGGCAGAATCACCTGCATGAACGTCTGGCGCGGCTTGGCCCCGAGGTCGGCGGAGGCTTGCAGCAGCGAAGGCGGCAGCCTTTCCAGGGACGCCTGGATCGGCAGGATCATGAACGGCAGCCAGATGTAGACGAACACCATGAAGCGGCCCAGGTGCGAGGTCGACAAGGTGCTGCCGCCGACGCCGGGAATACCCAGCACGAACTGCAGCACCGGCTCCAGTCCCAGGTGCTGGACGAACCATTGCGCCACCCCGCCCTTGGCTAGCAACAGCGTCCAGGCGTAGGCCTTGACGATGTAGCTGGCCCACATCGGCATCATCACCGCGATGTAGAAAAACGCCTTGGTCTTGCCCGTGGTATAGCGCGCCATGTAGTAGGCGATCGGGAAGGCCACGACGGCGCTGGCAATCGACACCACGATGGCCATGCCCAGGGTGCGCATGATGATGTCGAAGTTCGACGGCTGGAACAGCGCAGCGAAGTTCGCCAGGGTCAGGTCGGGGGTGACCGCCATGGTGAAGTCGTCGAAGGTGTAGAAGCCTTGCCACAGCAGGGTCAGCAACGAGCCGAGGTAAATCGCGCCGAACCAGATCAGCGGCGGCACCAGCAACATCGACAGATACAGGTTGGGTCGGCGGTACAGCAGGTTGGCAAACTTGCGCAACGGCGAGCCACCCGACGGGGTTTGGGAGATAGCCAAGGTGTTCATCTCACACCCCGCCGACTGCATGGTCTTGCAGCGGGATCATTGCTTCCCTGGCCCAGCGCGCGATGATTCGCTGGCCGGTCTGGTGTTGGGCGCTGGTGTCCAGCCATTGGTTGTTGGCCTGGCTGATATTCAGGGTCTGGCCGTTTTCCAGCTTCAGTTCGTAACGCGTGGCGCTGCCCTGATATTGAATGTCGTGGAGCAGGCCACTGACTTCGATTTCGTGGCTGGCCAGCGGCCCTTCGGCGAAACGCACGTGTTCCGGGCGAATGGAAAATGGTTGTGGATGGCCGCTCAACTGTTGCGCCAGATCGCCGCGAATCACGTTCGAGGTGCCGACAAACTCGGCAACGAAAGTGGTCGCCGGCTTCATGTACAGGTTGCGCGGGGTGTCGACCTGTTCGATGCGTCCTTTATTGAACACCGCAACACGGTCGGACATCGACAGGGCTTCGGTCTGGTCATGGGTGACGAAGATGAACGTAATGCCGAGTTGGCGTTGCAGCTTCTTCAGCTCGCTTTGCATTTGCTCGCGTAACTTCAGATCGAGGGCACCCAGGGGTTCGTCGAGCAGCAACACTCGAGGTCGATTGACCAAGGCGCGCGCCAGGGCCACGCGCTGGCGCTGGCCGCCAGACAGTTGCACCGGCTTGCGTTCGCCATAGCCGCCGAGGGCGACCATGTCGAGGGCTTCTTCAGCACGTTTGAGGCGCTCGGCCTTGCCCACGCCCTTGACCTTGAGGCCGTAGGCGACGTTGTCTCGCACATTCATGTGGGGGAACAGCGCGTAGTCCTGAAATACGGTGTTGACGTCACGTTGATACGGCGGCAGCCCGGCGGCTTCTTCGCCATGAATACGAATGGAGCCTGCGCTCGGTTGTTCGAAACCGGCGATCAGGCGCAGACAGGTGGTTTTGCCCGAGCCGGAAGGGCCCAGCATGGAGAAGAACTCGCCGTCCTGGATGTCGATGGAAACCCGGTCTACGGCTTTCACTTCGCCGAATAGACGGGAAACGTTGGTGAACTGGACTGCAAGCGTCATGGTGCGGTGCTCCGAAAAGGCGCGCTTTCTATAAAAATTGAATCGGTGGTGTTATCGAAAAAACCGTCCGAACGCGGCTCGCGCCTGCGGCAGCTCCTACGGGACTTGCAGAAGACGCCATATTTGTAGTGCCTGCGGTCGGCGTGGGAGCTGCCGCAGGCTCGGGCCGCGTTCGGACGATCTATTGATCGTGAGAGAGTGTTATCTGCCGCCCATGATCGCGATGTAATCCTGGGTCCAGCGGCTGTACGGCACGAACTTGCCGCCTTCAGCCTGCGGGGTTTTCCAGAAAGCGATCTTCTCGAACTGGTCGAAACCGTTGGTCTTGCAACCTTCGGCGCCCAGCAGCTCGCTGCCCTGGCAAGCGGCAGGTACGGCTGGCAACGAACCGAACCAGGCGGCTACATCGCCCTGGACCTTCGGTTGCAGCGACCAGTCCATCCATTTGTAGGCGCAGTTGGGGTGCTTGGCTTCGGCGTGCAACATGGTGGTGTCGGCCCATCCCGTGGCGCCTTCTTGCGGGATGGTGGAGGCGATAGGCTGTTTTTCGTTCATCAAGCCGTTGACCTGATAGGGCCAGGCGCTGGACGCGACCACGCCTTCGTTCTTGAAGTCACTCATCTGCACGGTGGTGTCGTGCCAGTAGCGGTGGATCAATGGCTGCTGGGCGCGGAGCAGATCGAGCACTGCCTTGTACTGGGTTTCGGTGAGTTCGTAGGGGCTCTGGATGCCGAGTTCCGGCTTGGCGGTTTTCAGGTACAGCGCCGCATCGGCGATGTAGATCGGACCGTCATAGGCCTGCACGCGACCCTTGTTGGGCTTGCCGTCCGGCAGGTTTTGCGCGTCGAACACCACGTTCCAGCTGGTAGGCGCGGTCTTGAATACGTTGGTGTTGTACATCAATACGTTCGGGCCCCACTGATACGGGGTGCCGTAGGTCTGCTTGTTGACCACGTACCACGGCGCATCCTTGAGGCGCGGGTCGAGGCTTTTCCAGTTCGGGATCAGGTCGGTGTTGATTGGCTGCACGCGCTTGCCCACGATCAGGCGCAGCGACGCATCACCCGACGCCGTCACCAGGTCGTAACCGCCCTTGGCCATCAGGCTGACCATTTCATCGGAGGTTGCGGCGGTTTTCACGTTGACCTTGCAGCCGGTTTCCTTCTCGAAACCGGTCACCCAGTCATAAGCCTTGTCGCTTTCGCCCCGTTCGATGTAGCCGGGCCAGGCCACGATGTCCAGCTGGCCTTCGCCGGCACCCACGGCTTTCAGCGGTTCGGCGGCCTGGATGGAGGCACTGGCCAGCAACGCGGTGGTGATTGCACTGAGCAGTGCGGTCTTGTGCACGAACATGGGGTTTCCCTCTTCTTTAATTATGGTCGGGGCAGTTTTAACGGGGTCAAGCCAATGCCTTTACGGCTAATTGTTAGCGTAGTGCGCTTTTATAAATGCTGTCCGTGGCGGGCCATGATGTGCCGTACCACGCTGTAGTCCTGAAGCGAATCGCTGGACAGGTCCTTGCCGTAGCCCGAACGCTTCAGGCCGCCATGGGGCATTTCGCTGACCAGCATGAAATGACTGTTGATCCAGGTGCAGCCGTATTGCAGGCGTGCGGCGACCTGCATGGCCTTGTCGAGATTTTGCGTCCACACCGAAGAGGCGAGGCCGTATTCCGAGTCGTTGGCCCAATCCACCGCTTGTTCCAGCTCCTCGAAGCGGGTCACGGTCACGACCGGGCCGAATACCTCGCGCTGGACGATTTCATCGCTCTGTTTGCAGCCGGCCAGCAGGGTTGGCTGGTAATAGAAGCCGGCACCGGAATGCACGGCCGCGCCGGTGACGCGTTCGATATGCGGTTGGCCGAGGGCTCGTTCGACAAAACTGGCCACGCGATCACGCTGGCGGGTGCTGATCAGCGGCCCAATCTCGTTATCGGCATCGCGCTTGCCGGCGAAGCGCAGGCTGCTGACGGCGGCGCCGAGTTCGGCCACCAGGCGGTCGTGAATGCCGGCCTGTGCATAGATGCGGCAAGCTGCGGTGCAATCCTGCCCGGCGTTGTAGTAGCCATAGGTGCGCACACCTTCGACCACGGCCTGGATATCGGCGTCGTTGCAGACGATCACCGGTGCCTTGCCGCCGAGTTCCAGGTGTGTGCGTTTCAGGGTTTTCGAAGCGGCCTGGAGTATTTTCTGCCCGGTGACAATATCGCCGGTCAGCGACACCATGCGCACTTTGGGGTGGCTGACCAGGTGACTGCCAACGCCTTCGCCCCCACCGCATACGATGTTGATCACGCCGCGCGGCAGGATCTCGGCCAGGGCAGGGGCCAGGGCCAGGATCGACAGCGGCGTGTGTTCGGAAGGCTTGAATACCAGGGTGTTGCCGGCGGCTAGGGCAGGGGCGATTTTCCACGCGGCCATCATGATCGGGTAGTTCCAGGGCGCAATCGACGCCACGACGCCGATCGGATCGCGTCGCACCATGCTGGTGTAGCCCGGCAGGTATTCGCCGCTGAGTTGGCCGGTCTGGCAACGCACGGCGCCAGCGAAGAAGCGGAACACATCAACCGTCGCGCTGAGGTCATCCTGGCGGGCCAGGTGCAGTGGCTTGCCGCAGTTCAGCGATTCCAGGCGGGCCAGCAGGTCGGCGTTTTTTTCGATGGCGTTGGCGATATCAAGGAGCAGCACCGAGCGCTGTTGCGGGGTGGTACGCGACCAGGTGCCAAAGGCGCGATGGGCCGCAAGGATGGCGGCTTCGACCTGCTCGGTGCTGGCTTCGGCAATGTGGGTCAGCACTCCGCCGGTAGCCGGGTTGAGAATCGGCTCGACAAAGCCTTCGCCCGCGACCAGTTCGCCGTCGATCAATAACGCGGTGAAGATCGGAGTCTGCGCGCCAGCCATTTTTCGGGTTCTCTTTTCTTGTGTGGCCATGGTGCTCCCAGCGACTGGGGCCCGGCCGTCTTATATAGATGTAACAAGACTAGTCTGAGGCCCCGAGGTCGACAAATACTAAATACTGAAGGTGGCGTTCGATTAAATAGATGGCTTGCGCCCGCCGTGGGGTTGTTCGCGGGCGACAGTCAGAAACGGGTCGACCAATGGAGGGCGGGCCGTACCGCGCCGCCAGGCCAGGCCGACGTCCAGGGTCTGGCTGAGATCGGCGATGGGGCGGGCTTCAATGATGTCGCCCTCCAGCGACCATGGGCGATAAGTCATGTCCGGCTGGATCGAAACCCCCAATCCGGCGGCGACCAGGCTACGCACCGCCTCGGTCGAGGCGGTTTTCAGGGTGATCCGCGGTTGCAGGCCGGCGCTGCACCACAGGCGCTGGGCGTTACGGTCCATTTCGTCAACGTTGAGCTGGATCAGCGGCTCGCGTGCGACGTCGGCCAGGTTGATGCTGTCGTGTTCCAGCAGTGGATGCTGGGCCGGTAACCAAAGGCGGTGGGGCGAATGGGTCAGGACCTCGGTCTGCAAGGCGTGGCGATCCTCCAGGTTGGAGAGAATCAAAACGCCGACATCAATCTCGCCGCTGACCAGCAGATGCTCGATATAGGGCCGTTCGTCTTCCATCACGCGCAGTTCCACGTTGGGGTAGGCGCGCTGGAAGCGAGTGAGCAAATCAGCCAGGTAGTAGCCGGCGACGAGGCTGGTCACGCCAATGATCAACTGCCCGGCGACCTGGTCGGTGCTCTGTTGCAGGCTGCGCTTGGCGTTGTCCACGGTTGCCAGGATCAGGTGCGCCTGGCGCAGGAACTGGTGCCCCTGATGGGTCAGCGTCATGCCCTTGGCATGGCGGTTGAATAGGCCGACGCCAATCTCCTGCTCCAATTGCTGGATGGCCAGGGTCAGCGTTGACTGGGAAATGAACGCAGTTTGCGCGGCGGCCGAGATCGAGCCGGTTTCGGCCACTGCAATGAAATGACGGATCTGACGCAAGGTCATCATGAAGAATTACCCGGTGGGCGTTATTTTTAGATGAGCTGGAGTGTATATCTTTTTTTCTGATGGTCAGCAGGACGCTTTGTGTAAGCACGCAACATTCCGAAGCACTCTCTCTGGCGGTCTTCGGGCACTTTCGCTCTAGGCTGATGGCCTTATTTGTCCATAGACCGAATGTTTGGAGGCACACATGATTACCCGTGGCTTACTCGATCAATTGCTCAAGTCCGGGCAGGACCTGCTGCAAAACAAGGCCGGAGGTTCCCACAACAAGTCATCCAGCGGCGGGCTGGGCGGTTTGCTCGGTGGTTCCGGCAAGTCGTCCGGCCTCGGCGGGCTGCTGTCCGGCGCCGGTGGTGGCGCTCTGGCAGCGGGCGCCATGGGTCTGTTGATGGGTAACAAGAAGGTGCGCAAGGTTGGCGGCAAGGTCGCCATCTACGGCGGCCTCGCGGCGCTCGGTGTTATTGCCTACAAGGCTTATGGCAACTGGCAGGCCCAGCAGGGCACGGCACCGAAGCAGGAACCGCAAACCGTGGACCGGGTGCCGCCCGCCCAGGTTGAGGAACACAGCCAGGCGATCCTCAAGGCGCTGGTGGCGGCGGCCAAGGCGGATGGTCATGTCGATGAGCGCGAACGTGAGCTGATCGAAGGCGAATTCACCAAGCTCGACAACGATCAGGAATTGCAGCACTGGTTGCACGCCGAGCTCAACAAGCCGCTGGACCCTGCAGACGTTGCCCGCGCCGCCAGAACCCCGGAGATGGCGGCCGAGATGTACATCGCCAGCGTGATGCTCGTGGATGAGGAAAGCTATATGGAGAAATCCTACCTGGAAGAACTGGCTCGCCAGCTCAAACTCGAACCGGGTTTGAAGGTTGAACTGGAAAAGCAGGTGCGCCAGGCTGTCGTGTAGGGTCTGGCTCGCTGGCGTGGTCATTTGCAGCCACGCCGCCTTCCTCATTCATCGGGATGAGAATTGGTCTGCATCTGTCTTATAAATGAAACAGCGCCCTCAGCTATACTCGGCAGCATTTGATATGGCTCCGAGGACTGACTGTGAAGAACTGGACGTTGCGCCAACGCATTTTGGCGAGCTTTGCGGTAATCATCGCCATCATGCTGCTGATGGTCATTGTCTCCTATTCCCGTCTGCTCAAGATCGAGGAAAGTGAGGCCAGCGTTCGTGAAGATGCGTTGCCGGGGGTGTATTACAGCTCGATGATTCGCGGCGCCTGGTCCGACAGTTACCTGCATATCCAGCACATGCTCGGACTCAAGGAGGGGCAGGGTGTCAGTGCTGCGGACGAGGCCGAGTTCAATGCCTTCGAGGCCCGTTTGCTGGAGCAGATGAGCAACTACCAGGGCACTTTCACCACGGATGAGGACAAGATCGAGTACGCCACCTTCGAAAAACTGCACCAGGACTACAAGAAAACCCTTGCCGCAGTGCTCGACTTGCACAAGCGCAATCAGGAAGTCGAGGCGATCCGTCTGTTCGACGAGCAATTGACCCCGGCCTGGAAAGCCGGGCGGGTCAAGCTCAATGACATCATTCGCCAGAACAAGGCAGTGGCCGACCAGGACATCATCGCCATCGATAACGCGGTACTCACGGCCAAGATCATCATGGGCATCTCGCTGCTGATCGCAGTACTGGCCGCCGGCCTGTGCGGCCTGCTGTTGATGCGCGCCATCATGGCGCCGATGAACCGCATTGTGAACATCCTCGAAATCATGCGTACCGGTGACCTCAGCGGCCGTCTCAACCTGGATCGCAAGGATGAGTTTGGCGCCGTCGAAACCGGCTTCAACGACATGATGACTGAACTCACTGCGCTGGTGTCGCAAGCCCAGCGCTCGTCGGTACAGGTGACGACTTCGGTGACCGAGATCGCCGCCACGTCCAGGCAGCAGCAGGCCACGGCCACCGAAACGGCGGCCACCACCACCGAGATCGGCGCGACTTCCCGGGAAATCGCCGCGACCTCGCGGGACCTGGTGCGCACCATGACTGAAGTCTCCTCCGCCGCCGACCAGGCCTCGGTGGCGGCGGGTTCTGGCCAGCAAGGCCTGGCGCGCATGGAAGACACCATGCATTCGGTGATGGGGGCTGCCGACCTGGTCAACGCCAAGCTGGCGATCCTCAATGAGAAAGCCGGCAACATCAATCAGGTGGTGGTGACCATCGTCAAGGTGGCCGACCAGACCAACCTGCTGTCGCTCAACGCCGCCATCGAAGCGGAGAAAGCCGGGGAATACGGCCGCGGGTTTGCCGTGGTTGCCACCGAAGTCCGGCGCCTGGCGGACCAGACTGCCGTGGCCACTTACGACATCGAGCAAATGGTGCGCGAGATCCAGTCGGCGGTGTCGGCGGGTGTCATGGGCATGGACAAATTCTCCGAGGAAGTGCGCCGCGGCATGTCCGAGGTCCAGCAGGTAGGCGAACAGCTGTCGCAGATCATCCATCAGGTCCAGGCGCTGGCGCCGCGGGTGCTGATGGTCAACGAAGGCATGCAGGCTCAGGCCACCGGCGCGGAACAGATCAACCATGCGCTGGTACAGCTGGGTGATGCCAGCAGCCAGACAGTCGAGTCTCTGCGCCAGGCCAGTTTCGCCATTGACGAACTTAGCCAGGTGGCTGTGGGCTTGCGTGGCGGCGTGTCGCGATTCAAAGTCTGATGAGCGAACTCGCAGGCAGACGCGCCGCCGTGGCGCCGGCAAAGCAGTCCTTGTTTCTGGTGTTTCGCATCGGCGACGAGCGCTATGCCTTACAAGCGATCGACGTGGCGGAAGTACTGCCGCGCGTGCCGCTAAAGCCAATTGCCAAGGCGCCGGCCTGGGTGGCCGGAGTGTTTGCCTATCGTGGCGCGGTCGTGCCGGTGATCGATCTCAGCGCGCTGACCTTCGGCCGACCGGCACAGCTACGTACCAGCACGCGGCTGGTGCTGGTGCACTACCGTGCTGATGAGACCGCGCCGGCGCAACTGCTCGGGCTGATCCTCGAGCAGGCCACCGACACCCTGCGCTGCCATCCTTCGCAGTTCCAGCCATATGGCCTGGACAATCGCCAGGCGCCGTACCTCGGGCCGGTGCGCGAAGATGCCCAGGGTTTGCTGCAATGGGTACGGATCGCCGACCTGCTGGACGACTCGGTGCGCGCGCTGCTGTTTCCGGCCCAGCCTCTGGACCCGGCGCTGCATGAGGAGCGGTCATGAGCAGCGATCAGCGGTTTTTCGACTTCCTCAAGGAACGCATCGGCCTCGACGTTACATCGGTGGGGCCAGCCATCATCGAGCGCGCCGTGCGCCAACGCAGCACCGCCAATCATGCGCTGACCGCCGACGACTACTGGCACCGCCTGCAGGGCTCGCGGGACGAGCAGCAGGCGCTGATCGAAGCCGTGATCGTGCCCGAGACCTGGTTCTTCCGTTACCCGGAATCCTTCGCCACCCTGGCGAAGCTGGCGGCCACGCGCCTGGCGCAAATCAACAACCTGCGCGCCCTGCGGATTCTCAGCCTGCCTTGCTCAACTGGCGAGGAGCCGTACTCGATTGCCATGGCGCTGCTCGACGCCGGCCTCAAGCCGCATCAGTTCAAGGTCGAGGGCATGGATGTCAGCCCACTGTCGTTGGAAAAAGCCCGGCGCGCGGTGTATGGCAACAATTCGTTTCGCGGCCAGGACATCGAATTTCGCGAGCGCTATTTCACCGCTGAAGACGAGGGCTATCGCCTCGACGAGCGAGTCCTGGACCAGGTGCGGCTGCAGGTCGGCAATCTGCTCGATCCGACCCTGCTGGCCAACGAGCCCGCCTACGATTTCGTGTTCTGCCGCAACCTGCTGATCTATTTCGACCTGCCGACCCAGCAGCAGGTCTTTGAAGTGCTCAAGCGCCTGACCCACGTCGACGGCGTGCTGTTCATTGGCCCCGCCGAAGGCAGTCTGCTGGGACGTTTTGGCATGCGCTCGATCGGCATCCCGCAGTCCTTTGCGTTCAGTCGCCAGGCGGCACCCGAGCCAGTTGCGGCTTTCCTGCCAACCGTCCTGCCAACCCCGCAGGCCCAGCGCCAGCCGGTGAGCTACGTGGCGCCAGCGCGTCCCCGACCCTTTGCAACCGTGGCTCCCGCGCCGCGGGCGGTAAAAACACCGCCGTCGGACGCCGCCGCTTTGTTGGTGAACATCGCCGCGCTGGCCAACGAGGGCAAGAGCGCCGAGGCCCGCGCTGCATGCGAGAGCTACCTGCGCAGCCACGAACCGGTGGCGCAGGTGTTCTACTGGCTGGGTTTGCTCAGTGACATTGCCGGCAGCGCCCTCGAAGCCCAGGGTTTCTATCGCAAGGCGTTGTACCTTGAACCGCAACATCCCGACGCGTTGATGCACCTGGCGGTCTTGCTGCAATCCCAGGGCGATACGGCGGGTGCCAGACGATTGCAGGACCGCGCCGCGCGCAGCGAGCGCGCCGCTGACAGTGAGCGTAAACGATGAACGCCTCCGACACCTTGAGCTTCACTCATGCAGATGCCCAGGCCATCGACGACTGCTGGAACCGCATCGGGGTCCACGGTGACAGGTCCTGCCCGCTGCTGAGCGAGCATATACATTGCCGCAATTGTGCGGTGTATTCCGCTGCCGCTACGCGCTTGCTCGACCGCTACGCGCTGCAGCAGGAAGATCGCGGACAGGTTTCCAGTAGCGTCGAGAGCGACGTCAAAACACGTTCGCTGCTGATGTTTCGCCTCGGCGAAGAATGGCTGGGGCTGGCCACTCGCACGCTGGTGGAGGTGGCTCCGATGCAGGCGATTCACTCATTGCCGCATCAGCGTTCCCGGGCTTTGCTGGGCGTGGCGAATGTACGCGGCGCGCTGGTGGCGTGCCTGTCGCTGGTGGAGTTGCTCGGGCTCGACACTGCCGCTGTTGCGGTCCCCGGCGCGCGCACCATGCCGCGCATGTTGATCATCGCCGCGCACGGTGGGCCGGTGGTGGTGCCGGTGGACGAAGTGGACGGCATCCATGCCATCGACGAACGGGTCCTGGAAGCGGCGTCCCGTTCCGGCACCCAGGCCAGCAGCAAATACACCCATGGTGTCTTGCAGTTCAAGGGTCGCAGCCTGCGTTGGCTGGATGAAGAACAATTGCTGTCTGCGGTGACCCGGAGCCTGACATGACCCCCGAACAGATGCGCGATGCCTCGCTGCTGGAACTGTTCAGCCTGGAGGCCGAAGCCCAGACCCAGGTACTGAGCACCGGCCTGCTGGCACTTGAACGCGACCCGACCCAGGCTGATCACCTGGAGTCGTGCATGCGCGCCGCCCACTCGCTCAAGGGCGCGGCGCGGATCGTCGGCGTCGATGCCGGGGTCAGCGTGGCGCACGTGATGGAAGACTGCCTGGTCAGCGCCCAGGAAGGCCGCCTGTACTTGCGTCCCGAGCACATCGACGCCTTGCTGCAAGGCACTGACCTGTTGATGCGCATCGCCACGCCCGATAACGCACCGGGCATTGCGGACATCCAAGCTTACGTCGCGCTGATGGGGCTGTTGCTCGATCCCATGGCGCTCGCGTCCCCGATCAGCACGCCCATTGCGCCGTTCATGGCCGAGCCGGAACCCGAAGCGCTGGCGCCGGTGATCGAGGTCCCGGTTCCGGTGATCGAGCCACTGCCTGTTGCTCCCGCCGAACCCCCGGTGAAAAACCGCCGCACCACCGATACCGGCGAGCGGGTCCTGCGGGTCACGGCGGAACGCTTGAACAGCCTGCTCGACCTGTCGAGCAAGTCCCTGGTGGAAACCCTGCGCCTGAAGCCGCACCTGGCCACCATGCAGCGCCTCAAGCGCGTGCAGGGCAACGGCTTGCGCGCCCTGGAAAACCTCAATGCGCTTCTCAAGGATCAGGGCTTGAGCCTGGAAGCCCAGGAAGCCCTCGACGATGCTCGTCGGCTCCTGGCCGAATCCCAGCAACTGCTGGTGGAGAAAAACGCCGAACTGGACGAGTTTGCCTGGCAGGCCAGCCAGCGCGCCCAGGTGTTGTACGACACCGCGCTGGCCTGTCGCATGCGCCCGTTCGCCGATGTACTGGCCGGACAGGCGCGGATGGTCCGCGACCTTGGTCGCAGCCTGGGCAAACAGGTGCGTCTGGAGATCGAAGGGGAGAAGACCCAGGTCGACCGTGATGTGCTGGAAAAGCTCGAAGCGCCGCTGACGCACCTGTTGCGCAACGCTGTCGACCATGGCATCGAAACCCCCGAGCAGCGCGTGCTGGCGGGTAAGCCCGCTGAAGGTTTGATCCGCCTGCGCGCCTCGCACCAGGCCGGCCTGCTGGTGCTGGAGCTCGGCGATGACGGTAACGGCGTGGATCTGGAGAAAGTCCGGCGCAGCATCATCGAGCGCCATCTGTCCCCGGCCGAGACCGCCGCGCAGTTGAGCGAAGAGGAGCTGCTGACGTTCCTGTTCCTGCCGGGCTTCAGCCTGCGCGACAAGGTTACCGAAGTCTCCGGTCGCGGTGTCGGCCTGGACGCGGTGCAGCACATGGTCCGCCAGTTACACGGCGCGGTGGTGCTGGAGCAGACGGCGGGCGAGGGCAGTCATTTCCATCTTGAAGTGCCGCTGACGTTGTCCGTGGTGCGTAGCCTGGTGGTGGAAGTCGGTGACGAGGCGTATGCCTTTCCGCTGGCGCACATCGAGCGCATGTGCGACCTCGAGCCCGCGGACATCGTACAGGTCGAGGGTCGCCAGCACTTCTGGTACGAAGGCCGGCACGTCGGCCTGGTGGCGGCCAGCCAACTGTTGCAGCGCCCCGCCAGCCAGGGCGGCCAGGAGACGCTAAAGGTCGTGGTGATCCGTGAGCGCGAGGCCATTTATGGGGTGGCCGTGGAGCGGTTCATCGGCGAGCGGACGCTGGTAGTCTTGCCGCTGGATGAACGCCTGGGAAAAGTGCAGGATATTTCCGCCGGAGCCCTGCTCGATGACGGTTCGGTAGTACTGATCGTCGACGTCGAAGACATGCTTCGATCCGTGGACAAACTGCTCAATACCGGGCGCCTGGAGCGGATCGCGCGCCAGGGTAATCAGGTCGTGGAGGCCGCTCGCAAGCGTATCCTGGTGGTCGACGACTCCCTGACCGTGCGCGAATTGCAGCGCAAGTTGTTGCTCAATCGTGGTTACGATGTCGCCGTCGCGGTCGATGGCATGGATGGCTGGAATGCCCTGCGCTCGGAGGATTTCGATCTGCTGATTACTGACATTGACATGCCGCGCATGGACGGCATCGAGCTGGTGTCTTTGTTGCGGCGCGACAACCGCCTGCAATCGCTGCCGGTGATGGTGGTTTCCTACAAGGATCGCGAAGAGGATCGCCGTCGTGGACTGGACGCTGGCGCCGACTATTATCTAGCCAAAGCCAGTTTTCATGACGATGCCCTGCTTGATGCAGTGGTTGAGCTCATCGGAGGAGCACGGGCATGAAAATCGCAATCGTCAACGACATGCCCATGGCGGTAGAGGCCCTGCGCCGCGCCGTGGCCTTCGATCCGACGCACCAGGTGATCTGGGTCGCCAGCAATGGCGCCGAGGCAGTGCAGCGCTGTGCCGAGCAGACGCCGGACCTGATCATGCCGGTCATGGATGGCGTCGAGGCCACTCGCCGGATCATGGCCGAGACTCCCTGCGCCATCGTGATCGTCACCGTCGACCGCCAGCAGAATGTGCATCGGGTGTTCGAGGCCATGGGACACGGCGCGCTTGACGTCGTCGACACCCCGGCGCTCGGGGCCGGCAACGCCCAGGAGGCCGCTGCGCCGTTGCTGCGCAAGATCATCAACATCGGCTGGCTGATTGGCGACAAGGGCAACCGCGAGCGCCCGGCCCCCAATACGTTACGCACCTCCGGCTCGCGCCAGCGGCTGATCGCCATAGGTTCTTCCGCTGGCGGGCCTGCGGCGCTGGAAGTGCTGCTCAAGGGCCTGCCGCGGGATTTTTCGGCGGCCATCGTGCTGGTCCAGCATGTCGACCAGGTGTTCGCCGCCGGCATGGCCGAGTGGCTCAGCAGTGCCAGCGGCCTCAATGTGCGCCTGGCCCAGGAGGGCGAGCCACCGCAAAGCGGCACGGTGCTGTTGGCCGGCACCAACCATCATATTCGCTTGTTGAAGAACGGCACCCTGGCGTATACCGCCGAACCGGTCAACGAGATCTATCGGCCCTCGATCGATGTGTTTTTCGAAAGCGTGGCCAGTCACTGGAATGGCGATGCGGTCGGGGTTTTGCTTACAGGCATGGGGCGCGATGGCGCACAGGGGCTTAAACTCATGCGTCAGCAGGGCTACCTGACGATCGCGCAGGACCAGCAAAGCAGTGCGGTGTACGGCATGCCCAAGGCGGCTGCAGCCATCGACGCGGCGGTAGAAATTCGTTCGCTGGAAAAGATAGCGCCCCGATTGCTGGAGATTTTCACAAAATGAAGACCTTCATCCGCATTCCGGGCCCAGGTAGTACTCAGGTGATCGCACATGAATGATTTACAGCTCGACGACTTCAAGACCGATGAAAACGCCGCCATGGTGTTGCTGGTGGATGATCAGGCGATGATCGGAGAGGCCGTGCGACGCGGCTTGTCGCACGAAGAAAACATCGACTTCCACTTTTGTGCCGACCCGCACCAGGCCATTGCCCAGGCGATGCGCATCAAACCGACCGTCATCCTGCAGGACCTGGTGATGCCCGGCCTCGATGGCCTGAGCCTGGTGCGTGAGTACCGAAATCACCCGGCGACCAAGGACATTCCGATCATCGTCCTGTCGACCAAGGAAGACCCGTTGATCAAGAGCGCGGCGTTTGCCGCCGGCGCCAATGATTATCTGGTCAAGCTGCCGGACAATATCGAGCTGGTGGCGCGCATTCGTTACCACTCGCGGTCCTACATGACCCTGCTGCAGCGGGACGCGGCTTATCGGGCATTGCGCGTGAGCCAGCAGCAGTTGCTCGACACCAATCTGGTGCTGCAACGCCTGATGAACTCCGATGGCCTGACGGGGCTTTCCAACCGCCGGCATTTCGATGAGTACCTGGAGCTGGAATGGAGAAGGTCGGTGCGTGACCAGACCCAGTTGTCGTTGCTGATGATCGACGTCGACTACTTCAAGTCCTACAACGACAACTTCGGCCACCTCGAAGGCGACGAGGCCCTGCGCAAGGTCGCCCTGGCGATCCGCGATGCAAGCTCCCGGCCGTCCGACCTGCCGGCCCGCTACGGTGGCGAGGAGTTCGCCCTGGTGCTGCCCAACACCTCCCCCGGCGGTGCCCGGCTGGTCGCGGAAAAACTGCGCCAGACCGTTGCGGCGCTGAAAATCCCGCACATCGCACCGGCCGAAGGCTCCAGCCTGACCATCAGCATCGGCTTGTCGACCATCACGCCGGAGCACGGCAGCGACTGCCGGCAACTGATCCTGGCGGCGGACAAGGGGCTGTACCAGGCCAAGCACAATGGGCGCAATCAGGTGGGTATCTCGTAATGTGGGACCAAGCCCCGCTCCTACTGGGACAAGCAGGGCAAATCATTCACCCCTAAAGCCGCCAGGCGGGCTGCCGTGACAGCCTGATTACGGTATACTCGCCGGCTTTCAAAAGTTCGCCAACGAGTGCTGCCCGCCATGGAAATCAACCCGATCCTTAACAGCATCAAGGACCTGTCCGAGCGCTCCGAAACTATTCGGGGGTATCTTTGACTACGATCAAAAGCATGAGCGTCTGACCGAAGTCAATCGCGAGCTTGAAGATCCGAGTGTCTGGAACAACCCTGCCTACGCCCAGGAACTGGGGCGCGAGCGCTCCCTGCTGGCGCAGATCGTAGAAACCCTCGACGAGATGCACTCGGGCCTGGCTGATGCCAAGGACCTGTTGCTGATGTCCGCCGAGGAAGAAGACCAGGCCGCCGTCGATGACGTTGCCGCCGAAGTCGAGCGCCTGCGCGAGTCCCTGGAAAAACTCGAATTCCGCCGCATGTTCAGCGGTGAGATGGATGCCAACAACGCCTACCTGGACATCCAGGCCGGCTCGGGTGGTACCGAGGCCCAGGACTGGGCCAACATCCTGCTGCGCATGTACCTGCGTTGGGCTGACAAACGCGGTTTCGACGCGACCATCATGGAGCTGTCCGCCGGTGAAGTCGCCGGGATCAAGGGCGCAACCGTGCATATCAAGGGCGAATACGCCTTTGGCTGGCTGCGTACTGAAATCGGCGTGCATCGCCTGGTGCGCAAGAGTCCTTTCGACTCCGGCAACCGTCGCCACACCTCGTTCTCGGCCGTTTTCGTTTCGCCGGAAATCGATGACAACATCGAAATCGACATCAACCCGTCGGACCTGCGCATCGATACCTACCGCTCCTCCGGTGCCGGTGGTCAGCACGTAAACACCACCGACTCGGCCGTACGTATTACCCACGTACCGTCCAACACCGTGGTCAGCTGCCAGAACGAGCGTTCCCAGCACGCGAACAAAGACACCGCGATGAAAATGCTGCGGGCGCGCTTATACGAGCAGGAAGTGCAGAAACGCAACGCTGCCTCGCAAGCCCTGGAAGACACCAAGTCGGACATCGGCTGGGGTCACCAGATTCGCTCCTACGTTCTGGATGCGTCGCGAATCAAGGATTTGCGCACTAACATCGAGCGCAGCGACTGCGACAAGGTGCTCGACGGCGACATCGACGAATACCTGGTAGCGAGCCTGAAACAAGGCCTGTAACACGTGCAATACGGGATCGCCTGAAAAAACGCGGCTCCTCCGGGAGCGGCGGTGCGGCGATCCGACTTGCCCGCGATCCCCAGCCGCAGGCTGTGGACAATGAACCTGATGGAATACTTAAAGACATGAGCGACCTAGAACTCGACCCGCAAGCCCTGCAACAGGAAGAAAACTCCCTGATCGCCCTGCGCAAGGAAAAGCTGGCTGCCGAGCGCGCCAAGGGCAATGCCTTCCCGAATGACTTCCGCCGCGACAACTACTGCGAAGACTTGCAGAAACAGTACGCGGACAAGACCAAGGAAGAGCTCGCAGAGGCTGCAATTCCGGTCAAGGTTGCCGGTCGCATCATGCTCAACCGTGGCTCGTTCATGGTGATCCAGGACATGTCCGGGCGCATCCAGGTCTACGTCAACCGCAAAACCTTGTCTGAAGACACCCTGGCCGCGGTCAAGACCTGGGATCTGGGCGACATCATTGCCGCCGAAGGCACCCTGGCGCGTTCCGGCAAGGGCGACCTGTACGTCGAAATGACCAACGTGCGCCTGCTGACCAAGTCCCTGCGCCCGCTGCCGGACAAGCACCACGGCCTGACCGACACCGAGTCGCGCTACCGTCAGCGCTACGTTGACCTGATCGTCAACGAAGACGTGCGCCAGACGTTCCGCATTCGCTCGCAAGTCATCGCCCACATCCGCAGCTTCCTGATGAAGCGCGACTTCCTCGAAGTCGAAACGCCGATGCTGCAGACCATCCCGGGCGGCGCGGCGGCCAAACCGTTCGAAACCCACCACAACGCCCTCGACATGGACATGTACCTGCGCATTGCGCCGGAACTGTACCTCAAGCGGCTGGTGGTTGGCGGTTTCGAGAAGGTCTTCGAGATCAACCGCAACTTCCGTAACGAAGGCGTCTCGACCCGTCACAACCCTGAATTCACCATGTTGGAGTTCTACCAGGCGTACGCCGACTACGAAGACAACATGGACCTGACCGAAGAACTGTTCCGCGAACTGGCACAGCTGGTCCTGGGCAGTACCGACGTGCCTTATGGCGACAAGGTGTTCCACTTCGGCGAGCCGTTCGCGCGCCTGTCCGTGTTCGACTCGATCCTCAAGTACAACCCTGAGCTGACTGCAGACGACCTGAACGACATCGACAAGGCCCGTGCCATCGCCAAGAAAGCCGGCGCCAAGGTGTTGGGCTTCGAAGGCCTGGGCAAACTGCAGGTGATGATTTTCGAAGAGCTGGTCGAGCACAAGCTGGAGCAGCCGCACTTCATTACCCAATACCCGTTCGAAGTGTCGCCGCTGGCCCGTCGCAACGACGACAACCCGAACGTCACTGACCGTTTTGAGCTGTTCATCGGTGGCCGTGAAATCGCCAACGCCTACTCCGAGTTGAACGATGCGGAAGACCAGGCCGAGCGTTTCATGGCGCAGGTGGCCGACAAGGACGCCGGCGACGACGAAGCCATGCACTACGACGCCGACTTCGTTCGTGCGCTGGAGTACGGCATGCCGCCAACGGCGGGTGAAGGTATCGGCATCGACCGCCTGGTGATGCTGCTGACCAACTCCCCGTCCATCCGCGACGTGATCCTGTTCCCGCACATGCGGCCGCAAGCGTAAGTGTTTTAATCAAAAAGCCGCCTACCAGGGCGGCTTTTTATTGCCTGTCTGGTACAAACGTATCAATTTATTGCTTTCATCTGAGAGGAAAGACCTGTCGTGAATCGTGCAATGGCTCAAGAAGGTGCAGCGGGTATCGCCACTGCGGTTGCTGAAAGCGTTCAGTACCAGGGTCGCAAGGCCAGCCGACAGGGCAGCGAACAGCGTCGACAGGACATTCTCGATGCAGCGATGCGCATTGTGGTGCGTGATGGCGTGCGGGCCGTACGTCATCGCGCAGTGGCTGCCGAAGCGGCCGTGCCATTGTCGGCGACGACCTACTATTTCAAGGACATCGATGACCTGCTCACCGATACCTTCGCCCAGTACGTGGAACGCAGCGCGGCTTTCATGGGCAAGCTGTGGGTGAACAACGAGGGGCTGCTGCGCGAGATGGTGGTCAGTGGCGACGGCAGCCCGGAGTCGCGCTCGCAACTGGCCGACGATATTGCGCGCCTGATGGCAGACTATGTGCATCGCCAACTGGTCAATCGTCGCGAGCACCTGATGGCCGAACAGGCGTTCCGCCAAGAGGCACTGCTGAACCCGCGGCTGGCGGAACTGGTGCGCTCGCATCAGCAGATTCTGCTGCAGGGCAGCTGTCAGCTGTTTCAGGTATTGGGGTCCCGCGAGCCACAACAGGACGCCAAGGTGTTGACGGCGATTATCGGACGGATGGAATATCAGGGCCTGCTGAACGATGCCGAGCCTGACGCAGAGGCTGAAATGCTCGGTATCCTCAACCGTTACATGCACCTGGTGTTGGCGTCGGTGTAACGCGCGCCCCCGGGGCTCGGTGGTGTGATTTCATAGGGAGTATTGAATGAAAACCTGGCGTGTCGTTGTGATCGCCTTGTCGTTTCTGTTGCTCAGTGGCTGCCTGGTGTCCTTCAAGGAGCCTTTGCCCCAGAGTGATCCCGCGCCCAAGGGGCTGTTGGGCAAATGGACCAGCACCAATGCCTGGGGCGAACCCATGAACCTGGAGCTGACGCGCATCGGCAACAATCGTTACCAGGCGGTCAGCTACTTCAAGGCCAGGCCCAAGGCGCGCGAGGCCTATCCGTTTACAGTGTCCCGCCATGGCGATCGCTGGTACCTGTCGGCGAAGGTGCCGGCACAATTTGGTGGCCACTTCCTCATCGCCGGCTTTGAACTCAACGAGGAGCGCGAACTGGTGGTCTACAACCTCGACCTGGATCAGATAAACCAGGCCATGGGGCAGAAAACCCTCAACGGCCAGGGCTTCCAGACGGATGATGGTGATGGCGTACTGATCAACAACAGCATGCCCGAGGTGTTTGCCTACCTCGACAACCCGGCCAACTCCGACGTGTTTGTCGAAGCCGTGCGCTACCAGCGCTTGGCCAACGCTAAATAAACCCAGCACTAACGGTTTTACTACAGGAGTTTCGGGTGGACGATTACCAGCAGACGATACGCATTTTGTCCGATCGAATTGTGCTGGCGCAGACACCGATTCGCGTCCTCGACGCGGTGAAGTGGGACGAGGGCATCCGCAAGGGTTTCCTCAAGGCCAAGGGCAAGGAGATGCCGGCGGTAGACCGTGATTACTACCTCAATCGGCCGCTGTCTTTCGACTCCAGCAAAGTGAAACTGGAATTCCAGAACATCGAACGCGACATCACCCGGCAACTGGGCCAGTTCAACCCGGTCGGCCAGATCATGCGGCGCATGTGCAAGGAATACCGCATGGTGGTGCGCATGCTGGAAGCCCGCGGTACCGAGGACTTCGGGTTAATTTCCCAGGAGCTCTATGGCGCTGCCTCCGATGCGTTTCACGCCGGCGACCCGACCTTGTCTGACCTTGGCTTGATGCTGTCGGACTACCTGAACAACATCGACGGTCGTGGCGATCTCAAGGACGAGCCTAAAATCCTAACCGCCAAGGACGCTGTGAACCTGCTGCAAACCCGCCTGAGCAAAGTGTTCGGCGAGGCCGAGGAAACCATCAGGGTGTTCGAGTCCGATGGCATTGTCGCGGACGCGGCGGCCGGCGCGGATTACATTAAGATCCGCACCGATGCGATGTTCAACGAGCGCGACGTGCGCGCGCTGGAAGTCCATGAAGGGCTGGTGCATGTCGGCACCACCCTCAATGGCCTGAACCAGCCGATCTGCACCTTCCTCTCCAAGGGCCCGCCGTCATCGACCGTGACCCAGGAAGGCCTGGCGATTCTGATGGAGATCATCACCTTCGCCTCCTACCCGAGTCGCCTGCGCAAACTGACCAACCGCACTCGTGCCATCCACATGGTGGAGGAGGGTGCCGACTTCCTGCAGGTATTCGAGTTTTTCCGCGAGCAAGGCTTCGAAATGGCCGAAAGCTACGGCAACGCCAGCCGGGTCTTCCGCGGCTCGGTGCCGACCGGCCTGCCATTCACCAAAGACTTGTCCTATCTCAAGGGCTTTATCATGGTTTACAACTACATTCAGTTGGCCGTGCGTAAAGGCAAGCTTGAGCAGGTGCCGCTGCTGTTCTGCGGCAAGACCACCCTGGAAGACATGCGCACGTTGCGTCAGCTGGTGGATGAAGGGCTGGTGGTGCCGCCCAAATATCTGCCGGAGCAGTTCCGTGACATGAACGCGTTGTCTGCCTGGATGTGCTTCTCCAACTTCCTCAATCACTTGAGCCTGGACCGGATTGAAGCGGATTATTCCAACATTCTCTGAGAACACCACCCGCTCCTGTGGGAGCAAGGCTTGCCCGCGATGACCATCTGACATTCAGCGCTGTGGTCTACTGACAAAACGCTATCGCGGGCAAGCCTTGCTCCCACAAGATCGGTGATGAATTCCACACTTCTTTGTTACGCGGGACTTCAACGGATGAGAATCCTCGGCATCCTCTGCCTTCTCCTGACCCTCGGCGGTTGCAGCTCGCTGCTGTTCTACCCTGAGCCCGGTCAACTGTTCACCCCGGCAAAAGCCAAGCTCGACTACCGTGAAGTCACCCTGGTCACTGCCGATGGCCTCAAGCTGAATGCCTGGTGGCTTCCGGCGAAGCAAGGCGTCGAGGTCAAGGGCACGGTGCTCCATCTGCACGGCAATGGCGGCAATTTGCCCATGCACCTCGGAGGCAGCTGGTGGTTACCGCAAGAGGGATACCAGGTATTGCTGCTGGACTATCGCGGCTATGGCCTTTCCGAAGGCGAACCGAGCCTGCCGGCGATCTACCAGGACATCGACGCCGCCTTCAAATGGCTTGACCAGGCGCCTGAGGTCCAGGGTAAGCCGTTGATCCTTTTAGGGCAGAGCCTCGGTGGTTCAATGGCGGTGCATTACCTGGTCCAGCACCCGGAGCGCCAGAAGCAGCTCAAGGCGTTTGTGCTCGACGGTGTGCCGGCCAGCTACCGCAGCGTCGGGCGTTTTGCCCTGAGCAGTTCCTGGCTGACCTGGCCCTTGCAGGTGCCGTTGTCCTGGCTGGTGCCGGACGGCGACAGCGCGATCAACTCCATGGCGCAGCTCGATGGCGTGCCCAAATTGATTTACCACAGCATCGACGATCCGATCGTGCCTCTTTCCAACGGCATCCGTCTGTATCAAGCTGCGCCGCCGCCGCGGGTGCTGCAACTGACCCGGGGTGGGCATGTGCAGACCTTTGCCGACCCGGTCTGGCGCAAGGTCATGCTGCGCTACCTTGACGATCCGCAACATTTCGACGGCCTGCGCCGCTTGGGCGAAATCCCGAATTACCCGGCGCCCCCGAATTCTGAAGATGAACCACCAGAGAGTCCGTAATGAGTGAAGAACGTAACGCCATCCCGCTGATCATCACCGGTATCTGCAGCATCCTCGGCACTGTGGGTGCCCTGTGGTGGTACGGCTACCTGCACTTTGCCAAACCCGAGGATGCACTGCTGCTGAGCGAGTTCACCATGCTCAAGACCGTGCCCGGCGAAGACTACAAGATTTCCCTGCAGCCGGCCGCGCAAGTGGCCCAGTGCATCGATGGCGTGCTGGTCATGTTCGACACCGAGCAGAAAGGCCTGACCGGCGTGCTGGTAGACAACAAGAAGAAGGCAGTGCGTTGTGTGGGCGGGGAAACTCCGCAAAAGCTCGAACCCTGACGCCCTCGCCAGCTGCAACAACCCCGTAGGAGCTGCCGCAGGCTGCGATCTTTTGATCTTTTGATCTTCAACAAAAAGCCCCGCCTGATCAGATCAGGCGGGGCTTTTGTGTCACTGCGTAAAGCTTAGTTAGCGCTGAAGGCCGAGCGCGGCATGACCGGCTGGTTGTCATTGGAAATGGTCACTTCAACACGACGGTTCATGGCACGGCCCGAAGCGTTTCCGTTTTCGGCAACCGGGTATTCCTTGCCATAACCCTGAGCAACGATGCGCGCTGGATCAACGCCCATTTTCACCAGGGCAGTGCGCACGGAAGCCGCACGGCGCTCGGACAGCGACTGGTTATGCGACGCGGTACCGGTGCTGTCGGTGTAGCCTTCGACGATCACTTTACGGTCCGGGTTTTCCTGGAGGAACTGAGCCAGTTTGTTGATGTTGACCAGGCCGCTGGATTTCAGGTCGGCACGGTCGGTGGCGAACAGCACGTCACCGAAGGTCACCAGCGTACCGCGATCGGTCTGCTTGGCGTTCAGGCTGTCCTGCAGCTGCTTGATCTGCGCGTCACGGGCATCCAGACGAGCCTGGGCACGTTGGGCCGAAGCGTTTTTCAAGTTGGCTTCGGCGGTGCGCAGGGCGATGGTCTGCTTCGCCACTTCGACGCGCTGGTTGGTCAGGTAAGCCAGCTGATCGACTTTCGACTCGTCTTCCTTGTTCAGGTAAGCCTTGTCTGCCTTGTCCAGGTAGTCACTGGCTTCCTTGGTTTCCAGCGCCGCTACTTTACTGGCCTGCGGGTTGGTTTGCAGGCCGGTGTAGTTGGTGCGGGCGTTTTCCAGGTTCGCGTTAGGCGGAGTGGAGCAGGCTGCCAGTGCAACGCTTGCGGCCAGGAGAGCGGGGATCATCAATTGTTTACGCATAATAAGTCGTCCTTTCTATCGATTAGAGCTTCAGGTCTGGGGTCTGGATGCGCGCTTACTGCACGGTGCGCTGGCTTTCCTGACGCAATTCCTGAACACCTTTCTGAGAGTCCTTGACTGCCTGTTCGGCCTTCATTGCCTGCGCTTTGCGTTCCGCTACACGGGCGTCCCACTCGGCTTGTTCAGCCAGAACCTTGGCTTCGGCGTACTTCTTGTCATGCATGGCCAGCTCGGCCTGCTTGAGTTTGTCCTGAGCCGATTTCATTTCCACGGCTGCGAATTCGGTACCGCCGGCGCTGACGGCGCTATTGACGGCCGATTCAGTCACGGCGAACTGCTCGGTCGGCGGATTGCCTGCGCAACCGGCCAGAACGAAGCTGGTGCCGATTGCCAGTGCAGCCATTTTCAGACCGCGCAGGTGAGTAGACGAGGATTTGGCGATGCTGGTCTTCATGGTCTTCAACTCCATTGGAAATGCTCCTGAAAAACTTGAAAATCCATCCTGGGCATGGAGCCGTACCGTCGATGTTAAGAGGCGTTTTGAAACGGCCGTCCCAGGCGTGGTTACTGGGTACGACCCGAGCGCTTTTTCAAAAGTTCAGAAGAGATGGCCAATCGCCGGAAAAAATACCTGACCGATTGGTCATGGTTTTGGAGGTGGAACTTTGTGGGGGGCGCAGAGGTATTCTCGGGCTAATGTGGGAGCGAGCAAGCCCGCTTCCACAGGGATCACCTGCATTCTCGGGAACGATGATCAGTGTTTGGGCTCGTCGCCACCGCTCGCCAGATCATGCAAATACCTGCGCGACAGCGCCAGGAAACGTGGGGTCGGGCCGACGTCTTCGTACAATGGATCGCCTTCTTCGTCGGTTGCCACGACGGTCGATCCCTTCACATACGGGAAGCTTTTCTCAAGCTCCTCCAGCGCGGCGCCGATCAGCTCCCCGAGCAGTTCTTCGGGCTGGCGCTTGGGGTACATTTCGGTGATGGCCGCCAGTCTCGCGGCCGCTTCCACGTCCAGGTGAATCTTGTAACCGGTGTCGGTCAGGCGACCTTTGGCATTTTCTTCCCAATGCTGGGCGAGCTCGCGAATTTTCATGACAACCTCATTGCGCGCCTGCTCGTGGCAGGCCGGAGAGTATCCGCCGGTGAGGGGCGGCAAGCCGTTGTACGGCTTACTCTTCAGACTAGCTTCAACCCCAAAGGTTTACAGTCCCTTCGTCGTCTGCTTGTCAGAAACAGTCTGGAGCGGCACTCTTGAGGTTCCTGGCCGCCCGGATTTTTTGCTGGAGAACTGCTGATGACCGATATTGATGCACGCTTGCGCGAGGATGTTCACCTGCTGGGTGAGCTCTTGGGCAACACCATTCGCGAGCAGTATGGCGACGGCTTCCTCGACAAGATCGAGCAGATTCGCAAGGGGGCCAAGGCCGACCGGCGCGGTTCGATGGACGCCGAGCTGAGCGCCAGCCTCAACCAGTTGAGCGAAAATGAATTGCTCCCGGTTGCGCGGGCGTTCAACCAGTTTCTCAACCTGGCCAATATCGCCGAGCAGTACCAACTGATCCACCGACGCGAGGAATCCCAACCGGCACCTTTCGAGGCCCGGGTATTGCCGGAGTTGCTCGCTCGCTTACGGGCCGAAGGTCATGGTGCCGAAGCGCTGGCGCGGCAGTTGGGGCGGCTGGAGATCGAGCTGGTGCTGACCGCGCACCCGACGGAGGTGGCACGCCGTACCCTGATCCAGAAATACGACGCCATCGCCGAGCAGTTGGCGGCTCAGGACCATCGCGACCTGACCAGCGCCGAGCGCGAGCAGATCCAGGTCAAATTGCAACGCCTGATCGCCGAAGCCTGGCACACCGAGGAAATCCGCCGCACCCGCCCGACCCCGGTGGACGAAGCGAAATGGGGTTTTGCGGTCATCGAGCACTCGCTGTGGCAAGCCATTCCCAATTATCTGCGCAAGGCCGACAAGGCCCTGCACGACGCCACCGGCCTGCACCTTGCGCTGGAAGCTGCGCCGATTCGCTTTGCTTCCTGGATGGGCGGCGATCGCGACGGCAACCCGAATGTCACGGCGGCGGTCACCCGCGAAGTGCTGCTGCTGGCGCGCTGGATGGCGGCGGATCTGTACGTTCGTGACATCGATCAACTGGCAGCGGAGCTGTCGATGCAGCAGGCCAGCGATGCGCTCAAGGCAAAGGCCGGCGACAGCGCCGAACCTTACCGCGCGGTGCTCAAGCAACTGCGTGAACGTCTGCGGGCAACGCGTAACTGGGCGCATGCATCCCTGACAGCCAGCACACCGGCAACGGCTGATGTGCTGCAGGATAACCGCGACCTGCTAGGTCCGCTGCAGCTGTGTTATCAGTCGCTGCACGAGTGCGGCATGGGCGTGATTGCCGATGGACCGCTCCTCGATTGTCTACGCCGAGCGGTGACGTTCGGGCTGTTCCTGGTACGCCTGGATGTACGCCAGGACTCCTCGCGGCATTCGTCGGCCATGACCGAAATCACCGATTACCTGGGCCTGGGGCGCTACGAGGACTGGACTGAAGAAGAGCGCATCGACTTCCTGATGCGCGAGCTGGGCAACCGTCGACCATTGTTGCCGGCGTACTTCAAGCCATCGGCCGACACCGCCGAAGTACTGGCCACGTGCCGGGAAATCGCCGCCGCGCCGGGCGCTTCGCTGGGCTCGTATGTGATCTCCATGGCCGGCGCCGCCTCGGACGTGCTGGCCGTGCAGCTGCTGCTCAAGGAGGCCGGGGTATTGCGGCCGATGCGTGTAGTGCCGCTGTTCGAGACGCTCGCCGACCTGGATAACGCCGGCCCGGTGATCGAAAAACTGTTGCTCCTGCCAGGCTATCGTTCACGCCTGCACGGCCCGCAGGAAGTCATGATTGGCTACTCCGACTCGGCCAAGGATGCCGGCACCACGGCGGCAGCCTGGGCGCAGTATCGCGCGCAGGAACGCCTGGTCGATATTTGCCGCGAGCAGCAGGTGGAGCTGCTGTTGTTCCACGGCCGCGGTGGCACCGTTGGACGTGGCGGCGGTCCTGCTCACGCAGCCATTCTGTCGCAGCCGCCGGGTTCGGTCGCGGGGCGGTTCCGCACCACCGAGCAGGGGGAAATGATCCGCTTCAAATTCGGCCTGCCGGATATCGCCGAACAGAACCTCAACCTCTACCTGGCGGCCGTGCTGGAGGCAACGTTGTTGCCACCGCCACCGCCGGAGCCGGCCTGGCGCGATCTGATGGACGAACTGGCCGCTGATGGCGTGAAAGCCTATCGCGCAGTGGTGCGGGAAAATCCGCAGTTCGTCGAGTATTTCCGCCAGTCCACCCCGGAGCAGGAGCTCGGTCGCCTGCCGTTGGGCAGTCGCCCGGCCAAGCGACGCGCGGGTGGTATTGAAAGCTTGCGGGCCATTCCCTGGATCTTCGGCTGGACCCAGACCCGACTGATGTTGCCAGCCTGGCTTGGCTGGGAAGCGGCACTGAGCAAGGCGCTGGAGCGCGGCGAAGGTGAGTTGCTGGGGCAGATGCGCGAGCAGTGGCCGTTCTTCCGCACGCGCATCGATATGCTGGAGATGGTCCTGGCCAAGGCCGATGCGGACATCGCCCGGTCTTACGACGAGCGTCTGGTGGAGCCGGATCTGCTGCCACTAGGTGCGCATTTACGCGACCTATTGTCGCAGGCCTGCGCGGTGGTCCTGGGGCTGACCGGTCAGTCCCAACTGCTGGCGCATAGCCCGGCCACCCTCGAATTCATCCGCTTGCGCAACACCTACCTCGACCCGCTTCATCTATTACAGGCGGAGTTGCTGGCGCGCTCCCGGCAGCAGGAAGTCACTCAAGGCAGCCCGGTAGAACAGGCGCTGCTGGTGTCTGTGGCGGGGATTGCCGCTGGTTTGCGTAACACCGGCTAACATTTTGCGGTGGCGTCCGGCACCTGCAGCGGGTGGCGGATGCCTGCCGCCGAGTCGCGCGAAAGTGCGGTCAGGCGACAGTTAGTGATGGGGTTGCGACTTGGGGTACCCCGTCGCAAAGTCACGCAAGGCGTGGGTTTCTCCGACTTTCGGCGGCTTGTGTGGGCAGGAACTGCTGTGTATCTTGAGCAGCCTTTGGCCGTTTGGGCGGTCACGACCCTATTTTTGAGATTGGCCCCATGAGGCGAATCTGACGTTATCCATATAAAAAATTGAGGAGCACATCGATGCGCGTCATTCTGCTGGGAGCTCCCGGGGCCGGTAAAGGTACTCAGGCGAAGTTCATCACCGAGAAATTCGGCATTCCGCAAATCTCCACTGGCGACATGCTGCGTGCAGCGGTCAAGGCTGGCACCGAGCTGGGCCTGATCGCCAAGAGCGTCATGGACAGCGGCGGTCTGGTCTCCGACGACCTGATCATCAACCTGGTCAAGGAACGCATCAGCCAGGCTGACTGCACCAACGGATTCCTGTTCGACGGTTTCCCGCGCACCATTCCTCAGGCTGAAGCGCTGGTCAAAGCCGGCGTGGAGCTGGATCACGTGGTCGAGATCGCCGTTGACGACGAAGAAATCGTTCAGCGCATCGCCGGTCGCCGTGTTCACGAGGCCAGCGGCCGCGTCTACCACACCGTCTACAATCCGCCGAAAGTTGCCGGTAAAGACGACATCACCGGTGAAGACCTGGTGCAGCGCAAGGACGACACTGAAGAAACCGTTCGTCATCGCCTGTCGGTCTACCATTCCCAGACCAAACCGCTGGTGGCTTTCTACCAGAAGCTGTCGGCTGAAACCGATGGCAAGCCGAAGTACAGCCACATTGCTGGCGTCGGCTCCGTCGAAGCGATCACCGGCAAGGTGCTTGAAGCCCTGAGCTGATCTGCGTTTGATCTTCTACGGCCCGCTTGCGGGCCGTAGTTGTTTATACTGGCGCACTTTTTCTGACTCTCTTACGGAAACATCGATGAGCACCTTGCTGGCCCTGGACACCGCGACTGAAGCCTGCTCTGTTGCCTTGCTGCATGACGGCAAGGTCACGAGCCATTACGAGGTGATCCCGCGCCTGCACGCGCAAAAGCTGTTGCCGATGATTCAGCAGTTGCTGGCAGACGCCGGGACCACGCTGCAGGCGGTCGACGCCATCGCATTTGGCCGGGGGCCGGGAGCATTTACCGGCGTGCGGATCGCCATCGGCGTGGTCCAGGGCCTGGCCTTTGCCCTGGATCGCCCGGTACTGCCGGTATCCAACCTGGCAGTGCTGGCGCAGCGGGCCTTGCGCGAGCATGGCGTGAGCCAGGTGGCCGCGGCTATCGACGCGCGCATGGATGAAGTGTATTGGGGTTGCTACCGCGAGACAGCGGGGGAGATGCGCCTGGTCGGTGCCGAAGCGGTGCTGGCGCCGGAAGCGGCAGCGTTGCCTGCCGATGCCAGCGGCGAGTGGTTCGGTGCGGGTACCGGTTGGGGCTATGCCGAGCGCATAGCCGTCAATCCGAGCGGGCAGGATGCGGGCATGTTGCCCCACGCTGAAGACCTGCTGACGCTGGCCAGATTTGCCTGGGCGCGCGGTGAAGCCATCGTGGCGGATGAGGCGCAGCCGGTTTATTTGCGCGATAAAGTGGCGACGCCTAAAGCAAGATAAGCTTGAATCGCGGTGGTTTCTCCGCGAGCAAGCCCGCTCCCACAGATTGCGAGTTGTCACTGAACTTGTGTGCGACATGCCTCCTGTGGGAGCGGGCTTGCCCGCGAAGACGGCCTCACAGACACAGCCAATCGTCAGTTTCCATCTTCCATGTTTAAACCTTTTGCCTTTTTTGTGTTCTAGTTATCATTCGGCAGTTTGCGAAGAGCCCTGCGCGCCACTAAACTGCCATCATCGATACCGAGCATGACTTTATGCGTATAGACGGCTTTTCCTCTCAGTCCTACCCCATCAAGCGCCAACAGCGTAAGAGCACTGTGGTGCAGGACGAGCCGGTCGATATCGACGGTGAGCTGGAATATCCATCCGAAGAGCAAATGGCCGCCCGCGCCGCCAAAGCTGGCGCGCAACGCCTGGGTAATCTTCCGGCGCGTCAGCAGGACATGATCTACCATCGCGCCATGAGCAAGAGCGTCGCAATGGCCCTTGCCAGCTACCTCAGCACTGCCGGTTTCGTCGATTGGGATGCAGACGTGCTGGGCCTCGACCTGTACATCTGATGCGGCTGCCGTATTACCTCGGTTGCCCGTCCTGGAGTGAAAACGCCTGGCGCGATTACTTCTATCCGCAAGATGCCCGGCCTGCCGAGTTCCTGTCGCTTTATTCCCAGGTGTTCAATGCGGTTGAAGGCAATACAACCTTCTACGCCAGCCCGGCTGCCAGTACTGTGCAGCGCTGGGCCGACACCATGCCCGAGCACTTTCGCTTTACTGCCAAATTCCCCGGCGACATCAGCCACAGCGGCGACCTGCGTGAACAGCTGACTGCGGCCGAGACTTTCCTGCAACTGCTCAGCCCCTTGGGTGAACGAGTCTCGCCACTGTGGCTGCAACTGCCGAAAAGCTTCACACCGCAGCGCCTGCCCGAACTGGCGGGTTTCATTGATGCGTTGGAGCGGCCACTGGCGGTGGAGGTGCGCCATCGGGAGTTCTTCGCCAAGGGCGACAGCGAACGCATTCTCAATCGATTGTTGCGCGATCGTGGCATCGAACGTATCTGCCTCGATCCACGGGCACTGTTCAGTTGCACCTCGACCGATCCTGCCGTGCTCGACGCCCAGGCTAAGAAGCCCAACGTGGCGACTCGCCCGGCGGCGTTCACACAGTGCCCACAGGTGCGCTTCATTGGTCATCCACAGCTGGAAGCGAATGATCCGTTCCTGGTGCCCTGGGTGGAAAAAATTGCGCAGTGGATCGAGGAGGGCCGCACGCCTTATATCTTCCTGCACACCGCCGACAACCTGCTGGCTGCGAAACTCGCGCAACGTTTCCACACTCAACTGATGCTGCGTTTACCTGGTCTGCCGGCGCTGCCTGAGCTATACAGAGAGCCCGCCGCCGAACAACTTGGTTTGCTCTGAGGCGTGAGTCGTCTTTTCCAGGAGCCTGCCAATGGATGCGCAAACCCTTCGAGCCCAGGCGTTCAAAGCGCTGCATGAACGCGACAAGGCTTTCGTGATTCCCAATCCGTGGGACGCCGGTTCGGCGAAAATGCTCGCCAGCCTGGGGTTCCAGGCCCTGGCCACCACCAGCGCCGGTTATGCCTTCTCCAATGCTCGCCCGGACGGCGGACTGAGCCTGGATGACACCCTGGCCAATGTCCGGGCGATCGTCGCGGCCTCGGACCTGCCAGTGGCGGTCGATCTGGAGAACGGCTTTGCCGATGATCCCGCCGCCTGTGCGCAAAGTATTCTGCGTGCGGCAGAGGCCGGGGCTGTTGGCGGCTCGATCGAAGACGCGACGGGCCGCGATGACGCGCCGATCTATTGTTTCGAACATGCCGTGGCGCGGATCGAAGCGGCAGTATCAGCCGCTCGCAGCTTGCCCTTTGCCTTCACGCTGACGGCCCGGGCGGAAAACTTCCTGCACGGCAATCCGGACCTGGCGGACACGATCCACCGTCTGCAGGCGTTTTCTGAAGCGGGCGCCGACGTGCTGTATGCACCCGGGCTGCGCAGTGCCGAGGAGGTCTTGGCGGTGGTTCGTGCGGTCGCGCCCAAGCCGGTCAATGTGCTGATGTCCGGTGGCCTCAAATTGACGGTCGCGCAATTGAACGATATGGGCGTCAGGCGCATCAGCGTCGGTTCGGCGCTGGCTCTGGCGGCCTATGGCGAGTTTTTCCGTGCGGCGCGGGAGATAAAGGAGGCCGGCACGTTTGACTTCACCTCAAGGTCCATGCCGTACGCCCAGGCCAATCAATTGTTCAAGGGCTGACGATGCGGTTGCGCTGGTGGCTGTTGTTCCTGCTGCTGATCATCGGCTCAACCGCTGCGGGCGTGTGGCGTGGCTGGATCGCGGTACCGCCGCAGTGGAACCCCTGGGCGCCGCTGGACGTTGCCGCTGCGCCGAATGTCCTCACGCGCTACAAACTCATGCGCTTGCGCGCCGATGCCCAGCTGTGTGACCAGGCCCTGGCCACTTCCGGCTTGCGCGTGAACCGCCAGGCCGATAGCCCCGACGCGACCTGCCCGCTGCTTAATACCTTGCGCATACAGGGCGGCGAGGTCGCGTTGAGCAGCAGTTTCCTCGCCAGTTGCCCATTGGCCGTGACCTTCGCACTGTTCGAGCGCCATGCCCTTCAGCCTGCAGCTCAGGCGATCTATGGGCAGGCGGTGGCGCGGGTCGATCATCTGGGCAGCTTCGCCTGTCGCAACGTCTACGGGCGCGAGAATGCGAGGCGCAGCCAGCATGCGTCCGCCGATGCGCTGGACATCGCCGGTTTTCGCCTGGCAGATGGGCGAACGATCAGTGTGCTCAAGGACTGGCCAGGGGATAATCGCGACGCGCAGTTTTTACGGCAGGTTCGCAATGGCGGCTGTGGGCTGTTCAGTGTGGTCTTGAGTCCGGATTACAATGCCGCCCATCACAATCACTTTCATGTGGATGTCGGGCCGTGGTCGGTGTGCCGCTGACGGTCAGGCGGCGATGCGCAGGTTGTGCAGGACGATCGGGCGAGCCCAGCCGATGTCGAAGTCGAAGTTTTTCTGCTGATCCACCAGTTCTTCGGGCGAGAAAGGCGGGAACGGCTTGTCCAGCAGATCAAGTTCGAATTCGGCGATGGGCAGGTGCAGCAGGCGCGGTTGTGGCGCCGGGCCAACGTCTGCCAACGGTTGGCCAGCATTGAGCACGATCGGGCGAACCCAGGCGCTTTCGAAATCCTGCTGTTTCTGTTGGGCGACGATTTCTTCTTCCGGGAACGGTGGGAAGGGCTTGTCGACCAGGTCCAGCTCGAACTCGGCAATTGGCAGGAACAGTGGTTCGGGCGGGCGTACTACGTGGTCCTGCACGTTACATTCGCGCTGCGAAACGATATGCGCGAGCAGGTCGCTACCCACGGTGGGTTCGACCGGGCTGTCGAGGTCGACCGCCGGGAAATCCAGCGAAGCGGGGAGCACCTCTTCCTTCGACTGATCAGCCAGGGCCCGGGCAAAAAAATCCTGCCACAGATGACTGACGCCGCTCAGTGCTTGGGAGTTTCGCAGGCTGTAATCGCCGTAGGGCGAGATAAAGCCTGTGATGATGGGTTGAATGTCTGACATTTTTCTCGGTCGACGCTCAGCTCTGGCAAAATGCTCGATAGTTTTGTTATCGGCCGTTTTTGCCGATCATTAATTTTTTGAGTGTGTTTTCCATGATTGAGCAACCGTCGGCCTGCCGCATCCATGTCGAAGCCCTGGGCACGACCTTCCAGCCAGAGGCCGAACAATGGGCAGAGCGCCTGGGTTTGCCGTTGCAGGTGGCCGATGCCGAGTTCGCGCTGCAGGTAGGCGAGCAGGGTTTGCAACTGCAACAGCTCGGGGCCGATGCGCCGGGGCCGGTGCGGGTGGATTTTGTCGAAGGCGGTGCGGCCCACAGGCGCCTGTTTGGCGGTGGCACCGGGCAGATGATCGCCAAGGCGGTGGGTATCGGCCAAGGCGTGCGGCCGCGGGTGCTGGATGCCACGGCGGGGCTGGGCAAGGATGCGTTTGTCCTGGCGAGTCTGGGTTGCGAGATGAGCCTGATCGAACGCCAGCCTTTGATTGGCGCCTTGCTCGAAGATGGCCTGCTGCGTGCGGCGGAGGATTTCGACGTGGCGCCGATCGTGGCGCGCATGCGTTTGCTCAAGGGCAACTCGATCGAGGTGATGCGCAACTGGGAGGGGGAGCCACCGCAGGTGATCTACCTGGACCCGATGTTCCCGCATCGTGAGAAAACCGCCCTGGTGAAGAAGGAGATGCGCCTGTTCCGGCCACTGGTGGGCGATGACCTGGATGCGCCGGCCTTGCTCGCAGCGGCGTTAGCTCTTGCCAGCCATCGCGTGGTGGTCAAGCGCCCGCGCAAGGCACCGTGCATTGAGGGGCCCAAGCCCAGCCATGCTCTGGACGGGAAATCGAGTCGGTATGATATTTATCCGAAGAAGGCGCTCAAGTCCTGAGACCGGGTTGCGCCTTTCGCGGGCAAGCCCGCTCCCGCAGGGATTCGTGTTAAATCACAGACCTCCTGTGGGAGCGGGCTTGCCTGCGATGGGGCCGGTCCTTGCTGCACATAACTCAGACTGAATCCGGCCGATAAGCCCGCATAAACAACCCCACCACCTCCCGCACATGGCTTTCCGCGGCCTCCCCGGCCAGCGGCGCGCCGCAGCCATACAGCAGGCGAAAATTCCCTGCGCCCTTGAGCAGGCAAAAGAAATGCTCGGCCGCGTTGCGCGGTTTATCGATGCTCAGCGCGCCGCTTTGGTCGATCCTTACCAGCAACCTTTCCATGCCATGCAGCATGCGCTCGGGGCCGGCTTCGAAGAAGATCAGCGAGAGCTTCGGATCCTGGCTGCCCAGGGTCATCATCAGGCGGTGCAGGTTCACCGATTCATCGCTGTTGATCAGTTGGTGAAAACCATGGGCAATGTTCAGCAGCACGGTCTCCACTGCGATGCCGTCGGGCAACTCGAAAAACAGCGGCGGCAGTTGTTCTTCACATTTGGCCACGACGGCCGCGGAAAACAGCGTTTCCTTGTCGTTGAAGTGGCTGTACACCGTGAGCTTTGACACGCCGGCCTCGGTCGCCACTGCGTCCATGCTGGTGTTCGCGTAGCCGTTGCTCAGGAACAGGCTTTTCGCCGCGTCGAGGATCGCCTGGCGCTTGGCCAGATCCTTGGGACGGCCAGGGCCGTTGGGGGCTGAAAGATTGTTGGGCATTCTTCGCTTTAATACTGGACTGGTGAGTTTGCTATTAATAACATACTGGCCAGTATAATTATTCCAAGCACCATTAGCGAAAGGTCCTTCACCATGTTCCGCTATGCCTTGCCCCTCGCGTTGCCAGTCGTTCTGGCTTTTTTATTGTCCGCGTGCGGTCATGAGGAGGCGCCTCAGGTCACGGTGCGACCGGCCATGATGGTGCAGCCAGAGCCTTCGGCGCAGGCCATGGAAAGTTTCCCCGGTGAAGTGCGGGCGCGTTTCGAGCCGGACCTGGCTTTCCGGATTGGCGGCAAGGTGATTCGACGACTGGTCGAGGAGGGGCAGCGGGTCAAGGCTGATCAGCCGCTGGCGGAGCTTGATCCCCAGGACGTACGCCTGCAACTGGAGGCCACCCGCGCCCAGGTCGCGGCGGCCGAAGCCAATCTCAATCTGGTGCGTGCCGAGCGTGATCGCTACAAGACCTTGATGGACCGTCAGATGGTCAGCCGTTCGGCGTACGACAATTCCGAAAATCTTTACCGATCCGGTGAAGCGCGCCTCAAGCAAATCAAAGCCGAATTCAACGTATCGACCAACCAGGCCAGCTATGCCGTTCTGCGGGCGCCCCAGGACGGTGTGGTGGCCAAGCGGGCGGTGGAAGTCGGGCAGGTGGTAGCCGCCGGGCAAACCGTGTTTACCCTGGCCACTGATGGTGAGCGGGAAGTGCTGATCAGCCTTCCGGAGCAGAGTTTTGGCCGGTTCAAGGTGGGCCAGCCGGTGTCCGTGGAGCTCTGGACCCAACCTGACCAGCGCTTTGCCGGGCGGATCCGCGAACTCTCGCCGGCGGCCGATCCGAAGTCGCGCACGTTCGCCGCGCGTATTGCCTTCACCGCCGGCAAAGTACCGGCCGAACTCGGTCAGAGCGCCCGGGTGTTTATCCAGGCCGCTGACGTCGTATCGCTGTCAGTGCCGCTCTCGGCAGTCACCGCAGAAAACGGCGCCACCTACGTCTGGGTACTCGGCGCCAACAACACCCTGAAAAAAGCCCCGGTGCGTGTCGGCGCCTTCGGCGAGAAGACCGTGCCGGTGCTGGAAGGCCTGAACGCCACTGATTGGGTAGTCGCCGCCGGTGTTCATGTGCTGCATGACGGGCAGCAGGTGCGCCCGGTGGACCGCTCCAACCGCGTGATCAATCTGGCGGACAAGGAGTAATCCCCGATGGGCTTCAATCTTTCCGAGTGGGCGTTGCGTAACCGCCAGATCGTACTGTTCCTGATGCTGCTGCTGGCCGTGGTTGGAGCGCTTTCCTACACCAAGCTCGGCCAGAGCGAAGACCCGCCGTTCACTTTCAAGGCCATGGTAATTCGCACCAATTGGCCGGGCGCAACGGCCGAGGAAGTCTCGCGGCAGGTTACCGAACGCATCGAAAAGAAGCTGATGGAAACCGGGGAGTACGAACGCATCGTGTCGTTCTCTCGTCCAGGAGAATCCCAGGTGACGTTTATCGCCCGGGATTCCATGCACTCGGTGCAGATTCCCGAGCTGTGGTATCAGGTGCGCAAGAAGATCAGCGACATTCGCCACACCTTGCCCCCGGGCATCCAGGGGCCGTTTTTCAACGATGAATTCGGCACCACCTTCGGCAATATCTACGCCCTGACCGGCGATGGGTTCGATTACGCGGTGCTCAAGGACTACGCCGATCGCATCCAGATCCAGCTGCAACGGGTCAAGGATGTCGGCAAGGTCGAGCTGCTTGGGCTGCAGGACGAGAAGATCTGGATCGAGCTGTCCAACGTCAAGCTCGCCACCCTGGGTTTGCCCCTGGCCGCAGTCCAGCAAGCGTTGGAAGAGCAGAATGCGGTGTCTACGGCGGGGTTCTTCGAAACCAGCAGTGAACGTTTGCAGCTGCGGGTGTCGGGGAATTTTCAGACAGTCGATGAGATAAAGAACTTTCCGATCCGGGTGGGCGAACGTACGTTCCGCATTTCCGATGTGGCTGACGTACGGCGTGGTTTTAACGACCCGCCGGCGCCGCGTATGCGCTTCATGGCGCAGGACGCCATCGGCCTGGCGGTTGCGATGAAGGACGGTGGCGACATCCTGGTGCTGGGCAAGGCGCTGGAAGTCGAATTCGACCGCATCCAGAAGAATCTTCCGGCCGGGATGCAGTTGCGCAAGGTCTCGGACCAGCCCGCTGCAGTAAAAACCGGCGTTGGCGAATTCATCCAGGTGCTGGTGGAGGCCCTGGCGATCGTATTGCTGGTGAGTTTCTTCTCCCTTGGCGTGCGCACCGGCATGGTCGTGGCGTTGGCGATTCCCCTGGTGCTGGCGATGACATTCGCCTGCATGTATTACCTGGGCATCGGCCTGCACAAAATCTCCCTCGGAGCCCTGGTGCTGGCGCTGGGCTTGCTGGTGGACGATGCGATCATCGCCGTGGAAATGATGGCGATCAAAATGGAGCAGGGCTTCGACCGGGTCAAGGCGGCCAGCTACGCCTGGACCAGCACCGCGTTCCCGATGCTCACCGGCACGCTGATCACCGCCGCCGGCTTTCTGCCGATTGCCACGGCGCAATCGGGCACTGGCGAGTACACCCGCTCGATCTTCCAGGTAGTGACCATCGCACTGCTGGCGTCCTGGGTCGCCGCCGTGGTCTTCGTGCCGTATCTGGGGGAAAAACTCCTGCCTGATCTGGCGAAAATTCACGCAGCCAAACACGGCAGTGGTCAGCCTGATCCTTACGGCACTCCGTTCTATCAGCGCGTGCGGCGCCTGGTGGAGTGGTGCGTACGGTGGCGCAAGACCGTGATCGTGTTAACCGTGGTGTTGTTCATTGCCTCTATTGCGCTGTTCCGGTTTGTGCCGCAGCAATTTTTCCCGGCGTCCGGCCGCCTTGAACTGATGGTCGACCTGAAGCTGGCCGAGGGCGCGTCCCTGAGCAACACCGCCGAAGAGGTCAAACGTCTCGAAGTGCTGCTTAAGGATCACGCCGGTATCGATAGTTACGTGGCTTACGTGGGCACTGGGTCACCGCGCTTTTACCTGCCGCTGGATCAGCAACTGCCAGCCGCCAGCTTTGCCCAGTTTGTGGTGCTGGCCAAGACCATCGAAGACCGCGAACCCCTGCGCACCTGGCTGATCGAGACCCTCAACGAGCAGTTTCCGGCCTTGCGCTCGCGGGTGACGCGCCTGGAAAACGGCCCGCCCGTGGGATATCCGGTGCAGTTCCGGGTGACCGGTGAACACATCGAGGAGGTGCGTGCCCTGGCGCGCAAGGTCGCGGCGAAAGTGCGCGAGAACCCGCATGTGGTCAACGTGCACCTGGACTGGGAAGAGCCGAGCAAGGTGGTGTACCTCAACGTCGATCAGGACCGTGCCCGGGCGCTTGGGGTGAGCACCGCGAGCCTGGCAAAATTCCTCCAGAGTTCCCTGACCGGTTCCAGCGTCAGCCAGTACCGCGAAGACAACGAATTGATCGAGATCCTGCTGCGCGGCACCCTGCACGAGCGTACCGAGCTGTCTTTGCTGCCGAGCCTCGCCGTGCCGACCGACAACGGGCGCAGCGTGGCGCTGTCACAGATCGCGACGCTGGAATACGGCTTTGAAGAGGGCATCATCTGGCACCGTAATCGCCTGCCCAACGTCACCGTTCGGGCCGATATCTACGGCAAGGAACAACCGGCGACCCTGGTGGCGCAGATCATGCCGACCCTCGATCCGATTCGCGCCGAGCTGCCGGACGGCTACCTGCTGGATGTCGGCGGCACCGTCGAAGATTCGGCCCGTGGGCAGAACTCGGTGAAGGCTGGCGTACCCTTGTTTATCGTGGTGGTGCTGACCTTGCTGATGCTGCAACTGCGCAGCTTCTCGCGCACGGTGATGGTGTTCCTGACCGCGCCGCTGGGGCTCATCGGCGTGACGCTGTTCCTGTTGGTATTCCGGCAGCCGTTCGGCTTCGTCGCGATGCTGGGGACCATCGCCCTGTCGGGGATGATCATGCGCAACTCGGTGATCCTGGTGGACCAGATCGAGCAGGACATCGCCGCCGGGCTCACGCCTTGGCAAGCGATCATCGAAGCCACGGTCCGACGCTTCCGGCCAATCGTGCTGACGGCGCTGGCGGCAGTGCTGGCGATGATCCCGCTGTCACGCAGCGTGTTCTTCGGGCCGATGGCGGTTGCCATCATGGGCGGGCTGATTGTGGCCACAGCGTTGACGCTGTTGTTTCTGCCGGCGTTGTATGCGGCATGGTTCCGCATCAGGAAGGACCCGGCCTGATCCTCCCCTGTGGGAGCAAAGCTTGCTCGCGATCGATGCTACGCGATTTCACTCGCAGATCGCCTCAGGGCTATCGTCGCAACGCTTCCCGCAGCAAGCTTTGCTCCCACTGTTTACAGGCTGCCAAACACCTTCTTCGCCAAACTGGTCGCCGCAGCGGCCGGGTTGTTGCGGATGGTTTCTTCCTGTTTGCCGATCATCTCGAACAGGCCGTTCAGCGCTTGCTCGGTCACATAGCCTTCGATGTTGGCGTTCTTGGCATCCAATACACCCAAGGTAGCCGCCTGACCGGCGAAGGCGTTGTATTGCTTGGCCAGGCCGACCTGGTCGGTGGCTTGCTTGACGATGGGCAGGAACTTGACGCGGATCTGTTCGCGACTGGTTTTGCTCAGGTACTGCGTGGCCGAGTCATTGCCGCCGCCCAGGATGCCCTTGGCATCGTCGACCGTCATCTTCTTCACCGCATCCACAAGAATCGGCTGGGCCTGGACCACGGCCGTTTCAGCGGCCTTGTTCATGCTGGTCTCCAGTTGATCGACCTGGGCCCCCATGCCGAACTGTTTCATCTTGCTGGCGACCTTGCCCAGTTTGCCCGGCAGCTCGATTTTCACTTCAGGGTTGTTACTGAAGCCGCCTGGAGCGCCCAGTTGTTTGACGGCGAGCTGTGCGCCTTGGGTCAGGGCGTCCTTGAGACCCCCGGTAGCGTCTTTTTGTGACAGGTCATTGAGCGACAGCGCCATGGCGTTGGCGCACATCAGCAAGCCTGCACAGAGGCCGGTGAAGCGGAGGATCATGGGGGGCATGGCGGCTTCCTTAGGGTAAAAGGGCGTTAGCGAGCGGCGTTCACGCGAATCTTCAGTGGCTGCGGATCACTGCCATCCAGCTGCACGGCGTGATTTTCGGTGGTGATGAACAGCAACTGGCCATCCGCTTCGATGCGTGCGCTGACCGAGTAACGGTGGCCGGGCTTGACCTGCGCCGGGTCGTAGCTCAGGTGAAAGGGCAGGGGCACCTGGCCTTTGACCGGGCCTTTGTGTTCGTCGAGGACGACCGCTGGTGCGTCGGCCAGGGAGACGTCCTGCAAGCTGACGCTCAGGGTGGCGGTCGGCGGCAAGGCGATGCGTTGCAGGTAGAACACTTCGCCGTCGAGGCTGGTTTTTGCTGCAGGTTGCATGGATTGGCAGGCGCTGAGCAGGGTGGCTGCGGCCAGTAGAGAGAGTTTTTTCATAGGGGTGTCTCCGTTCTGAATGTGGGCGCGAGGCTGCTCCGGGCGGCATTCGACATTTTTGCTGTCTGATACACCGCCATCGCGAGCAAGCATTGCTCCTGCAGGGGAATTCATTGCCACAAGGACTTCATGAAATTTCGGTTGGTGCGGGTGGCTGATCCGCTGCATCTTCGCTGCGGTGCAAGGCCACCTGGCGGATCGACAGGCGAATCTCCGCTGGCAACACACGCTTCGCCGCGCCTTCAGCCAGTTCGCCCAGCAGCTCGTGATAGCTCAGCTTGCCGGCTTCGTCACGGCGCAACACGTCAAGGTCGAGCATGGTCTGGATGAAGTGCCGGAACAGGCTCTTGTCAAAGAACTCAGGAGCGTTCAAACCGTGCAGGATCGACAGGCGCTGGGCCATGACGGTACACAGGTCTTCCAGTTCTTCGGCGCTGACGCTGTGCTGGCCGCTGTTGAGCAGCAAGGACACGGTCATGTAGAAGCGCTGCAAGGTCTGGGCGATGCTCTTGGACAACAGGGTCAGCAGCACGAAGTGTCGCGAGCTCGGCGCCGGGCGCAGGTACACATTGTTTTCGAATCGCAACAGGCCTTGCTCGACGAATGCCTCCAGCCATTGATCGACCACCGCATCGAGTTCATCCAGGGACCAGCGAATGAACAGCTCCGACTGCAGGTACGGGTACAGCGCGCGGGTGTAGCGCAGGATCTGCTCCCGGCTCATGCGCGAGGCGCTCTGGAAGAAACTGGCCAGCAGCGCGGGCAGCGCGAAGATATGCAGCACGTTGTTGCGGTAGTAGGTCATCAGGACGGCGTTCTGCTCGTCCAGGTACAGGATCTTGCCCAGGGCATCGCTCTGCTCGGAGAGCAGGTCCATGTCCTTCACGTGCTCGATCAGCGCCCGACCATCGCCTTCCGGCAGGGTGGTGTGCGGCGAGTACGGTACTTTGCGCAGCAGCGCCAGGTACAGGTCGAGCACCCGCGCCATCGCGCGATCGTCCAGGGCCAGGCGGCTGGTGGAGAGCAGGGCGAGTGCGACCAGGTTGACCGGGTTGATGGCTGCCGCTTCGTTCAGGTGCTGCGCGACTTTTTCGCCCAGGCGATGGGTGGTTTCGTTGAGCCACGCCGGCTTGAACTGCGGGCCGAGTTCCTGCTGGCGCCAGTCGGGCTGCTCGCTGTCGAGGAACTCCGCCAGTTTGATCGGCTCGCCGAAGTTGACGGCCACCTGGCCGAAGCGTTGCTTGAGGGCGCCGATGACTTTGAAGATGTCGAAGATCGACTCCTTCTTCTTCGTGGCCCCTCGTAGCTCGCCCAGATAGGTACGACCTTCCAGCACTCGCTCGTAACCGATGTACACCGGCACGAAGACGATAGGCATCCGCGAGGACCGCAGGAAGCTGCGCAACGTGATCGCCAGCATCCCGGTTTTTGGTTGCAGCATGCGCCCGGTGCGCGAGCGGCCACCTTCGACGAAGTATTCGACCGGAAAGCCTTTGGTGAACAGGGTGTGCAGGTATTCATTGAACACTGAGGTGTACAACGGGTTGCCCTTGAACGTGCGGCGCATGAAAAACGCGCCGCCGCGGCGCAGCAGGCTGCCGATCACCGGCATGTTGAGGTTGATCCCGGCGGCGATGTGCGGCGGAGTCAGGCCGTTGCGGAACAGCAGGTAGGACAGCAGCAGGTAATCGATATGGCTGCGATGGCACGGCACGTAGATGACTTCGTGACCCTGGGCGACCTTTTGCACGCCTTCGATGTGGTTGACCTTGATCCCGTCGTAGATCTTGTTCCAGAACCAGCTCAGCACGACTTCGAGGAAACGGATCGCGGTATAGGTGTAGTCCGACGCGATCTCGTTGCCATAGCGCAGGGCCTGGGCCTTGGCTTTTTCCGGGGAGATGTTCTCGCGCTCGGCCTCCTCGAGGATCGCCTGCTTGACCAGCGGCTGGTTGAGCAAGCCCTTGACCAAGTTGCGCCGGTGGGAAATGTCCGGCCCGATCACGGCGGCTTTCAGGTTGCGAAAGTGCACCCGCAGGATGCGCTGGGCCATGCGCACTGTGCGCTCATGGCCCTTGTTGTGATCGATGAGCTCACGCAGGTGAATCGGCGCGGAAAACTGTACCCGGGTCTTGCGGCCCAGCACGATGATGCTCAGCAACCTGCGCAGGCGGCCGGTGACTGCCCAGCTGTCGGCGAACAGCAGTTTCCACGGGCTCGATTCGCTGTCTGGCGACTGGCCCCAGAACACGCTGACGGGAATGATCTGCGCGTCTTCGGCGGCATTCTGGCTCAGGGCACTGACCAGCCGGGTCAGGGTCGGCGGCGCGCCACGCTTGTCCTGGCGGCCGAGCCAGTCGGGGTCGGGCGTCAGGTAGAAAAACGCCGCCGGCTCCAGCAGGTTGCCCACCGACACCGGCAGGACCGGGCGCGGCAGACCGGCCTTGGTGCATTCGGTATCGACCACGGCAAGGTCGGTCAGCGAAGGATTTTGCAGGACGTAGAACACCGGCCGGCTGCGGTCGAGGTTGAGGGTGAACGACGACTGGTTGATCGTCTCCGAGCGAACCCAGAGGTACAGCAGTCGGCGCAAGGTGCCAAACACTAGACGGCGGAACGGGGAGCGGGTCATACGGCTTCTGCGTGAGTGAATGAGACCGAGCATTTGCTCGGGCGGTCGATAGTGTGCCGGATTCATCGAAAATCGGCAAAAAAGCGGCTAAGTAAAGTTCAGTTGAGAGTTTTTCGGGCTGTCCTATACTCGCGCCTCAACAATAAAAAGAAGAGGTGCGATTCATGGCAACGCGCGAGACTGGCAATGTGAAGTGGTTCAACGACGCCAAGGGTTATGGCTTCATTCAGCGCGAGGACGGGGTGGACGTTTTCGTGCACTACCGCGCGATCCGCGGCGAGGGGCATCGTTCGTTGGCGGAAGGTCAGCAGGTCGAATACGCCGTAGTGACGGGAGAGAAGGGATTGCAGGCTGAGGATGTGGTTGGGTTGTAAATTTTAAGATCAAAAGATCGTCCGAACGCGGCGCGAGCCTTCGGCAGCTCCTACAGGTGTTCACATGACCCTGTAGGAGCTGCCGAAGGTTCGGGCCGCGTTCGGACGATCTATTCGCTTTTATGCGGTCTTCCAGGTGATCTCTTCTTCACCATCAGCGCTGATGCGCATCCAGCGATCCGCGGTCTCTTCACCTTCTTCCTCGACCCAAGTACCTGGCGCGCAGCGTACTTCGACGTTCAGTGCGGCAAATGCAGCGCGGGCGCAGGCGATGTCGTCTTCCCACGGGGTCTGGTCACTTTCCAGGTACAGGCTGTTCCATTTTCCTACAGCCTTCGGCAACCAGGTCACCGGGACATTGCCGGCCTTGCACTTGTAGGTCTGGCCCTTCTGGACCCAGTCGGTGCACGGCCCCAAGGCTTCGCCGAGCCAGGTGGCGACCGCCTTGTAGTCAACGTCAGCGTCTTTCAGGTAAATCTCGATATCGGGTTGGCGCATGGATGTCCTCACTGCGGGTCTGAAAAATCCATTCGCGGATTTAGCCGGCCTCAAGTTGTTAACTCAAGACCAAAATTATTGAAGTACGAAGTAATCGTAACGCATTGAAACGGTGACCTCGAACGGTTCAACCTGCTCGATCACCGCAGCCCGGCGTTCGGCACCGGCGCGCCAGCCATGGGGCGTCATGGCCAACAGGTTGGCACGGTCCAGGCCGCTTGCCAGGCTCAGGCGAAACTCCAGGGTTTCACTGTGCGCCAGCACCATGCCCTGCGGTACCAGGGCCAGATGCTTGTCGTCGGTGTATTCACGGACTTCATCGTACAGGCGCTCGCGTAATTCCATCAGGTGGCCGCTGGTCGGTCCGACCTTCATCAGGCCGCCACCGGAGCTGAGCAGGCGCTTGGCTTCTTCCCAGTCCAGGGGACTGAACACGCTGGCCAAAAACTGGCAACTGCCGGAAGCCAGCGGCACCCGCGCCATACTGGCGATCAGCCAGGTTAGTTGCGGGTTGCGCTTGCAGGCGCGTTTGACCGCTTCCCGGGAAATATCCAGCGCGTAGCCGTCGGCATTGGGCAGTGCCTGGGCGATTTGCGCGGTGTAATAGCCTTCGCCACAACCGATGTCCAGCCAGCGTTGCGGCGCGTACTGCGCCGCCAGTTCGGCCAGGCGCCGGGCCACCGGGGCATAATGACCGGCGTTGAGGAAGTCACGGCGAGCCTCGACCATCGCCAGGTTATCCCCAGGGTCGCGACTGTTCTTGTGCTGTACCGGCAGCAGGTTGAGGTAACCCTGGCGTGCGCGGTCGAACCGGTGTCCCGCGGGGCAGGCCACGCCGTTGTCCACGTCGTTCAGCGGTTCGCTGCAGATCGGGCAGGCGAGCATCAGGCGAGCAACTTGATCAGGGTCTGGTAGTAGATTTCGGTCAGCACGTCGAGATCGGCGGCCAGCACTCGCTCGTTGACCTGGTGGATGGTCGCGTTGACCGGCCCCAGTTCGACGACCTGGGTGCCCATGGTGGCGATGAAACGTCCGTCAGAGGTGCCACCGCTGGTGGACGCCTTGGTGTCGCGACCGGTGATGTCCTTGATGCTCGATGCAACCGCATCCAGCAAAGCGCCTGGCTCGGTCAGGAACGGCAGGCCGGACAGCGCCCAGTCGATATGCCAGTCCAGGCCATGCCGGTCGAGGATGTCGGCAACGCGTTTCTGCAGGCCTTCAACCGTGGACTCAGTGGAGAAACGGAAGTTGAACACCGCCACCAGGTCGCCCGGAATCACGTTGGTTGCGCCGGTGCCGGAATTCACGTTGGAAATCTGGAAGCTGGTAGGCGGGAAGAAGTCGTTGCCGTTGTCCCAGTGCTCGACGGCCAGTTCGGCCAGCGCCGGGGCAGCCAGGTGGATCGGGTTCTTGGCAAGGTGCGGGTAAGCAACGTGACCTTGCACGCCGCGCACGGTCAATTTGGCACCCAGGGAGCCACGGCGACCGTTCTTCACCACATCGCCCACCAGTGTGGTGCTCGACGGTTCGCCGACGATGCACCAGTCCAGGCGCTCCTTGCGTGCAGCCAGACGCTCGACCACGGCCTTGGTCCCGTGATGGGCGGGGCCTTCTTCGTCGCTGGTGATCAGGAATGCGACCTTGCCCTTGTGGTTCGGGTAGTCGGTGACGAAGCGCTCGGCGGCCACGGTCATCGACGCCAGGCTGCCTTTCATGTCCGCCGCGCCACGGCCGCAGAGCATGCCGTGTTCATCGATCAGCGCGTTGAACGGGTCGATTTGCCAGGCGGCCACCGGGCCGGTTGGCACGACGTCGGTGTGGCCGGCAAAACACAGTACCGGGCCCGCGTCCTGGCCGTGGGTGGCCCAGAAGTTATCCACATCCTCGATGCGCATCGGTTCCAGCGTGAAACCGGCATCGCCCAGGCGCTGCATCATCTGCTTCTGGCAATCGGCGTCGAGCGGCGTCACGGATGGACGGCGGATGAGGTCGATGGCGAGTTGAAGGGTCGGCGAAAGGTCGGCGTGGGCCGTCATGTAGAAGCTCCGAGGTGCGCACGGTAAACCTGTGCAAAAGGGCGATCATTCTAAAGCAAAACGGCGACCCGAAGGCCGCCGTTTGACGTTATCCCATAACGGATTATGCCGTTGCCGGTTCGGCTTCCAACGAAGGTTTGGGCAACGAGGACAGGAACGCCATGATCAATGCCGCCAGGTACGGCAGCGATTGCACCAGCAACATGGTGACCCAGAAGCGCATGTCATTACTTGGCAAGCCGTTCACCAGGAAGATCCCCAATGCCGCGCCCCACAACAGCAACATGATGAACACTTCTTCGCGCGCCTCCGAAATCGCCACCCAGAAGCCGTGGTTGTCGGCATTTTTCGGCGTGCGGAAGAACGGAATGCTGCTGGTGAAGAACCCGTACAGCACCGCTTTGGCGATGGTGTGCGACAACGCCAGCCCTGCCAGCGCCGCACAGAAGGCATCCTTGAGGTTCACCCCGACCGCGCGGCGGTACAGGAAGATGATCTTGCCGACCTTGAACACGAACAGTGCCAGGGGCGGAATCGCGAAAATCAGCAACGGTGGATCGACCCGCTGCGGCACGATGATCATCGCCGCCGACCACAGCAGGGCGCCGACCGTGAAGAAGATATTCATGCCGTCCGCCACCCACGGCAGCCAGCCCGCGAGGAAGTGGTAACGCTGGCCGCGGGTCAGTTCAGTGTCCTTGCCGCGCAACAGGCTCGCGGTGTGCCGCTTGATAATCTGAATCGCCCCATAGGCCCAGCGGAACCGCTGCTTCTTGAAGTCGATGAAGGTATCGGGCATCAGGCCCTTGCCGTAGCTGGTGTGGTAGTACGCTGCCGACAGGCCTTTTTCGAACACCCGCAGGCCCAGCTCGGCGTCTTCGCAGATGCACCAGTCAGCCCAGCCCAACTCCTCGAGCACCGAGCGACGGGTCATGGTCATGGTGCCGTGCTGGATGATCGCGTCACGGTCGTTGCGGGTGACCATGCCGATGTGGAAGAAACCTTTGTATTCCGCATAGCAGAGCTTCTTGAAGGTGCTTTCGTTCTGGTCGCGATAATCCTGCGGCGACTGCACCACGGCGATTTTCGGGTCGGCGAAGTGCGGCACCATGTGTTTGAGCCAGTTCGGGTCGACGCAGTAGTCGGAGTCGATCACTGCAATGACTTCGGCATCCTTGGCGGTGTGTGGGATCAGGTAGTTCAGCGCACCGCCCTTGAAGCCGGCCAGGGGGGCGACGTGGAAGAACTTGAAACGCGGCCCCAGGGTTTCGCAGTACGCCTGCACCGGTTCCCAGACGGCCGGGTCTTTGGTGTTGTTGTCGATGATCAGGACTTCGAAGTCCGGATAGTCGAGGTTGGCGAGGGCGTTGAGGGTTTGTTTGACCATCTCCGGTGGCTCGTTATAGCAAGGCACGTGGATCGAGACTTTTGGCCGATAGTTCGAGTCGCCCACCACCGGCAGGAATTCGCGCCGACGTTTGTGGGTCCATACCGCTTCGGCCAGTTCATGGGCCTCGGTCAGCAGCACGATGAACACGCCGAACGCACCGAGGGCGAGCAGGATGCCTACTGTCAGGCTGAACCAGGTGCTGTATTGCAGGCTGTAGTCATAACCGATCCACACCAGCACCGAACCGCAAAGGAATGCGATGAAGGTCAGGAACGTGCGACCACGCTGGCGCAGCGCCGAGCCGTCGATCATCAGCAGCGTCAGGGACAGCAGGGCCAGTACCACCGAGCCGACCGCCAGCACGCGCCATTGCGGGATTGCGACTACCGGGCCTTCAAAGTTGAATTTCTGCTGGCGTGCGGCATTGAATACACCCCAGTAGGCGCCCACCGAACCTTCGTCACTGGCCTTCCACGGTTGGTCGAAGGCTTCGATCACGAAGTAGTTGAAGCCCTGGCGGTTGAGCTTGTTGACCAGCGTGCGCAAATAGATCGCCTGGTCTGCCGGCGACGCATCGGCGCCACCGCGCATGCGCCCGTTGCTCGGCCAGCCAACCTCCGAGAGCAGCAGGGGTTTTTTGGGGAACATTTTCTTCAGGTCACGGGCGCGGTCCAGTACAAATTGCCCGGCCTTGTCCACCGGGATGAACTCCCAGTAGGGCAATACGTGAGCGGCGATCAGGTCGACGTGCTTGGCCAGCTCCGGGTGTTCTTCCCAGACGTGCCATTGTTCGGACGTGGTCACGGGCACTTTCACCGCCGCGCGTACGCGATCGAGAATCATGCCCAGTTCCGCAGCGGTAATTTCCTTACGGAAGATTGCCTCGTTTCCTACAACCACCCGCACCACGCTGCGCGAAGTGTTGGCGATTTCAATGGCGCGCAGGATTTCCCGCTCATTGCGCTCCTCGTCCGGGCTGATCCAGATGCCCAGGGTGACACGCAAGCCGAACTCTTCCGCGAGCTTGGGAATATTCCCCAGCGTGCCATCGACCGAATAAGTGCGGATGTTGTCCGTCAGCTTGCTCATGATCTCCAGGTCACGGCGCATTTCATCGTCGTTTGGATATTGATCTTTTTGCGGGTACTGGCCTTGCTGGAACGGCGAATAGGAGAAGCCGGAGATCTGTTCAGGCCAGTTGGGAGCGGTGACCGGGCGATTGATCAGCGCCCAGAAGCCGGTAAACAAGGCTGCGATGGCGAGCACCACGACCAGGTTGAGTCCAAATTTACGCGATGACATAGCTTTTTCGGGTTCCAAAGGCTGTGGAACGAAGGGGCGGTTGGCGACTGACTGACAAGGGCAAGGGTGCACATCCTACACTGTAGGTTCTCTGATCCTACAGCTAGCAGGGAAATGTCCTACATTGGGCACTCTGATTTCACATAAGTTCTTACACTTGTCGCCGACGCTTAAACTTGTCTCGCGATGGCCCTATACTGCGCGCCGGTTTTTGGGGTAATGGTCATGAGTACAGAAGATCCACGGTTTGCCGGCATCGCCCGCTTGTATGGCATCGAGGGCCTTGAGCGCCTGCGCGCGGCGCATGTGGCAATCGTCGGCGTCGGTGGCGTCGGTTCCTGGGCAGCGGAAGCGATCGCGCGCTGCGGTGTGGGAGAGATTTCGCTGTTCGACCTGGATGACGTCTGCGTCAGCAACGCCAACCGCCAGTTGCATGCGCTGGACAGCACCGTGGGCAAGCCCAAGGTCGAGGTGATGGCCGAGCGCTTGCGTGGGATCAACCCGGCTTGCACCGTGCACGCGGTGGCGGATTTCGTTACCCGCGAGACCATGGCCGAATACATCACGCCGAATATCGACTGCGTGATCGATTGCATCGACAGCGTCAACGCGAAGGCGGCACTGATTGCCTGGTGCAAGCGCCGCAAGATCCAGATCATCACCACCGGGGGCGCGGGCGGGCAGATTGATCCGACGCTGATTCAGGTCTGTGACCTGAACCGTACGTTCAACGACCCGCTGGCTTCGAAAGTGCGTTCCACGCTACGCCGCGATTACAACTTCTCGCGCACCGTGACCCGGCATTACAGCGTGCCTTGCGTGTTTTCCACCGAACAACTGCGCTACCCGAAACCCGATGGCAGCATTTGCCTGCAGAAGAGTTTCGTGGGCGATGGGGTGAAGCTGGACTGCGCCGGCGGGTTTGGCGCGGTGATGATGGTGACGGCGACGTTCGGCATGGTCGCGGCGACCAAGGCTGTGGACAAGATCGTGGCGGGAGTGCGGCGCCCGGCGGATCGCATCAAACCCGAGGCATAGACACTTGTAGGAGCTGCCGAAGGCTGCGATCTTTTGATCTTTAGCGTCGAAGTGGGCGCCGAAGATCAAAAGATCGCAGCCTTCGGCAGCTCCTACGGGTACAACAGAGCGCGTCGACCGCATTGCCAGCAAGTCGGCTCCTACGGGGCGAGTTCTTGCATGCGCTGCAGTACTGCATTGAGGCCATTGCTGCGCGAGGGGGAGAGCTGCCGGCCCAGTCCCAGTTGATTGAACCATTGCGGCAAATCGACCTGCTTCAATTCGCTCGCCGGCAGGCCATTGATCCGCGCCAGCAGCAACGCCACCAACCCGCGAATCAACCGCGCATCACTGCTCGCGGCAAACTGCCAGTGGCCGTCCTGCAGCGAGCCCACCAACCACACCTGGCTTTCACAGCCATGCACGCGGTTGGCGTCGACTTTGTCCTCATCGCCGAGTGCAGGCAGGCGGTCGCCCCACTGCATCAACAGGCGCGCGCGTTGTTCCCAGCCTGCGGCTTCCTGGAAGGTGGCCAGCGCCGTGACGGCGTCCGCTGGCAGGCTCATCGCAGCAACTCCAGGGCCTGGTCCAGGGCTTCAAAGAACCGCTCAAGATCATCGGAGTCGTTGTACAGCGCCAACGACACCCGGATCGCGCCGGCCAGTTCAAGACTCTTCAGCAACGGCATGGCGCAGTGATGACCAGCGCGCACGGCAATCCCCTGTTCGGTCAGCAGGTGCGCCAGATCCGAGTTATGCACACCCTCGACCACAAAGCTGGCCAGGGCCAGTTGCGGTTTGCCCAGCAGGCGAATGCCGTTGCGGGCTTGCAGGCCCTTGAGCAAATAGTCGTGCAGGGCGGCTTCATGGGCCGACACGGCTTCCTGATCCAGACCTGCCAGATAATCCAGGGTGGCGCCGAGCCCGATGACGCTGGCGATCGGCGGTGTTCCTGCTTCGAAACCCAGGGGCGCGGGACGAAAACGAGCGTCGTGATAATTGGCATCGAGCACCATCTCGCCGCCGTATTGCCAGTGGCGCAGGTGTGCCAGTGCTTCATGCCGGCCAAACAGCACACCGAGGCCATCCGGTCCGTACAGCTTGTGGCTGGAAAACACATAGAAGTCGCAACCCAGGGCCTGCACGTCGTGGCGACCGTGAACGATCCCTTGGGCGCCATCGACTACGGTGATGGCGCCGTGGCTCCGTGCCAGGGCCAACAGGGCGGGTAACGGTTGCCAGGCTCCCAGCACGTTGGAGAGCTGGCTGACAGCCAGCAGGCGAGTGCTCGGGCCGATGAGCAGGGCGGCGGCGTCCAGGTCGATGAGGCCGTCGGTGTCCAGTGGCAGGATCACCAGCTTCAGCTTGTGGCGATGGGCCAATTGCTGCCATGGCAGCAGGTTGGCGTGATGCTCCAGGGCGCTGATAACGATCTCGTCGCCCGGCTGGAATGAGTGCTCCAGGCCATAGGCCAGGAGATTCAACGCGGAGGTGGCGCCGTGGGTGAAGATGATCTGCCCGCTATCGCCGGCATTCAGCCATTGTCCGGCTTTGCGGCGGCTGTCCTCGAATGCCTGGGTCGCGTGGGCGCCGGGCAGGTGTTGTGCCCGATGCACGTTGGCGGCGCCGTTGGCGTAGTAGTGCGCCAGAGCATCCAGCAGGGCTTGGGGTTTTTGCGTGGTGGCGGCGTTGTCCAGATAAGTCTGGTCTTGCCGTTGCAGTGCGGCGATGGCCGGGAAGTCGGCGCGCCACGGGGAGGGGATCATCATGCAAATGGGCCCTGCAAAACATGGGCGGGAAAATGCCAAACCCGTTGTAGGAGCGAGCTTGCTCGCGATGGGACGTCAACGATAACTCGGGCTACTTTAATAACCGCGTTGTCGGAGCGATTTTCGCGAGCGAGCTCGCTCCTACAGAATTGACTGTGCACCTGTAGGAGCGAGCTTGCTCGCGATGGACGTCAACGATAACTCTGGCTACTTGAATAACCGCGTTGTCGTAGCGATTTTCGCGAGCGAGCTCGCTCCTACAGGTTAATGGCGCAGTTTAGTTGTGAGCGTGCAGCGCTTCGTTCAGTTCGATGGCCGATTTGTGGGTCTTGCATTCCACGGCACCGGTTTCCGAGTTGCGACGGAACAGCAGGTCGGATTGACCGGCCAGTTCACGGGCCTTGACCACTTTCACCAGCTGGTTTTTCTCGTCCAGCAGCGCAACCTTGGTGCCAGCGGTCACGTACAGGCCAGACTCAACGGTGTTGCGATCGCCCAGTGGAATGCCGATACCGGCATTGGCGCCGATCAGGCAGCCTTCGCCTACCTTGATCACGATGTTGCCGCCGCCCGACAGGGTGCCCATGGTGGAGCAACCGCCGCCCAGGTCCGAGCCCTTGCCAACGAATACGCCTGCCGAGACACGACCTTCGATCATGCCTGGGCCTTCGGTGCCGGCGTTGAAGTTGACAAAACCTTCGTGCATCACAGTGGTGCCTTCACCGACATAAGCGCCCAGGCGCAGGCGGGCCGCATCGGCGATACGCACGCCAGCCGGTACGACGTAGTCGGTCATCTTCGGGAATTTGTCTACCGAGAACACTTCCAGCAGCTCGCCGCGCAGACGGGCTTCGAGTTGCAGTTCGGCCAGTTCACTCAGGTCGATTGCGCCCTGGCTGGTCCAGGCTACGTTCGGCAGCAGCGGGAAGATCCCGGCCAGGTTCAGGCCATGGGGCTTGACCAAACGATGGGACAACAGGTGCAGCTTGAGGTACGCCTCTGGGGTAGAAGTCAGTTGCGCGTCTTCGGCCAGCAGGGTGGCGACCAGCGGCTTGTGGCTTTCGGCCAGTCGGGTCAGCAACTTGCCTTGTACCGCGTCGATGCCCTTCACGGCTTCAGCCAGTTGCGCAGCCTGCGCGGTGGTGAAGGTGATGGCCTGGTTGCCTTCGCTGTAAGCGAGAATTGGCGCGACGGCAGCCACCAGTTCGGCCGACGGATTCAACAGCGGCTGAGGGTAAAACACTTCCAGCCATGCGCCTTGACGATTCTGGGTGCCGACGCCGAAAGCGATGCTGAACAGGGAATTTGACATGTAAATACCTCTAACAAAATTGAACGGGCTGGCTTACTTGAGCGCTGCCGCGTAAATATCTGGCTTGAAGCCAATCAGGGTTCGGTCACCGAGATCGAGCACAGGGCGCTTGATCATCGAGGGTTGCGCGAGCATCAATTCGATGGCTTTCGATTGGTCGAGATCGGCTTTGCGTTCGTCTTCGAGTTTGCGAAAGGTCGTGCCTGCGCGGTTCAACACCACTTGCCAGCCGTGCTCGTTACACCACTGGGTCAGGTGTTCACGGTCAATTCCGGCCGTTTTGTAATCGTGGAAGTCGTAGCTGACAGCGTGTTCATCAAGCCAGGTGCGCGCCTTTTTCATGGTGTCGCAAGCTTTGATGCCGAAAAGGTGCAAGGTTTTACTTGAAACGGTCAAGGAATTGCCCCCTTTACAGGTGCTGGAAAAAAAGGTGAAGGATTATGCCATGACCTTGCGGTTAGCGCGTAAACCTGTGGGAGTGAGGCAGTTTGATACCCGCGATGCGACATAGGTGTAACGGCCAGCCCGCAGTCTAAACCGCTAATATGGCACTTCAATGCTGTCGATTGCCTGGGAAAACGCTTTATGCAAACCGCCTACACCGTCCTGATCCTGCTGATGCTGGTCAGTGTATCCCGTCTGGTAGGGCGGGTTATCCCGCTGCCCTTGCCGCTGGTGCAGATTTGCGCCGGAGCCCTGCTGGCCTGGCCGACGCTGGGGTTGCATGTGGCACTGGACCCTGAATTGTTTCTATTTCTGTTTTTGCCGCCTTTGTTGTTTTCCGATGGCTGGCGGATGCCCAAGCGCGAGCTTTGGCGCCTGCGGGGGCCGATCCTGACGCTGGCAGTGGGCCTGGTGTTGTTCACTGTGGTGGGCGCCGGTTATTTCATTCATTGGTTACTGCCAAGCATTCCCTTGCCGGTGGCGTTCGCGCTGGCGGCAGTCTTGTCGCCTACGGATGCCGTGGCGGTGTCGGCGATTTCGCAGAACAGGCTGCCGACGCCATTGATGCACATGTTGCAGGGCGAGGCACTGATGAACGACGCCTCAGGCCTGGTGACGTTCAAATTTGCCTTGGCTGCCGCTGTCACCGGTGTGTTCTCCCTGGCCAATGCGAGCCTGACATTCGTCCTGGTAGCGGTCGGCGGGCTGGCGGTCGGGGTTGCGCTGAGCTGGCTGGTCGGGCGCCTGCGCTCCTGGATGATCGCGCGCGGCTGGGATGACCCCGCGACCCACGTGGTGTTTATGCTGTTGCTGCCCTTCGCCGCCTACGTACTGGCCGAGCGCCTGGGAGCATCGGGCATCCTGTCGGCGGTGGCGGCAGGGATGATGCAGAGTTGGCTCGACCTGCTGCCGCGCCAGACCAGTACCCGACTGCTCAATCGCAGCGTCTGGTCGCTGCTGGAGTTCGCTTTCAACGGTTTGATTTTCCTGCTGCTGGGCTTGCAGCTGCCGGACATCATCAAGGCAGTTGCCAGTCATGAAACCTCGTTGTGGCCGACCTTGCTCTACCGCTGCCTGGATGTGCTGGCAATCTTTCTGGTGCTGTTGGTGTTGAGGTTTGTGTGGGTGCAAAGTATCTGGCGCTTGTCAGGCCTGCTGCGCCGCTGGCGCGGCAAGGGTGAAATGACGCAGGTTCCGACTGCGCGCTCGTGCTGGTTACTGACCGTTGGCGGCGTACGCGGGGCGGTGACGCTGGCGGGTGTGTTGTCGGTGCCGATGTTGATGGGTGGCGTGGCATTCCCCGAGCGTGACTTGCTGATATTCATCGCGGCCGGGGTGATCCTGCTGTCACTGATTGCGGCGTGTATTGCGCTGCCGTTGCTCCTGCGTGGCATCGAAAAAAGCCCCGACGACAAGCGGCGCAATGAAGTGCGTGAGGCCTGGCGCAAGACCGCCGAGGCGGCAATTCATGCGCTCGAAGCCGAAGAAGCCAAGCCGCAGGACGCGGCGCAGGCAGCACTCGCCGCCGAGCTCAAGGCGCGGATCATGTCCGAATACCGGCATCAGCTGGAGGTGTTCAACGATTCGGCGGAAGCCCAGGCACTGGCGTTTCAGATGGACCTGCTGGAGCGGCGCATGCGCTTGAAAGCATTGCGGGCGCAGCGACTGGAACTGTATAGCCTCAGCCGTCATCACCAGATTGGCGATGACGTACTGCGTGAGGTGTTGGCGGAGCTGGATTTGAGCGAGGCCAATTTGGGGCAGGTGAAGTAATGGTGACCCGCCCGGTAGGAGCTGCCGAAGGCTGCGATCTTTTGACTTTCAGCGCCTTTGAATACGCCAAAAGATCGCAGCCTTCGGCAGCTCCTACCGGGGGGGGCGGCGCTTAGCTGCGGCGTTGGATGAACGCGCGGATACGTTCAGCGGCCTCGACGCACTCGGCCAGCGGCGCAACCAGTGCCAGGCGCACGCGCCCAGCCCCGGGGTTGAACCCGTCGACTTCGCGGGACAGGTAGGAGCCCGGCACCACCGTCACATGTTCTTCCGCGTACAGGTCGCGGCAAAACGCCTCGTCATCACCTTCAACGTTCGGCCACAGGTAGAAACCGCCGTCCGGACGCTGCACGTCCAGCACCGGGCTGAGGATTGCCAGCACGGCGTCGTATTTCTCGCGGTACAGGTCGCGGTTGGCGCGCACGTGCACTTCGTCATTCCATGCGGCTACGCTGGCCAGCTGAGTCTGCACAGGCATCGCACAGCCGTGGTAGGTGCGATACAGCAAAAAGCCCTTGAGGATGTCGGCGTCACCGGCCACGAAGCCCGAGCGCAGGCCTGGCAGGTTGGAACGCTTGGACAGGCTGTGAAACACCACGCAGCGCTTGAAGTCCTGGCGACCCAGTTCCACGCAGGCGCTGAGCAGGCCGGCGGGTGGGGTCTGTTCGTCGAAGTACAACTCGCTGTAGCACTCGTCGGCGGCGATAACGAAGTCGTATTCGTCGGCCAGGGCGATCAGCTTTTTCAGGGTTTCGACTGGAATCAGTGCGCCAGTGGGGTTGCCCGGCGAGCACAGAAACAGGATCTGGCAGCGTTTCCAGATATCCGGCGAAACTGCGTCGAAGTCCGGATTGAAGCCATTGGCATCAAGGCACGGCAGATAGTGCGGCTTGGCGCCTGCCAGGAACGCCGCACCTTCATAGATCTGGTAGAACGGGTTCGGGCTGACCACCAGCGCGTCATCGGCACGATTGACCACCGTCTGGGTGAAAGCGAACAGCGCTTCTCGAGTGCCGTTGACCGGCAGCACGTTGCGCGCCGGGTCGAGCCAGCCGTTAGGAACGCTGAAGCGTCGTTCGCACCAGGCAGCGATGGCTTCGCGCAATGCGGCAATGCCGAGGGTGGTCGGGTACACGGCCATCTGATCCAGATTGCTTGCCAGTGCTTGAGCAACAAAGGCGGGCGAGCGGTGCTTGGGCTCGCCGATGGACAGGGCGATAGCGCGCTTGTCCGGGTTTGGCGTGACGCTGCCGAGCAGGGCGCGGAGCTTCTCGAACGGGTAGGGCTGCAACTGGGTCAGGGCGTTGTTCATGGGGGCCTCATTCAATGTAGGAGTGAGCCTGCTCGCGATAGCGTTGTGTCAGTCATTGGCGATGTTGAATGGACGGACGCCATCGCGAGCAGGCTCGCTCCCACAGGGGGGGATAATTCAGATAGTGAGTCGCGACAGCTTTATTTCGGATTCCTGGTTGACGGTCAATTGCTCGACGATCGCATCCTGCAAGCGGCTGCACAGCAACGGGTCGGACAAAGGCTGATTGTTCGCATCGGTGATGAAGAACACGTCTTCCACGCGCTCGCCCAGGGTGGCGATTTTCGCGTTCTGCAATGACAGGTCGAACTCGAGGAAGATGGTCCCGATGCGTGCCAGCAGGCCCGGGCGGTCCGGGGCGCTGAGTTCCAGCACGGTCACCGGGCGCTGGGCGTCGTTGTGGATCGTCACCTGGGGCGCGAACGCGAAATGCTTGAGCTGGCGCGGTACCCGGCGCTGAATGATGGTCGGGTAGTCGTCCGGGTTGCGCAGCGCCTCGGTCAGGCCTTCGCGGATCTGCTTGACCCGGGTCGGGTTGTCGCCAATCGAGTCGCCATCTGTATCGAGCACGATGTAGGTGTCGAGGGTGAACTGGCTGCTCGAGGTGATGACCCTTGCGTCGTGGATGTTCAGGTTGAGCTGGTCCATTGCCGCCACGGTCACGGCAAAAAAGTCGTGCTGGTCGGGGGCATAGATGAAGATCTGGGTACCGCCCTCGAATTCGCGCTGTGTGGTTTCCTTGATCAGCACCAGTGGCCCGCCGTCAGCCTGCTGCTGGAGGATCGCGTCGCTGTGCCAGGCCACGTCGCCAGCGGTGTGGCGCAGGAAGTAGTCATCCCCCAGTTGCGCCCATAGCTGCTCGACGTCGTCCGGATCGGTCCCGCCGCGCACCAGGATGTCCAGGGCAGCACTTTGGGTCTGGCGAATCTGCTCCTCGCGGTCCACCGGGTTTTCCAGGCCGCGGCGCAGGGCCCGCTTGGTCTCGGTGTAGAGCTGGCGCAGCAGGCTGGCGCGCCAGGAGTTCCACAGCGTCGGGTTGGTGGCGTTGATGTCCGCCACGGTCAGCACGTATAGATAGTCGAGATGGGTTTCGTCTCCGATGATCTGCGCGAAGTCATGGATCACTTGCGGGTCCGACAGGTCCTTGCGCTGGGCAGTGGTCGACATCACCAGGTGATTCTGCACCAGCCAGACGATCAGGCGGCTGTCCCACACCGGCAACTGGTGGCGCTGGCAGAACGCCTCGGCATCGACTGCGCCGATTTCCGAGTGGTCGCCGTGCCGGCCTTTGCCGATATCGTGATACAGGCCGGCCAGGTAGATCAATTCAGGTTTGGGCAGCTTGGCCATGAGCTTGCTGGCCAGCGGGAATTTCTCCGACACCTGGGTGTACTGCAGCTTACGCAAGTGCTTGATCAGATTCAGGGTGTGGGCGTCGACCGTATAGATGTGGAACAGGTCGTGCTGCATTTGCCCGACGATAAAGCCGAACTCAGGCAGGTAGCGCCCGAGGATGCCGTAGCGGTTCATTCGGCGCAGGTTGCGATGAATGCCGATCTTGCACTTGAACAGCTCGATGAACAGGCTGGTGTTGCGAATGTCGTTGCGAAACTCATCGTCGATCAGGTGACGGTGCTCGCGCAGCAGGCGAATGGTATCGGCGCGCACGCCCTTGATTTCCGGCTGCTGGGCCATCAAAACAAAGATTTCCAGCATGGCGAACGGGGTGCGGCGGAACACGTTATCGTTGCGCGCCTCGATGTAGCCGTCGTGCAACTGGAACCGCGAGTTGATCGGCTGTGGCGGCGCTTCGTCTTCCGGGGCGAGGATGACTTCCTCGAAATGCTGGATGATCAGGTCGCTGAGCTGGGCGATGCTCATGACCACCCGGTAGTACTGCTGCATGAAGTTTTCGATGGCTTGCTTGGCATCATCGCCTTCAAAACCCAGCAGCCCGGCAATCGTGCGCTGGTGATCGAACAGCAGGCGGTCTTCGGAGCGACCGGCGAGCATGTGCAGGGCGTAGCGCACCTTCCACAGGAACTCCTGGGACGAGGCCAGCAGGGCATTTTCGCTTTCAACCAGGAAGCCTTCGCCTGCCAGCGCCCGCAGGTTCAAGGTGCCGTACTCGCGCCGGGCCACCCACAGAATCGTCTGGATGTCCCGCAGGCCGCCGGGCGAGCCTTTGACGTTGGGTTCCAGGTTGTATTCGGTGTCGTTGTACTTGTGGTGGCGGGCCTTCTGTTCAGCGCGCTTGGCCAGGAAGAAGTCTTTGCTGGGCCACATGTGCGCGGTGCTGGTGACGTCGAGCATGCGCTGGCGAAGACGCTCGGGGCCACTGATGGTGCGGCTTTCCATCAGGTTGGTGACAACCGTCAGATCGGCGCGGGCTTCAATGGCGCATTCGTCCACCGAGCGAACGCTTTGGCCGACTTCCAGGCCAATGTCCCACAACAGCGTAAGAAAGCGCTCGATGGAATCGCGGAAAACTTCGTGATCGGCGCTGTCCAGCAGGACCAGCAGGTCGATGTCGGAATAAGGGTGCAGCTCGCCGCGACCGTAGCCGCCGACCGCCACCAGTGCGATGTCGGCGTCTTCGCTCCAGTCGAATTGTTCCCAGGCCTTTTGCAGGATGTTATCGACGAACCAGGCGCGATCCTCGATCAGGCGCCGAATGTCGCGGCCGCTGCGAAAGCGCCCGTCGAGCACTTCGCGGGCCTGGCGAATGGCCTTCTTGAAGGCGGCAATGGGGCTCGCCTTCAGGGCCAGTTCAGCCTGGAACTGGCCGCGGTCGAAGAGTTCTGGATCCACCTGCGGCATCGATTGGCTTTCCTTTCTATGGACGGGGAGCTGCGCGGGTTGAATCAGGCCGAAACGCGAGGGATGGTGTCATCGGCGCGCAGGGTGAAAATCTCGTAGCCAGTCTCGGTCACGACCAGGGTGTGTTCCCATTGCGCGGAGAGCTTGCGGTCCTTGGTAATGGCAGTCCAGCCGTCGCCCAGCACCTTGGTGTCGGCCTTGCCCTGGTTGATCATCGGCTCAATGGTGAAGGTCATGCCCGCCTTGAGCTCCATGCCGGTGCCGGCACGACCGTAGTGCAGGATCTGCGGCTCTTCGTGAAACACTTTGCCGATGCCGTGGCCGCAGAACTCGCGAACCACCGAAAAACCGTTCTTTTCAGCGTGCTTCTGGATCACTTCGCCAATGTCGCCCAGGCGGCAGCCCGGTTTGACGATTTCGATAGCCTTGTACATGCATTCCTGGGTGACCTGGGACAAACGCTCGGCCCAGACCGGTACGGTGCCGACGTGGAACATGCGGCTGGTGTCGCCGTGATAGCCGTCCTTGATCACGGTCACGTCGATGTTCAACGTGTCGCCATTCTTCAATGGTTTCTCGTTGGGAATGCCATGGCAGACCACATGGTTGATCGAGGTGCAGATTGACTTCGGGTAGCCTTTATAATTCAGCGGCGCAGGAATGGCCTGTTGCACATTGACGATGTAGTCATGGCAAATGCGGTCCAGTTCTTCGGTGGTGACACCCGGTTTGACATGTTCGGCGATCATTTCCAGCACATCGGCGGCCAGTTTGCCGGCGACACGCATTTTTGCGATGTCCTCTGGTGTCTTGAGGTTGACGGTCATACAGGCTCTCTCTGCGCTCGATGGCGCTTCACTAAGTCAAGATGGGCGGTGCGCAAACGATCTTCGCCGCCCTGAAAAACGCGATTCTACCAGACGATCAGTGCAAATCTGAGGCTCTGTGCATTGCTTCCTCATATAGATGGGCGCATTCCAGGGGGATTCCAAGGGCGCGGATAAAGGCGTGCGTCAGGAATTGAGAATCCGGGTTCCGTTTTTGCGAGTCTTATGGTATAAAATGCGCCGCTTTCCGGGGATACCCCGAAAGGCTTAAATCCACACACGTGTCGACACGATGACCTGGGTGCCTTCAGCTGATGCTGCTGGTTGGTCATTGGGATACGTGGAGGCCAAACCCGACTTATTAAGGAACTATCATGTCCCAAGTCAACATGCGCGATATGCTGAAGGCCGGTGTGCACTTCGGTCACCAGACCCGTTACTGGAACCCGAAAATGGGTAAGTACATTTTCGGCGCGCGTAACAAGATTCATATTATCAACCTTGAAAAAACCCTGCCAATGTTCAACGAAGCTCTGACTTTCGTAGAGCGCCTGGCCCAGGGCAAAAACAAGATTCTGTTCGTCGGCACCAAGCGTTCCGCTGGCAAGATCGTTGCTGAAGAAGCAGCACGTTGCGGTTCGCCGTACGTCGATCACCGCTGGTTGGGCGGCATGCTGACCAACTTCAAAACCATCCGTGCTTCCATCAAGCGTCTGCGTGACCTTGAAGTGCAAGCCGAAGACGGTACTTTCGCCAAGCTGACCAAGAAAGAAGCGCTGATGCGCACTCGCGATCTTGAGAAGCTCGATCGTTCCCTGGGTGGTATCAAGGACATGGGCGGTCTGCCAGACGCTCTGTTCGTTATCGACGTTGATCACGAGCGCATCGCGATCACCGAAGCCAACAAGCTGGGTATCCCGGTTATCGGCGTAGTCGATACCAACAGCAGCCCGGAAGGCGTTGACTACATCATCCCAGGCAACGATGACGCAATCCGCGCTATCCAGCTGTACATGGGTTCGATGGCTGACGCTGTAATCCGTGGCCGCAACCACGTTGCTGGTGGCACCGAGCAGTTCGTTGAAGAAGCTCCGGTAGCTGCAGCTGAGTAATTGACGCCTTGGCGTTGACTCAGTAAGCAAAAAGGGGGCTTGGCCCCCTTTTTGCCACCTCGAAAACCATTTGTGTGCAGCGCAGTTGCAGCCTTGTAATGTGCAGCCGCTATCAAATAAGGCTTCGGGAAGAATTGAACGCCCGTTTGCTCGGGTGGAATGGTTGAAAACCTATCCAAGAGGATTTTGAAATGGCAGAGATTACTGCAGCGTTGGTCAAAGAACTGCGCGAGCGCACCGGCGAAGGCATGATGGATTGCAAAAAGGCCTTGACCAAGGCCGGCGGTGACATCGAAAAAGCCATTGATGACATGCGTGCTTCGGGCGCCATCAAGGCTGCCAAGAAAGCAGGCAACGTAGCTGCTGAAGGCGCTATCGCTCTGAAAGAAGACGGTAAGTCGGCCGTTCTGCTGGAAGTGAACTCGCAGACCGACTTCCTGGCTTTGCAGGACGACTTCAAGGCATTTGTCGCATCCAGCGTTGAAAAAGCGTTCGCTGACAAACTGACTGACGTTGCTCCGCTGATCGAAGCTCAAGAAGCTGATCGCCTGGTACTGGTCGGCAAGGTTGGCGAAAACGTCAACATCCGTCGCCTGGCTCGTGTTGAAGGTGATGTTGTTGGTGGCTACCTGCACGGCAACAAAATCGGTGTTGCGGTTGTTCTGAAAGGCGGCGACGTTGAGCTGGCTAAAGACATCGCGATGCACGTAGCTGCGACCAACCCTGAATTCCTGCTGCCATCGGAAGTTTCGGCTGAAGCGGTAGAGCGTGAGAAGGGCGTGTTCCTGACCCTGAACGCTGACAAGATCGCCGGCAAGCCGGAGAACATTGTTGAAAACATGGTCAAAGGCCGTATCAGCAAGTTCCTGGCTGAAGCGAGCCTGGTTGAGCAGGCGTTCGTCAAGAACCCTGAAATCAAGGTTGGCGAACTGGCCAAAAAAGCCGGTGCTGAAATCGTTTCCTTCACCTACTTCAAGGTAGGCGAAGGCATCGAGAAGCCGGTCGACAACTTCGCTGAAGAAGTTGCTGCCCAGCTGGCCGCCGCCAAGCAATAAGACAGTTTTCAACTGTCGCCCTGAAGAGGCTGCCCGCTCACGCGCGCAGCCTCTTTTCAGATGGGGGGCCAAATTTTTAATTGGTTTCCCTTTGGAACTGGCTTACAAAGCCATGTTCCGATGGCGCTGAAGCAGCGCCAAGCTAGAGTGAACGCCAGCTGTAAACAGCTCGCAAAGATTTTTTAAAATACGCCGCAGGAGAGATTCGCAATGGCTCAGCAGGGCAGTGGTTATCAGGCTCGCTATAAACGCATTCTACTCAAGCTTAGCGGCGAGGCCCTGATGGGCTCGGAAGAGTTCGGGATCGATCCGAAAGTTCTGGATCGCATGGCACTGGAAGTCGGCCAGCTGGTTGGCATCGGTGTGCAGGTCGGTCTGGTGATCGGCGGTGGCAACCTGTTCCGCGGTGCAGCGCTGAGCGCAGCCGGCATGGATCGGGTAACTGGCGACCACATGGGCATGCTGGCCACTGTGATGAACGCCTTGGCCATGCGCGACGCGCTGGAACGTGCCAATATCTCGGCCATCGTGATGTCGGCTATTTCCATGGTAGGTGTGACTGATCATTATGATCGTCGCAAGGCTATGCGCCACCTGAACGCCAAGGAAGTGGTGATTTTCGCGGCCGGTACCGGCAATCCGTTCTTTACCACGGATTCGGCGGCATGCTTGCGTGCTATCGAAATCGATGCCGATGTCGTGCTCAAGGCGACCAAGGTCGATGGCGTCTACACTGCCGACCCATTCAAAGACCCGCATGCCGAGAAGTTCGATCATCTGACTTACGATGAAGTGCTGGATCGCAAGCTGGGTGTAATGGATCTGACGGCCATTTGCCTGTGCCGCGACCACAAGATGCCATTGCGCGTCTTTAACATGAACAAGCCCGGCGCCCTGCTGAATATCGTGCATGGCGGCGCTGAAGGGACCCTGATCGAGGAAGGCCAACAATGATCAACGAAATCAAGAAAGACGCTCAAGCGCGCATGCAGAAATCCCTGGAGTCTCTGTCCCACGCGTTTGGACAGATTCGTACCGGCAAGGCTCACCCGAGCATTCTGGGCAGCGTGATGGTGCCTTACTACGGTACCGACACCCCGTTGAGCGGCGTCGCCAACGTGACCGTCAAAGACTCCCGTACCCTGCAGGTCGTGGCGTTCGAGCGCAACATGCTCGCCGCAGTCGACAAGGCTATCCAGAGCGCCGGTTTGAACCTCAATCCGACCAACCTGGGCGAGCTGCTGCTGATCTCCATGCCGGCACTGACCGAGGAAACCCGCAAGGGCTTCACCAAGCAGGCTCGCAGTGCTGCGGAAGACGCTCGTGTTGCCGTGCGCAACATTCGTCGCGATGCGCTTGGCGACCTGAAGAAGCTGGTGAAGGACAAGGAAATCAGCGAAGACGAAGAACGTCGTGCCGCTGCCGATATCCAGAAGCTCACCGACAAGGCTGAGGCGGATATCGACGCTGCGACCAAGCAGAAAGAAGCGGACCTGATGGCCGTATAAGGGTCGCGTTTTCATGGAAAAGACTAAGCAGACTGCGCCCTTCGCGGTGCCGCGCCATGTCGCGATTATCATGGATGGTAACAACCGCTGGGCGAAAAAGCGCTTTTTGCCCGGTGTCGCCGGTCATAAGGCCGGCGTCGATGCGGTGCGTGCCGTGATCGAGGTGTGTGCCGAGGCCGGGGTCGAGGTATTGACCCTGTTCGCGTTCTCCAGCGAAAACTGGCAGCGCCCGGCCGATGAGGTCAGTGCCTTGATGGAGTTGTTCTTCAAGGCGCTGCGTCGCGAGGCCAAGCGCCTGAACGACAACAACATCAGTTTGCGCATCATTGGCGACCGTTCGCGCTTCCATCCCGAACTCCAGGCCGCCATGCGCGAGGCTGAAGCCATGACGGTGGGCGCCAATCGCCTGGTCTTGCAGATCGCCGCCAATTACGGTGGTCAGTGGGACATCGCTCAAGCCGCGCAACGCCTGGCTCGTGAAGTCCAGGCCGGGCATCTGCGTCCGGAGGACATCACGCCGGAGCTGCTGCAGACCTGTCTGTCGACGGGTGACCTGCCGCTGCCGGACCTGTGCATCCGCACCGGTGGCGAGCACCGCATCAGCAACTTCCTGCTGTGGCAGCTGGCTTACGCCGAGTTGTACTTCTCCGACCTGTTCTGGCCGGACTTCAAACACGACGCCATGCGCAAAGCGCTGGCCGATTTCGCTTCGCGCCAGCGCCGCTTCGGTAAAACGAGCGAGCAGGTCGAAGCTGGAGCCCGGGCTTAATGCTTAAACAACGAATCATCACTGCACTGATCCTGCTGCCGATCGCCCTTTGCGGTTTTTTCCTGCTGGAAGGCTCCGGCTTTGCGCTGTTCATTGGCCTGGTCGTAACCCTGGGCGCATGGGAGTGGGCTCGCCTGGCGGGCTTTACCGCCCAGCCAGTTCGTGTCGGCTACGCGCTGGCCGTCGCGGTTATGCTGTTTTTCATGCATATATTGCCCGGGCTCGCGCCTTGGGTCCTGGGCGCTGCGGTGCTGTGGTGGGGCGTTGCAACCTATTTGGTGCTGACGTACCCGCGTTCGAGCGGTCATTGGTCGAGCGCCGCCTGCAAGCTGGTGATCGGCCTGCTGGTTCTCCTTCCGGCCTGGCAAGGCCTGATCCTGATCAAGCAGGAGCCTCTAGGCAACTGGCTGATCATGGCGGTGATGGTGCTGGTGTGGGGCGCGGATATCGGGGCTTATTTCTCCGGTCGAGCCTTTGGCAAGCGCAAGTTGGCGCCGCAGGTCAGTCCTGGCAAGAGCTGGGAAGGGGTCTACGGCGGCCTGGCGCTGGCGCTGGTCATTACGTTTTTCGTCGGGCTGGTTCGCGACTGGACGGTTGCAGAACTGCTCAAGGGCTTGATCGGTGCGGCGGTGATCGTATTCATCTCGGTGGTGGGCGACCTCACTGAGAGCATGTTCAAGCGCCAGTCCGGGATCAAGGACAGCAGTAACCTGCTGCCAGGTCACGGTGGGGTGCTGGATCGGATCGACAGCCTGACCGCGGCCATCCCGGTGTTTGCGGTGCTGTTGTGGATGGCGGCACCGTGAGTCGCCCACAGCAGATTACCGTGCTGGGGGCTACGGGCTCGATTGGCCTGAGCACCCTTGACGTCATTGCCCGGCACCCGGATCGCTTCCAGGTGTTTGCCCTCAGCGGGTTCACTCGTCTGAGCGAGCTGCTGGCCTTGTGTGTGCGCCATGCGCCAAGGTTTGCCGTGGTGCCTGAAGTCAACGCCGGTCGACGCCTGCAGGAAGAGTTGCGCGCGGCCGGCCTGTCGACGCAGGTATTGGTGGGCGAAGAGGGCTTGTGCCAGGTCGCAGCCGATCCGCAAGTGGATGCGGTGATGGCGGCCATCGTCGGAGCGGCAGGCTTGCGCCCGACCCTGGCGGCGGTCGAGGCCGGCAAAAAGATCCTGCTGGCTAACAAGGAAGCGCTGGTAATGTCCGGCGCCTTGTTCATGCAGGCGGTGCGCAAGAGCGGCTCGGTACTGTTGCCAATCGACAGTGAGCACAATGCGATCTTCCAGTGCATGCCGCGGGATTTCGCCCAGGGCCTGGGTTCGGTCGGGGTTCGTCGTATTTTGCTCACGGCCTCCGGTGGTCCGTTCCGCCAGACGCCGCTGGCTGAGCTTCAACACGTGACGCCAGAGCAGGCCTGCGCTCATCCTAACTGGTCCATGGGGCGCAAGATTTCGGTCGATTCGGCCAGCATGATGAACAAGGGGCTTGAGCTGATCGAAGCCTGCTGGCTGTTCGACGCCAAGCCGTCCCAGGTCGAGGTGGTGATCCACTCGCAAAGTGTCATACATTCCCTGGTCGATTACATAGACGGTTCGGTGTTGGCGCAGTTGGGCAATCCCGATATGCGTACGCCGATCGCCAACGCCCTGGCCTGGCCGGAGCGCATTGACTCGGGTGTGGCGCCGCTGGACCTGTTCGCGATCGCTCGCCTGGACTTCCAGGCGCCTGATGAGGAGCGTTTCCCCTGCCTGCGCCTGGCGCGTCAGGCGGCCGAGGCCGGCAACAGTGCACCGGCCATGCTCAATGCAGCAAATGAGGTGGCGGTAGCCGCGTTTCTCGACGGAAGGATTCGTTATCTGGAAATCGCGAGTATTATCGAACAAGTGTTGAATCTTGAGCCGGTGGTTGCGGTGGAGGATCTCGATGCCGTATTTACGGCAGACGCCAAGGCTCGTGAACTGGCCGGGCAATGGCTGAGTCGCCACGGGCGCTGACACGTGTTGCAATGCGCAAGCCCATGCAGCACTGGATAGGATTGCGGAGAGAATAGATGAGCGCGCTTTACATGATTGTCGGCACCCTGATTGCGTTGGGCGTGCTGGTCACCTTCCACGAGTTCGGCCATTTCTGGGTCGCGCGTCGCTGTGGGGTTAAAGTGCTGCGTTTCTCCGTAGGCTTCGGCATGCCGTTGCTGCGTTGGCACGACAAGCAGGGTACCGAGTTCGTGGTCGCCGCCATTCCGTTGGGCGGCTACGTGAAGATGCTGGACGAGCGCGAAGGCGAAGTGCCGGTCGATCAGCTAGATCAGTCTTTCAATCGCAAGTCCGTACGCCAGCGTATCGCCATCGTGTCCGCGGGCCCGATCGCCAACTTCCTGCTGGCGATGTTTTTCTTCTGGGTGCTCGCCATGCTGGGCAGCGACCAGGTGCGCCCGGTCATCGGTGGTGTCGAACCCGCCAGCATCGCGGCCAAGGCCGGGCTGACGGCGGGCCAGGAAATTGTTGCAATAGATGGCGAGCCGACATCCGGCTGGGCCGCGGTTAACCTGCAGCTGGTTCGCAGGTTGGGCGAAAGCGGAGCGTTGCAGCTGGTTGTACGGGATCCGGGTTCCACCAGCGATACCCCGCGCGAGCTGGTGCTGGATAAGTGGCTCAAAGGCGCAGATGAGCCCGATCCGATTCGTTCGCTGGGCATTCGACCGTGGCGCCCGGCTCTGCCGCCGGTGTTGGCCGAACTCGACCCGAAGGGCCCGGCACAGGCTGCCGGCCTGAAGACGGGTGACCGTTTGCTGGCCCTCGATGGCAAGGCCCTCGACGACTGGCAACAAGTGGTGGATACGGTTCGCCTGCGCCCTGACAGCAAGATCGTGTTGCGGGTCGAGCGTGATGGGGCTCCAATCGACGTTCCAGTGACCCTGGCAGCTCGCGGCGAGAGCAAGGCGCCCAGCGGATACCTGGGGGCCGGGGTAAAAGCAGTCGATTGGCCACCAGAGATGATTCGCGAGATCAGTTACGGTCCGGTCGCGGCAATCGGGGAAGGGGCTCGACGTACCTGGACCATGAGCATTCTGACCCTCGATTCGCTCAAGAAAATGTTGTTCGGCGAGCTCTCGGTAAAAAACTTGAGTGGACCGATAACCATTGCTAAAGTGGCGGGCGCTTCTGCCCAGTCGGGTGTCGCTGATTTCCTGAATTTCCTTGCTTATCTGAGTATTAGCCTGGGCGTTCTGAATTTGTTGCCCATTCCAGTACTGGATGGGGGGCATTTGTTGTTTTATCTGATCGAGTGGGTGCGTGGTCGCCCCTTGTCGGATCGGGTGCAGGGTTGGGGGATACAGATCGGTATCAGTTTGGTGGTCGGGGTGATGTTACTTGCCCTGGTCAATGATTTGGGCCGTCTGTAACACTTCGCTGAATTGCGAATCTGCCGCATTTTGCGGCAGTTTGTTTATTGCCAGTTGGAATAAGAAAGGACTTCATGAAACGTCTGCTGCTAACTGCGGTTCTCACCGTATTGATGATCGCCGAAGTTCACGCCGAGTCCTTCACTATCTCTGATATTCGCGTCAATGGCCTCCAGCGGGTCTCCGCGGGTAGTGTCTTTGGTGCCTTGCCGTTGAACGTCGGCGAGCAGGCTGACGATCGTCGCCTGGTGGAATCCACTCGTGCGTTGTTCAAAACCGGTTTCTTTCAAGATATCCAGCTGGGCCGCGATGGCAACGTCCTGGTCATCACGGTAGTCGAGCGTCCGTCGGTCGCCAGTATCGAAATCGAAGGTAACAAGGCGATTTCCACTGAAGACCTGATGAAGGGCCTTAAACAGTCCGGTCTGGCCGAAGGTGAAATCTTCCAGCGCGCCACCCTTGAGGGTGTTCGTAACGAACTGCAGCGCCAGTACGTCGCTCAGGGTCGCTACTCCGCAACCGTCGACACCGAAGTGGTGTCGCAGCCGCGCAACCGCGTCGCGCTGAAGGTCAATATCAACGAGGGCACGGTTGCTGCTATCCAGCACATCAACGTGGTGGGTAACACCGTCTTCCCTGACGAAGACCTGATCGACCTGTTCGAACTCAAGACCACCAACTGGTTGTCGTTCTTCAAGAACGATGACAAGTACGCCCGTGAAAAGCTGTCCGGTGACCTGGAGCGTCTGCGTTCCTACTACCTGGACCGTGGCTACATCAACATGGACATCGCTTCGACCCAGGTGTCGATCACCCCGGACAAGAAGCACGTCTACATCACCGTCAACGTCAACGAAGGCGAGAAATACACCGTTCGTGACGTCAAGCTGAGCGGCGATCTGAAAGTCCCTGAAGACCAGGTCAAATCCCTGCTGCTGGTGCAGAAAGGCCAGGTGTTCTCGCGCAAGCTGATGACCACTACGTCGGAACTGATCACTCGCCGCCTGGGTAACGAAGGCTACACATTCGCCAACGTCAACGGTGTGCCTCAGCCGCACGATGACGACCACACGGTCGACATCACCTTCGCCGTGGACCCGGGCAAGCGCGCCTACGTCAACCGCATCAACTTCCGTGGCAACACCAAGTCCGAAGACGAAGTGCTGCGTCGTGAAATGCGCCAGATGGAAGGTGGCTGGGCTTCGACCTACCTGATCGACCAGTCCAAGACCCGTCTTGAACGCCTGGGCTTCTTCAAGGAAGTCAACGTTGAAACGCCAGCAGTACCGGGCGTCGACGATCAGGTGGACGTGAACTACAGCGTGGAAGAGCAGGCCTCCGGTTCCATCACCGCCAGTGTCGGTTTCGCCCAGAGTGCCGGTTTGATCCTCGGCGGCTCGATCACCCAGAACAACTTCCTGGGTACCGGTAACAAGGTCAGCATCGGTCTGACCCGCAGTGAATACCAGAGCCGCTATAACTTCGGTTATGTCGACCCGTACTGGACTGCTGATGGCGTGAGCCTGGGTTACAACGCTTTCTACCGCACCACCGACTACGACAATCTCGAAACTGATATCGCCAGCTATGCGGTAGACAGCTTGGGTGCCGGCGTGAGCGTGGGTTACCCGATCAGCGAGACGTCGCGCCTGACCTTCGGCCTGACCGCACAGCAGGACACGATCAAGACCGGTGTCTACACCGTTGATGAAATTTTCGACTTCGTGGACAAGGAGGGTGACAAGTACCTGAACTTCAAGGCGTCGGCCGGCTGGTCCGAATCGACCCTGAACAAGGGCGTGCTGGCTACCCGTGGTCGTTCCCAGAGCCTGACCCTGGAAACCACTACGCCGGGCAGCGACCTGTCGTTCTTCAAGCTCGACTACCGTGGCCAGTTGTTCCAGCCGCTGAGCGAGAACTACACCATGCGCCTGCACACTGAATTGGGTTATGGCGACGGTTACGGTTCGACCGATGGCTTGCCATTCTATGAAAACTACTATGCTGGTGGTTTCAACTCGGTTCGTGGCTTCAAGGACAGCACCCTGGGTCCTCGCAGTACGCCAAGTCGTGGCACCAACCCGGGTACCGCAGAAGATCCGGACCAGGATCCACTGCCGTTCGGTGGTAACGTCCTGATCCAGGGCGGCGTGGAACTGCTGTTCCCACTGCCGTTCGTCAAGGATCAACGCTCCCTGCGGACTTCGGTCTTCTGGGACGTGGGTAACGTGTTCGACTCGCAGTGCAAGGACACTACCAATGCTGACGGCTCGGAGTCCCGTACCAAGTGCAACGACATCAGCCTGAGCAACATGGCCAGTTCCGTCGGTGTCGGTGTGACCTGGGTCACCGCACTGGGTCCGTTGAGCTTCGCTTTGGCCATGCCAGTGAAGAAACCGGATGATGCTGAGACTCAAGTGTTCCAATTCTCCCTCGGCCAGACGTTCTAAGCGTCTGACCCAAGATAACGACAATGGATTTTGTAGGAGTGCATCGTGCGTAAGTTGACTCAATTGGTTCTCCTGGCAACCGTACTGGTCGCAGGTCCGGCTTTTGCCGACATGAAAATCGCGGTCTTGAACTATCAGATGGCCTTGCTCGAATCCGACGCGGCCAAGAAGTACGCCGTGGATGCCGAGAAGAAGTTCGGTCCTCAGCTGTCCAAGCTCAAGACCCTGGAAAGCAGTGCCAAGGGCATTCAGGACCGCCTGATGGCCGGTGGTGACAAGATGCAGCAGGGCGAGCGTGAGCGCCTGGAGCTTGAGTTCAAGCAAAAGGCCCGTGATTTCCAGTTCCAGTCCAAGGAGCTGAACGAAGCCAAAGCCGTTGCTGACCGTGAAATGCTGAAGCAGCTCAAGCCAAAACTGGACAGCGCTGTGGAAGAAGTCATCAAGAAAGGTGCTTTTGACCTGGTCTTCGAGCGTGGCGCAGTGATCGATGTCAAACCTCAGTACGACATCACTCGCCAGGTTATCGAGCGCATGAATCAGCTGAAGTAATCCATGACAGCGACTATGAAGCTCGGCCAATTGGCCGAGTTCCTCGGCGCCACCCTGCGTGGCGACCCGGAGAAAGAAATTACTGGGCTAGCCACTTTGCAAGAGGCTGGCCCAGCTCAGTTGAGCTTTCTGGCAAACCCTCAGTATCGCAAGTACCTGGCTGATTGCCGGGCTGCAGCGTTGTTGCTCAAAGCCGCAGACGCGGACGGGTTTGCCGGTAACGTACTGGTGGTGCCGGATCCGTACCTGGCCTACGCGCGGATTTCCCATCTGTTCGATCCCAAGCCGAAGGCGCCTGCCGGCATTCATCCGACCGCCGTCATCGCTGCCGATGCTGTGGTTGACCCGGCAGCGAGCATCGGTGCATTCGCGGTGATCGAAAGTGCGGCGCGTATTGCCGCCGGCGTGACAGTTGGCGCACATTGCTTCATCGGGGCGCGCAGCGAAATCGGCGAAGGTGGCTGGTTGGCACCGCGAGTGACGCTGTACCACGACGTTCGCATTGGCAAACGGGTCGTGATTCAGTCGGGCGCAGTGCTGGGCGGCGAAGGTTTTGGTTTCGCCAACGAGAAAGGCGTTTGGCAGAAGATCGCCCAGATCGGCGGTGTGCTGGTCGGTGATGACGTCGAGATCGGCGTCAATACCGCGATCGACCGTGGTGCGCTCGCCGATACCGTACTTGGCAATGGCGTGAAGCTCGACAACCAGATTCAGATCGCCCACAACGTCCAGATTGGCGATCACACCGCCATGGCGGCGTGCGTGGGGATCTCCGGCAGCACCAAGATCGGCAAGCATTGCATGCTCGCCGGTGGCGTGGGGCTGGTGGGGCATATCGAAATTTGCGACAACGTTTTCATCACCGGGATGACCATGGTGACCCATTCGATTACCGAAAAGGGTGCCTATTCTTCCGGTACGGCGATGCAGCCGGCAGCCGAGTGGCGCAAAAGCGCGGCACGCATCCGTCAGCTCGATGACATCGCGCGGCGTTTGCGTCAGCTGGAAAAGCGTGCAGGGGAAGTGACCCCTGACGGTAATGCTTCATCAGATGGCTGATACCATTTCCATATCAAGTGTGCACAGCCGCTAGACTGCCTCCTTGATTTGCTAGAGGGGTGCGCTTTTAGTCGCGCGCTCCCAATCTTTACATAGGCTTCCCCCCGAAATGATGGACATCAACGAGATTCGCGAATACCTGCCTCACCGTTACCCGTTCCTGCTGGTGGACCGGGTCGTGGATCTGGATGTGGAAGGCAAGCGCATTCGCGCCTACAAGAATGTCAGCATCAACGAACCGTTCTTCAACGGTCACTTCCCGGCGCACCCAATCATGCCGGGCGTACTGATCATTGAAGCAATGGCTCAGGCTGCCGGGATCCTTGGTTTCAAAATGCTCGACGTGAAACCAGCCGACGGCACCCTCTACTACTTCGTCGGTTCGGACAAACTGCGCTTCCGCCAGCCAGTGCTGCCGGGCGATCAGTTGATCCTTGAAGCCAAGTTCCTGAGCTGCAAGCGTCAGATCTGGAAGTTCGAGTGCCAGGCTTCGGTGGACGGCAAGCCAGTGTGCTCCGCTGAAATCATCTGCGCGGAACGCAAACTATGAGTTTGATTGACCCTCGCGCAATCATCGATCCGACGGCCGTACTGGCCGACGACGTCGAGGTCGGCCCTTGGTCGATCGTCGGCGCTGGTGTGGAAATCGGCGAGGGGACAGTGATCGGGCCGCATGTGATTCTCAAGGGCCCGACCCGCATTGGTAAACACAATCGCATCTACCAGTTTTCCTCAGTAGGCGAAGACACGCCGGACCTGAAATACAAGGGCGAAGAAACTCGCCTGGTGATCGGCGACCACAACGTCATTCGCGAAGGCGTGACGATTCACCGTGGGACTGTTCAGGACCGTTCGGAAACGACCCTGGGTGATCACAACCTGATCATGGCCTATGCCCATATCGGCCACGACAGTGTCATCGGCAACCACTGCATCCTGGTCAACAACACCGCGCTGGCGGGGCATGTGCATGTGGAGGACTGGGCGATCCTGTCCGGCTTCACCCTGGTGCATCAGTATTGCCATATCGGCGCCCACAGCTTTTCCGGCATGGGCACCGCCATTGGCAAGGACGTCCCGGCGTACGTCACGGTGTTCGGCAACCCGGCCGAAGCCCGCAGCATGAACTTCGAAGGCATGCGCCGCCGCGGTTTCAGTGAAGAAGCCATTCATGCCCTGCGTCGCGCCTACAAGGTCGTGTACCGCCAGGGCCTGACGGTCGAGCAGGCACTGACCGAACTGGGCGAGGCCTCGGCGCAGTTCCCGGAAGTCGCAGTGTTCCGTGACTCGATCCAGTCTTCGACCCGCGGCATAACCCGTTAATCATGGCTAACTTGCGTATCGCGCTGGTAGCGGGTGAGGCTTCCGGTGACATTCTGGGCGCGGGTCTCATGCGCGCGCTCAAGGTTCAGCACCCGGCGGTAGAGTTCATTGGCGTCGGCGGGCCGTTGATGGAGGCCGAGGGTCTCGTTTCCTACTTCCCCATGGAACGCCTGTCGGTCATGGGCCTGGTGGAAGTGCTGGGCCGTCTGCGTGAGCTGCTGGCCCGGCGCAAGAAGCTGGTCGGCGATCTCATCGCCGAAAAACCGGATGTGTTCATCGGCATCGATGCCCCGGATTTCAACCTCAATATCGAACTCAAGCTGCGTCAGGCCGGGATCAAGACCGTGCACTACGTCAGCCCTTCGGTCTGGGCCTGGCGCCAGAAGCGCGTGCTAAAGATTCGCGAAGGCTGTGACCTGATGCTCACGCTGTTCCCGTTCGAAGCCAAATTCTATGAAGAGAAGGGCGTGCCGGTGCGTTTTGTCGGGCACTCCCTGGCCGACGCGATTCCGCTTGAGGCCGATCGCCCCGCCGCGCGGGCCGAGCTCGGCCTGCCGGACGGCCCTCTGGTTGCGCTGATGCCGGGCAGTCGTGGCGGTGAAGTCGGGCGTCTTGGCGAGCTGTTCCTCGATACTGCCCAGCGCCTGCGCGCCATGCGTCCGGGTGTGCGATTTGTCATGCCGTGCGCCAGCCCGCAGCGTCGGGCCCAGCTGGAAGCGATGCTGGCCGGGCGGGATCTGCCCCTGACGCTGCTCGATGGTCAATCCCATCTTGCACTTGCCGCCTGCAACGCGGTGTTGATCGCGTCCGGAACGGCTACGCTTGAAGCGTTGTTGTACAAACGGCCCATGGTGGTGGCCTATCGCCTGGCACCGCTGACGTTCTGGATTCTCAAGCGCATGGTCAAAAGCCCCTATGTGTCTTTGCCTAACCTGCTGGCCCAGCGCCTGCTGGTGCCGGAATTGCTTCAGGATGATGCGACGGTCGAAGCCCTGGCCCAGACCTTGTCCCCCCTGATCGAAGGCGGGGAAGAACAAACCCGCGGCTTCGACGAAATTCACCGGACCTTGCGTCTGGACGCCTCCAACCAGGCGGCAGATGCCGTGCTGAAACTGATTGGCCAAGTACAATGAGCAAGACAAGCATGCAGATGGGACTGGATTTCACCTTGGTCGCAGAAGTCGAAGAACTGGTTGCCGGCGTCGATGAAGTCGGTCGCGGTCCGCTCTGCGGGGCCGTGGTGACGGCTGCGGTAATCCTCGATCCGAACCGTCCGATCCTCGGCCTTAACGACTCGAAGAAGCTCACCGAGGCCCGTCGCGAAAAACTCTACGATGAAATCTGCGAAAAGGCTCTGAGCTGGTGCATCGCCCGGGCCGAAGTCGAGGAAATCGACGAGCTGAACATTCTTCACGCCACCATGCTGGCAATGCAGCGCGCCATCGAGGGCCTGCACATCCAGCCCAAGCTGGCGATGATCGATGGCAATCGCTGCCCGAAATTGTCCATGCGCGCCGAAGCCGTGGTGCAGGGCGACGGCAAGGTGCCGGCCATTGCGGCTGCCTCGATTCTGGCCAAGGTCAGCCGTGACCGTGAAATGGCTGCTTTCGAATTGATCTACCCGGGCTACGGCATCGGCGGCCACAAAGGCTACCCGACTCCCGTTCATCTGGAAGCCCTGGCCCGCCTGGGACCGACGCCGATTCACCGGCGCTCGTTTGCCCCGGTACGCTTGGCGTATGAGGCTCGGGAGAGCCTGATCGAGAGTTAGTCGCAAGGCTGATGTTTTCGCCAAGGCCCGGTACAATCCGGGCCTTGTTGTTTTCGAGCTCACAGACAGGATCACTATGCCGGCTTCATTCGTTCATCTACGCCTGCACACTGAATACTCCCTGGTCGACGGTCTGGTGCGGATCAAACCGCTGGTCAAGACCCTGGTCGGCATGAACATGCCTGCCGTGGCGGTCACCGACCAGAACAACATGTGCTCTCTGGTCAAATTCTATAAAGCAGCCATGGGCGCAGGCATCAAGCCGATCTGCGGCGCCGACCTGTGGCTGTCCAACAAGGACCCGGACAATGCCTTGAGCAGGATCAGCCTGCTGGCGATGAACGCCGTGGGTTATCGCAACCTGACTGAACTGATCTCCCGGGGCTTCATCGACGGCCAGCGCAATGGTTCGATCATCATCGAGCGCGAGTGGGTGGCCGAGGCCAGCGAAGGCCTGATCATGTTGTCGGCGGCCAAGGAAGGCGAAATCGGCCTGGCCATGCTCAGTGGCAATCCGGCGGAAGCGGAAACCCTGGCACGGGAATGGATGGCGGTGTTCCCGGACCGCTTCTATCTGGAAATCCAGCGCACCAACCGTCCCAACGACGAAGAGCAACTGCACGGCGCCGTCGCCCTGGCCGAGAAAATCGGTGCACCGCTGGTGGCGACCAACGATGTGCGGTTCATCAAGCAGGAAGATTTTGCCGCCCACGAAACCCGGGTCTGTATCGGTGAGGGCCGGGCCCTCGACGATCCCCGGCGCTCGAAAAACTACAGCGACCAGCAGTACCTCAAAAGTGCCGAGGAAATGGCCGAGCTGTTCAGCGACATCCCCGAAGCGCTGGAAAACACCGTCGAGATCGCCCGGCGTTGCAACATCGAAGTGAAGCTGGGCAAGCACTTCCTGCCCAACTTCCCGATTCCCGATGGCATGACCATCGACGAATATTTCCGCAAGGTGTCCTTTGACGGCCTGGAAGACCGCCTCACCGTCCTGCTGCCCAGGGATACCACCGAGGACTACGAAGCCAAGCGCCAGGTGTATGTCGACCGGTTGAATTTCGAACTGGATATCATCATCCAGATGGGTTTCCCCGGTTACTTCCTGATCGTGATGGACTTCATCCAGTGGGCCAAGAGCAACGGTGTGCCGGTAGGCCCCGGCCGGGGCTCGGGTGCCGGCTCGCTGGTGGCCTATGTGCAGAAGATCACCGACCTTGATCCTCTGGAATACGACCTGCTGTTCGAACGTTTCCTCAACCCGGAACGGGTATCCATGCCCGACTTCGACGTCGACTTCTGCATGGACGGTCGTGACCGGGTCATCGAGTACGTGGCTGAGAAGTACGGACGTAACGCGGTAAGCCAGATCATCACCTTCGGTTCCATGGCCGCCAAGGCTGTGGTCCGTGACGTGGCGCGGGTGCAGGGCAAGTCCTACGGCCTGGCGGATCGTCTGTCGAAGATGATCCCGTTCGAAGTCGGCATGACCCTGGAAAAAGCCTACGAACAGGAAGAAATCCTGCGCGACTTCATCAAGGTCGATGAAGAAGCCGCAGAAATCTGGGAGATGGCGCGCAAGCTTGAAGGCGTGGTGCGTAACGTCGGCAAGCACGCCGGTGGTGTGGTTATCGCCCCGACCAAGCTCACTGACTTCTCGCCCATTTATTGCGACGAAGCCGGCGATGGCCTGGTAACCCAGTTCGACAAGGACGACGTCGAGGCCGCTGGCCTGGTGAAGTTCGACTTCCTGGGGCTACGGACCCTGACGGTCATCGACTGGGCGCTGAAAACCATCAACCGCGACCGTGCCAAGGTCGATGAAGCGCCCCTGGACATCGCCTTCATTCCGCTGGATGACAAACCGACCTACCAGTTGCTGCAAAAAGCCGAAACCACAGCGGTGTTCCAGCTTGAGTCGCGCGGCATGAAGGAGCTGATCAAGAAGCTCAAGCCCGACTGCCTCGAAGACTTGATCGCACTGGTGGCCCTGTTCCGTCCGGGGCCGTTGCAGTCAGGCATGGTTGACGACTTTATCAACCGCAAGCACGGTCGCGCGGAACTGGCGTACCCGCACTCGGACTACCAGTACGAGGGCCTCAAGCCGGTACTGGCACCGACTTACGGCATCATCCTGTATCAGGAACAGGTGATGCAGATTGCCCAGGTCATGGCTGGTTACACTTTGGGCGGGGCGGACATGCTCCGGCGCGCCATGGGCAAGAAAAAACCCGAGGAAATGGCCAAGCAGCGCGGCGGTTTCATCGAAGGTTGCGCGACCAACAATATCGATGCCGACCTGGCGGGTAACATCTTCGACCTGGTGGAGAAGTTCGCCGGTTACGGCTTCAACAAGTCTCACTCCGCAGCCTATGGCCTGGTGTCATACCAGACCGCATGGCTGAAGACACATTACCCGGCGCCGTTCATGGCTGCGGTACTGTCGGCGGACATGCACAACACCGACAAGGTCGTGACCTTGATCGAAGAAATTCGCACCATGAAGCTGCGTCTCGACGCGCCGGATGTGAATACTTCGGAGTTCAAGTTCACGGTGAACGAAGAAGGCCGGATTATTTACGGCCTTGGTGCGATCAAGGGCGTGGGTGAGGGGCCGGTGGAAGCCATCACCGAGGCACGCCAGGATGGGCCGTTCAAGGACCTGTTCGATTTCTGCGCCCGGGTCGATCTCAAACGCATCAACAAACGTACCCTGGACGGTTTGATCCGCAGCGGTGCGCTGGATCGCCTAGGGCCGTATTTCCACGACGAGCCCAAAGCCTATCAAGCGAGCATCGACCAGAATCGTGCCGTGTTGCTCAATGCGATGGAAGGGGCTATCAAGGCGGCGGAACAGACCGCGCGCACCCACGACAGTGGCCACGCCGACCTGTTTGGTGGCCTGTTCGTCGAAGAGGATGCGGATGTTTACGCCAACCATCGCAAGGCCAAGGAACTGACCCTCAAGGAACGCCTCAAGGGCGAGAAAGATACCTTGGGCCTGTACCTCACCGGCCACCCGATCGACGAATACGAAGGCGAGATCCGCCGTTTTGCCCGCCAGCGCATCATTGACCTGAAGCCGGCACGCGATACCCAGACCGTGGCCGGCATGATCATCGCGCTGCGGGTGATGAAGAACAAAAAGGGCGACAAGATGGGGTTCATTACCCTGGACGACCGCTCCGGCCGCATTGAAGCCTCATTGTTTGCCGAGGCGTTCCATTCCGCGCAATCGTTGTTGCAGACCGACGCGATGGTGGTTGTCGAAGGCGAGGTCAGCAACGATGATTTTTCCGGCGGCCTGCGCCTGCGGGTCAAGCGGGTGATGAGCATGGAAGATGCGCGCACCAACCTGGCCGAAAGCCTGCGCCTGAAGTTGCAGACCAAGGACTTGAAGGGCGATCAGCTACGCTGGCTGGGTGAATTGTTCAAGCGCCATCGCGGCGCGTGTCCTATTACCATGGAATACACGAGCCCCGATGCCAAGGCCTTGCTGCAGTTTGGCGAGACCTGGCGAATCGACCCGGCGGATGCGTTGATTCAAGCCTTGCGTGACCAGTTCGGGCGAGACAACGTCTTCCTCCAATACCGTTGACGGCCAGGTGCCGCTCTTGCAGAAGAGAGCAGCCCTGATCTCGACCCAATTTTTAATCTCGACCTGAACGCGCCTGTCCCTTATGGTAGGGCGCGAATAGACAACCGGCCGGCCCAAGCTCACTTGGACGTCGACCCAAGACGGACGCCTATGAACCCGAATTTTCTAGATTTCGAACAGCCGATCGCCGACCTTCAAGCCAAGATCGAAGAGTTGCGCTTGGTCGGTAATGACAATTCGCTGAATATCGGCGATGAGATCTCCCGCCTTCAGGACAAGAGCAGCACCTTGACCGAGGACATCTTCGGCAAGCTGACCAGCTGGCAGATTGCACGTCTGGCGCGTCATCCGAAACGTCCATACACCCTCGATTACATCGAGCACATCTTCACCGAGTTCGATGAACTGCACGGCGACCGTCACTTTTCCGACGACGCGGCCATCGTGGGCGGCATTGCCCGTCTGGACGACCAGCCGGTGATGATCATCGGTCACCAGAAAGGCCGTGAAGTGCGCGAGAAGGTTCGCCGCAACTTCGGCATGCCGCGCCCTGAGGGCTACCGCAAGGCGTGCCGCCTGATGGAAATGGCTGAACGCTTCAAGATGCCAATCCTGACGTTCATCGATACGCCGGGCGCTTACCCGGGCATCGATGCTGAAGAGCGCAACCAGAGCGAAGCGATTGCCTGGAACCTGCGAGTCATGGCACGCCTGAAAACCCCAATCATCGCCACCGTGATCGGTGAAGGTGGTTCCGGTGGTGCACTGGCGATCGGTGTTTGCGATCAGTTGAACATGCTGCAGTACTCGACTTATGCAGTGATTTCGCCGGAAGGCTGCGCGTCGATCCTGTGGAAAACTGCCGAAAAGGCACCGGATGCTGCTGAAGCCATGGGCATCACCGCCGAGCGCCTCAAAGGCTTGGGTATCGTCGACAAGGTAATCGGCGAGCCTCTGGGCGGCGCTCACCGCGACCCGGCCACAGCGGCCGCGTCCATCCGTGCAGAGCTGAGCTCGCAACTGGCGATGCTGAAGAAGTTCGATAGCGAAGCGCTGCTGGCTCGTCGTTACGAGCGTCTGATGAGCTACGGTCTCTAAATCACGCAATACCCCTGTAGGAGCTGCCGAAGGCTGCGATCTTTTGAAAGCAACATCAAAAGATCGCAGCCTTCGGCAGCTCCTACAGGATTTGAACGATATGAGTCAGCCCATGACTGATCTGCCTGCAAGGTTGCTCCTGCACCTTACGCCCTGGCGCAATGCCGCTCGTTGGCACATCGCCTTCTCCGGCGGCCTCGACTCCACCGTCCTGCTGCACCTGCTCGCCCATCTTGCAAAAAATCACTCCCTGCCGGCGCTGAGCGCCATCCATGTCCATCACGGCCTCCAGGCTGCGGCTGACGCGTGGCCGCAGCATTGCCGGTCAGTCTGCAACGAGCTGGGTGTGCCCCTACAGGTCGTTCGGGTGCAGGTGGAACCCGGCGCCAGCCTTGAGCGCGCCGCCCGGGAAGCTCGCTATGGGGCGTTCGTGGTGGCGACTGGGGCCGACGAGTTACTGCTGACTGCCCAGCACCGCGACGATCAGGCCGAAACCCTGTTGTTTCGGTTGATCCGCGGGGCCGGGGTGCGCGGCCTGGCGGGAATGCCTTCACAGCGAACCCTGGGGCGCGGCCATCTGTTGCGTCCGTTGCTCGATGTCACTCGCAGCGAGCTTGAGTTCTACGCGGCGGAGCATCAGTTGCGCTGGATCGATGACCCTTCGAACCAGGACCGGCAGTTCTCGCGCAACTACCTGCGTCATCAGGTTTTGCCGGTCATGATCGAGCGCTGGCCGCAAGCAGTGACCACCATGGCCCGCAGCGCGGCACACCTGCGGGAAGCGCAGGACTTGCTTGATGAGCTGGCGCACATGGATCTGGCCAGCGCCCGCACGGTCAGTGATTTCGACTGGTTGGGCGTGCCCTCGCTGGAGTTGGCAGCGCTTGCGGGACTTTCCGCCGCGCGCCAGCGCAATGCGCTGAGTGGCTGGCTTGCGGCACTCACCCAGCTGCCCGACAGCGACCATTGGTCGGGTTGGGAGAACCTGCGCGATGCCGCCCCCGATGCCCGGCCGATCTGGCGCCTGGCCCAGGGCGAATTACATCGCACGGGCGGGCGGATCTGGTGGTTGGCCGGCAGCTGGCTACGTCCGGCAACCGACGCCGTGGCCTGGAATGATCCCTCCCAGCCACTGGTGCTGCCGGATAACGGCGTGCTTAATTTCAACGGTCGGATTCCCGATGGTCCGTTGCAAATCCGCTATCGTCAGGGGGGTGAGGTCATGGCTGTGGCCGACCGAGGTCATCGCGATCTCAAGCGCCTGCTCAACGAAAGGCATGTCCCGGGGTTTGTGCGTGGCAGATTGCCGCTGCTCTACCGAGGCGAGCAATTGCTTGGGGTGGCCAACTTGCGGGACTTGAGTGGCTGCGCGCGGGACGGCTGGCATTTGCATTGGGCTCCACTAAGCGAAGATCAAGGTTTGAGCTGAAAGGGGCTTTCCGGTAGACTACGCTCCCTTCTTGATACAACTTCTGTGGATTCGCCTGAATCGCAGGAGTTGCCGATTACCAAGCAGTCTTTGCTGGGCGATTCCAAAAAATGTGTAGCGAGCAACCTACCGGTGTTTCATCTACCGGTCTGTCCCAACGCGGCGGTTTTTTTGAAAGGTGCACTGTGATTAATGCAGGTGATCGGGGGCTTCGGCCTTCCTTCGCTTTCCCCGGCGGCTCGGACCGCTTTAACGCAGACTTCTAGGGTTTTTCATGACGCGCTACATATTCGTCACGGGCGGTGTTGTTTCTTCATTGGGGAAAGGCATTGCATCGGCTTCATTGGCGGCGATCCTGGAGGCGCGGGGACTTAAGGTCACCATGCTGAAGCTGGACCCGTACATCAACGTCGACCCGGGCACCATGAGCCCGTTCCAGCACGGTGAAGTGTTCGTCACCCACGACGGCGCCGAGACCGACCTGGACCTGGGCCACTACGAGCGGTTCATCCGCACGACCATGACCCAGAACAACAACTTCACCACCGGCCGTGTCTACGAGCACGTGCTGCGCAAAGAGCGTCGTGGTGACTACCTGGGTGCAACCATCCAGGTGATCCCGCACATCACCGACGAAATCAAGCGCCGCATCATCAAGGGCGCCGGCGATGCCGACGTGGCCATGGTCGAGATCGGTGGCACCGTGGGTGACATCGAGTCGCAACCGTTCCTCGAAGCCATCCGTCAATTGCGTTTCGAAGTCGGCGCCAAGCGCGCGATGCTGATGCACCTGACGCTGGTGCCGTACATCGCCACTGCTGGCGAGACCAAGACCAAGCCAACCCAGCATTCGGTCAAGGAGCTGCGCTCCATCGGCCTGCAGCCAGACGTGCTGGTATGCCGCTCCGATCACCCGATCGACATCTCGTCGCGTCGCAAGATCGCCCAGTTCACCAACGTTGAAGAACGTGCGGTGATCGCGCTGGAAGACGCCGACACCATCTACAAGATTCCGGGCATCCTGCATTCGCAAGGCCTGGATGATTTTGTCGTCGAGCGTTTCGGCCTGCAATGTGGCGGTGCCGACCTGTCCGAGTGGGAAGCCGTGGTCGACGCCAAGCTCAACCCTGAGCATGAAGTCACCATCGCCATGGTCGGCAAGTACATGGAACTGCTGGACGCCTACAAGTCGCTGATCGAAGCGATGAGTCACGCCGGCATCAGCAACCGCACCAAGGTCAACCTGCGCTACATCGATTCCGAAGACATCGAGAACCAGGGGACTGCGCTGCTGGAAGGCGTCGATGCGATCCTCGTACCTGGCGGCTTCGGCCTGCGGGGCGTGGAAGGCAAGATTACTGCCGTTCAATTCGCTCGCGAAAACAAGGTTCCGTACCTGGGTATCTGCCTGGGCATGCAAGTGGCCGTGATCGAGTTCGCTCGTAACGTGCTGGGCTGGAAAGATGCCAACTCCACCGAGTTCGATCGTGCCAGCGGCCACCCGGTCGTGGGTCTGATCACCGAGTGGGAAGATGCCACCGGCGCCGTCGAAACCCGTACCGAAACCTCCGACCTGGGCGGCACCATGCGTCTTGGTGCGCAGGATTGCCTGCTTGAGCCGGGTTCCCTGGTGCATGATTGCTATGCCAAGGACGTGATCGTAGAGCGTCACCGTCATCGCTACGAAGTGAACAACAACCTGCTGCCGCAAATCATGGAAGCCGGTCTGAAAATCTCCGGTCGCTCCGGTGATGGCGCGTTGGTCGAAGTGGTCGAAGCTCCGGATCATCCATGGTTCGTCGCCTGCCAGTTCCACCCTGAGTTCACCTCGACGCCGCGCGACGGTCACCCGTTGTTCAGCGGTTTTGTCAAAGCTGCTTTGGCTCAACACCAGAAGAAGGCGTAAACCTGATGGCGCAGAAGATCATCCGCGTAGGCGATATCGAGATTGCCAACGACAAGCCAATGGTGCTGTTCGGTGGCATGAACGTGCTGGAAAGCCGCGACATGGCGATGCAGGTCTGCGAAGAATACGTAAAGGTCACCGAGAAACTCGGTATCCCTTACGTGTTCAAGGCCAGCTTCGACAAGGCCAACCGGTCTTCTGTGACCTCTTACCGTGGTCCGGGCCTGGAAGAGGGCATGCGCATCTTCCAGGACATCAAGCAAGCCTTTGGCGTGCCGATCATCACCGACGTCCATGAGCCTGATCAGGCTGCGGTCGTCGCTGAAGTCTGCGACATCATTCAGCTGCCGGCCTTCCTGTCGCGCCAGACCGATCTGGTCGTCGCGATGGCCAAGACCAATGCAGTGATCAACATCAAGAAAGCCCAGTTTCTCGCGCCTCAGGAAATGAAGCATATCCTGAACAAGTGCGTGGAAGCAGGTAACGATCAACTGATCCTCTGCGAGCGTGGTTCGAGCTTCGGCTACAACAACCTCGTGGTCGACATGCTCGGCTTCGGCATCATGAAGCAGTTCGAATACCCGGTATTTTTCGACGTGACCCACGCGTTGCAAATGCCCGGTGGTCGTGCCGATTCCGCCGGCGGCCGCCGTGCACAGGTTCTGGATTTGGCCAAGGCGGGCATGAGCCAGTCGCTGGCGGGTCTGTTCCTCGAAGCTCACCCGGACCCGGACAACGCCAAGTGCGACGGCCCTTGCGCCTTGCGCCTGGACAAACTGGAGCCATTCCTGGCCCAGCTCAAAGCTTTGGACGAACTGGTGAAGAGTTTTCCGACGGTAGAAACCGCGTAATCCTCATTTCTCCGGTAAAGTACCGCACGATTTGTTGCTCAGGCCCTCGGGCCTGAGCCTTATCGTCCGCAAGTCTGCCCGCTGTACACCACTTGCCGACGGTAAAAGATTTCCTCTAGCTGCGTCGTTTTCGTCAACTTTGGAGTGTTTACAACAATGGCAAAAATCGTCGACATCAAAGGTCGTGAAGTTCTCGACTCCCGTGGCAATCCCACCGTGGAAGCGGATGTGCTTCTCGATAACGGCATCATCGGTAGCGCGTGCGCGCCGTCCGGTGCTTCCACTGGCTCGCGCGAAGCGCTCGAGCTGCGTGATGGCGACAAAAGCCGTTACCTGGGCAAAGGCGTTCTGAAAGCCGTCGCCAACATCAACGGTCCGATCCGCGACCTGTTGAAAGGTACAGACCCAAGCGACCAGAAAGCGCTGGATCACGCGATGATCAAGCTTGATGGCACTGAAAACAAAGGCTCCCTGGGCGCCAACGCGATCCTCGCTGTTTCCCTGGCAGCCGCCAAGGCCGCCGCACAGGACCAGGACCTGCCGCTGTACGCTCACATCGCCAACCTGAACGGTACCCCGGGTGTTTACTCCATGCCGGTTCCGATGATGAACATCATCAACGGCGGCGAGCACGCGGATAACAACGTCGACATCCAGGAATTCATGGTTCAGCCGGTCGGCGCCAAGTCTTTCTCGGAAGGCCTGCGCATGGGCACCGAGATCTTCCATCACCTCAAAGCTGTCCTGAAGGCCCGTGGCCTGAGCACTGCAGTGGGTGACGAAGGTGGTTTCGCACCGAACCTGGCTTCCAACGAAGACGCTTTGAAAGTGATCTCCGAGGCCGTGGCCAACGCCGGTTACACGTTGGGCACCGACGTGACCCTGGCTCTGGACTGCGCCGCCAGCGAGTTCTACGAAGATGGCAAGTACAACCTGTCCGGCGAAGGCCAGGTGTTCACCGCCGAAGGTTTTGCCGACTACCTCAAGGGCCTGACCGAGCGTTACCCGATCATCTCGATCGAAGACGGCCTGGACGAGTCCGACTGGGCTGGCTGGAAAATCCTCACCGACAAAATCGGCGAGAAGACCCAGCTGGTAGGTGACGACCTGTTCGTGACCAACACCAAGATCCTGAAAGAAGGCATCGATAAGAAGATTGCCAACTCTATCCTGATCAAGTTCAACCAGATCGGCACCCTGACCGAAACCCTGGAAGCCATCCAGATGGCCAAGGCCGCTGGTTACACTGCCGTGATCTCGCACCGCTCCGGCGAAACCGAAGATTCGACCATTGCCGACCTGGCCGTGGGCACTGCAGCGGGCCAGATCAAGACCGGCTCCCTGTGCCGTTCGGATCGGGTATCCAAGTACAACCAACTGCTGCGTATCGAAGAGCAGTTGAACGGCAAGGCCAAGTACAACGGTCGCAGCGAATTCCGCGGTTGATCATCTACTGATGTAAAGTCAGCGGATTGTGGTGAAAAAATCGCAACGGCGATGGATTTGCCACTAATCTGATGCCTTATCAGCACAAGCCTGGGTCTTCCAGGCTTCGTGCTATCAGATGCTTCAAGTTTTGGCATGGCTGCCTTTTTCACTGGAAACCCGATATTCGATGCGCAGTCCCAATTGGTTGTTTCTCGTCTTGCTCCTGTTGCTGGCTGGCCTGCAGTACCGCCTTTGGGTGGGTAATGGCAGCCTGGCGCAAGTGGCCGAGCTGACTCAGCAGATCGCCGATCAGCACGCTGAGAACGAAGGCTTGCTGGAACGCAATCGGGTCATGGACGCAGAAGTCAGTGAGTTGAAAAAAGGCATGGAGACCGTTGAAGAGCGGGCTCGCCATGAGTTGGGCATGGTCAAGGACGGTGAAACCCTTTACCAGTTGGCTCAATGAATTCCTCGGTACCGGCCTTCTGGGCCGTGATTCCTGCCGCGGGCGTCGGTGCCCGTATGGCCGCGGACCGTCCCAAGCAATATTTGCAACTGGGCGGGCGCACTATTCTTGAACACAGCCTTGGCTGTTTCCTTGACCATCCTGGCCTTAAGGGGTTGGTGGTCAGTCTTGCTGTTGATGATCCCTTTTGGCCCAACCTTGAATGCGCGAGCGATGCGCGCATTCAGCGAGTCGAGGGCGGTGCCGAACGCTCTGGCTCAGTGTTGAATGCCTTGTTGCATTTGCATGCGCTGGGTGCGAACGAGGAAGATTGGGTGCTGGTCCACGATGCTGCGCGGCCCAACCTGAGCCGCGACGACCTCGACAAGCTGCTAGGCGAACTGGCGGATGATCCGGTAGGTGGTCTGCTGGCGGTCCCGGCGCGCGATACGTTGAAACGGGTCGACAAGCAGGGGCGTGTGGTTGAAACCGTAGATCGCAGTGTGATCTGGCAGGCGTATACGCCGCAGATGTTTCGCCTGGGTGCACTGCATCGTGCGCTGGCTGACAGCCTGGTGGCCGATGCGGTTATCACTGACGAAGCGTCGGCGATGGAGTGGGCGGGGTTAGCGCCGCGTCTGATTGAAGGTCGCTCCGACAACCTAAAGGTTACGCGCCCCGAAGATTTGGAATGGTTGCGTCAGCGTTGGGCTCACCGGCGCTTTTGATCTTCAAGCCCTCAAACCCGATACTCCGGCCGCTTGGCCAAGCCCTCCTTCAGATAGTCCACCAGCTTGCGCACCTTCGGCGACAGATGACGCTGCTGCGGATAAAGCGCCCACACCGCCGTGTTCGGCGGCTGGTGCGCATCCAGCAGGGAAATCAGCTCGCCGTTTTTCAAATGCTCCAGCACGTAATAATCCGGCAGCTGACACAACCCGACCCCCTGTAACGCCGCGTCCAGCACCGCTTGCCCACTGTTGCAGCGCCAGTTGCCCTGCACCCGCTGGGCAAACTCCCGTCCGTTCTGCTCCAGTTGCCACAGGTCGGAACTGCCGATCAGGCAATTATGCCGGCTCAATTCAGACAGGCTGTGTGGGCGACCGTAGCGTTCCACGTAGGAAGGGGAGGCGCACAGGTACATGCGCCGTGGCGCCAGGCGTGCCGCGACCAGCCGCGAATCCTGTAGACGGCCAAGACGAATGGCCAGGTCGAGGCCTTCATGCACCAAATCGAGTTGGCGGTTGCTCAGTTCGATATCAATGCGCAGTTGCGGGTAGAGCGCCATGAATCGTGTCACCAGTGGCACGATAAACCGTTCGCCGTAGGCCACCGCGCACGTCATGCGCAGCATGCCCTTGGGTTCGCTGGTCAGGTCGCCGACTGCACGCAGCGCTTCTTCGCGCCCATCCTGCAGGCGCTGGCAATGTTGCAGGAATGTCTGCCCGGCTTCAGTCAACGTTACCCGCCGGGTGCTGCGGTATAGCAGGCGGGTCTGCAGACGCTCTTCGAGGCGGACGATTTGTCGGCTGACGTGCGACGAAGAAACGCCAAGGCGTTCCGCAGCCGCTGTGAACTGACTGCATTCCGCTACGGCCACAAACTCGTCAATGCCTTCCCAGCGATTTTCGGACATGTGTGATTATCCCTGTGCAGCAATAATGTTTTGCTTTTGTCCTGATTATTCACCGTAAGTCGATGTATTACACTCCTTGTCTCGTTTATTCACTGGAGTATCTATCCCCATGATCAAGTCACGCGCCGCCGTTGCCTTCGAGGCCAGGAAACCTCTTGAGATCGTTGAAGTCGACGTCGCCATGCCCAAGGCCGGTGAAGTCCTGCTGCGCGTAGTGGCCTCCGGGGTTTGTCATACCGATGCCTACACGCTGTCCGGTGCAGACCCGGAAGGCATCTTTCCATCGATCCTGGGACACGAAGGTGGCGCAGTAGTTGAAGCCATCGGCGAAGGCGTGACGTCGGTCGCTGTCGGCGATCATGTGATTCCGCTGTATACCCCGGAATGCCGCCAGTGCAAGTTCTGCCTGTCGGGCAAGACCAACCTGTGCCAGGCCATTCGCGCCACCCAGGGCAAAGGCCTGATGCCTGACGGCACCACGCGCTTTTCCTACAAGGGGCAGGAAATTTTCCACTACATGGGGACTTCGACTTTTTCCGAGTACACCGTGCTGCCGGAAATCTCCGTCGCCAAGATCGCCAAGGAAGCACCTCTGGAGAAAGTCTGCCTGCTGGGTTGCGGGGTCACCACCGGCATTGGTGCCGTGCTCAACACCGCCAAGGTAAAACCAGGTGATACCGTGGCTATCTTCGGCCTCGGCGGGATCGGTCTGTCTGCGATCATCGGTGCGGTCAAAGCCAAGGCCGGCCGGATCATTGCCATCGATATCAACCCGGCCAAGTTTGAAATCGCCAAGCAGCTGGGCGCCACCGACTGCGTCAATCCGAAAGACTTTGACCGTCCGATCCAGGAAGTCATCGTCGACATGACCGATGGAGGCGTCGACTTTTCCTTCGAATGCATCGGCAACGTGCAACTGATGCGCGCCGCGCTTGAGTGCTGCCACAAGGGCTGGGGCGAGTCGGTGATCATCGGCGTCGCCGGTGCAGGCCAGGAAATCGCCACCCGTCCATTCCAGCTGGTGACCGGTCGAGTCTGGCGCGGGTCGGCGTTCGGTGGGGTGCGTGGTCGTACCGAGTTGCCAAGCTACGTCGAAATGGCTGAAACCGGTGAAATCCCGCTGGATACTTTCATCACCCACACCATGGGCCTGGAAGATATCAACAAGGCTTTCGACCTGATGCACGAAGGCAAGAGCATCCGTAGCGTCATCCATTTCTGAGGTGGCTCATGAGCCTGGAAAATATCTCCTGCCAGAAAAGCTTCGGCGGCTGGCACAAACGCTACCGGCATCGTTCCGATGAGCTCGGATGCGACATGGTGTTCGCCGTGTACCTGCCGCCGCAAGCGGAGCAGGGCGGCAAGCTGCCCGTGCTGTACTGGCTGTCCGGCCTGACCTGCACCGATGAGAACTTCATGCAAAAGGCCGGTGCCATGCGCATGGCCGCGGAACTGGGGTTGATCATCGTCGCCCCGGACACCAGCCCTCGCGGTCCCGATGTGCCGGCCGATCCGGACGGCGCCTGGGATTTTGGCCTGGGTGCGGGTTTTTATCTGAATGCTACCCAGGCACCCTGGTCACGGCATTACCGGATGCATGACTATGTGGTGAAGGAACTGCCGGCGTTGGTCGAGGCGCATTTCCCGGCGTCGGACAAACGCGGTATCAGCGGTCACTCCATGGGCGGTCACGGTGCGCTGGTTTGCGCGTTGCGCAACCCGGGCCGCTATCAATCGGTGTCGGCGTTTTCACCGATCAACAATCCGATGGATTGTGCATGGGGCCAAAAAGCCTTCTCCCGTTACCTGGGAGAGGATCGGTCAAAGTGGCGCGAGTGGGATGCCTGTGCACTGATTGCCGAGGCTGACGAAAAGCTGCCACTGCTGGTTGACCAAGGTGATCGCGACGACTTCCTCGCCACCCAGCTCAAGCCTGAAGCCCTGCAGCAGGCGGCCAAACTGGCCGGTCATCCGCTGACGTTGCGTTTGCAACCGGGCTACGATCACAGCTATTTCTTCATCGCCAGTTTCATTGATGACCACTTGCAGCATCACGGGCGTGCTCTAAACGCCTAATATCCTGCAAAGCAGGTAGAATCACGCCCTGACAAAATTCGGGGCGTTTTTTTTATGCGTATTGGCCACGGCTATGATGTGCACCGTTTCGCTGAAGGCGATTTCATTACTCTGGGCGGCGTGCGTATTGCACACGGCTTCGGGCTGCTCGCTCACTCCGACGGTGACGTCCTGCTGCACGCCTTGAGCGATGCCTTGCTTGGCGCTGCTGCGCTGGGCGATATCGGCAAGCACTTTCCCGACACTGACCCTACATTCAAGGGCGCGGACAGCCGTGTGCTGTTGCGTCACGTCGTCGGCCTGATCCACGCCAAGGGGTGGAAAGTCGGCAACGTCGACAACACCATCGTTGCCCAGGCACCGAAAATGGCCCCGCATATCGAATCGATGCGCGCGCTTATTGCCGCCGATCTTCAAGTTGAGCCGGACCAGGTGAACGTAAAAGCCACCACTACCGAAAAGCTGGGCTTTGTCGGACGCGAAGAGGGTATCGCCGTGCATTCCGTTGCCTTGTTGTTGCGCGCATGAACGAACTGCAACTGCTTGGCCCGCGGGCCTATGGTGAGGCGCTTGGCACTGCGGTACTCAAAGCCACTGCCGAAGATTTTCAGGTCGATGAAGTGCTCGACATCCCCCTCAGTGGCGAGGGTGAACATTTATGGATCTGGGTCGAGAAGCGCGGCCTGAACACCGAGGAAGCGGCACGGCGAATCGCCAAGGCTGCGGGCGTTTCGTTACGCACCGTCAGTTACGCGGGGCTCAAGGACCGTCAGGCGCTGACTCGCCAATGGTTCAGCGTGCAATTGCCGGGCAAGGCCGATCCCGACTTGTCGGCAGCCGAAAACGACACGTTGAAAATCCTCAAGACCGGTCGCCACAAACGCAAGCTGCAACGCGGTGCTCATTCGGCCAATGGCTTCACCTTGCGCCTGACCCAGTTCGCTGGCGACAAGGCGGCGATCGAACAGCGGCTGCAGTTGATCGGCAAACAAGGTGTCCCCAATTATTTTGGTACCCAGCGTTTCGGCTTCGACGGCGGCAACGTGGTCGATGCCCGTGCCTGGGCTGCGCGCAAGGCTTTGCCGGAGCAGCGCAACGTGCGCTCGCGCCTGCTCTCAAGCGCCCGCAGTTTCCTGTTCAACCAGGTATTGGCGGCGCGAGTGGCCGACGGCACCTGGCAGCGTGCCCAGGTCGGCGACCTGCTGGCTTTCACTGACAGCCGCAGCTTCTTTCCGGCTGGCGAAGCTGAATGCAGCGACCCGCGCCTGGCGATTCTTGACCTGCATCCCACAGGTCCGCAGTGGGGTGAAGGTGACTCACCGGCCGCTGGGGTTGTCCATGAACTGGAGCAGGCAATCGCCTCTCGCGAAGCAGGCTTGCGCGATTGGCTGGTTAACGCCGGAATGAGCCACGAACGTCGCATCCTGCGACTGCCCATTGGTGGGTTGACGTGGCATTATCCCGAGCCTGACATTCTGCAACTGGAATTCGTCCTGCCGGCTGGATGCTTCGCCACTGTATTGGTGCGCGAACTTGTCGATCTGGTGCCGGTGGGGCAGACGGACAGCCCATGCGTATTCTGATTTCTAACGACGATGGGGTAACTGCGCCCGGACTCGCCGCGCTTTATGCTGCGCTGGCCGATTACACCGAGTGCGTGGTTATCGCCCCCGACCAGGACAAAAGCGGCGCCAGCAGCTCGCTGACGCTCGACCGTCCGTTGCACCCGCAAACCCTGGCCAATGGTTTTATCAGCCTCAACGGCACGCCTACCGATTGCGTGCACCTGGGCCTCAACGGCCTGCTGGAGCGCCAGCCGGACATGGTGGTTTCGGGGATCAACCTGGGCGCCAATCTTGGGGACGACGTGCTGTATTCCGGAACGGTTGCTGCGGCTCTCGAAGGACGTTTCCTGGAGCGTCCTTCCTTCGCGTTCTCCCTGGTCTCACGGCAGACGGAGAACCTTGCCACAGCGGCTTACTTTGCGCGCAAACTGGTAGAAGCCCACGCTGACCTCGACCTGCCCCCGCGCACGGTGCTGAACGTGAACATTCCGAATTTGCCCCTGGATCACATTCGCGGCATTCAGCTGACCCGCCTCGGCCATCGCGCCCGGGCTGCGGCACCGCTGAAAGTGGTCGACCCGCGTGGCAAGTCCGGTTACTGGATTGCAGCTGCCGGGGACGCCGAAGACGGTGGCCCTGGTACGGATTTCCACGCAGTGGTGCAAGGCTATGTGTCGATCACTCCACTGCAACTGGACCGAACCTTCAATGACGCCTTCAGAAATCTTGATGGCTGGCTGGAGGGCCTGCGCTAATGGCTCGTGAGCACGACGACATTCTGCGGCGCGGCATCGGCATGACTTCCCAGCGTACCCGCGAGCGCCTGATCCAGCGTCTGTATGACGAGGGCCTCTCCAACGCCAAGGTGCTGGAGGTGATTCGCCGTACACCGCGTCATCTGTTTGTCGATGAAGCACTGGCACACCGCGCTTATGAAGACACGGCGTTGCCGATCGGCCATAACCAGACCATCTCCCAGCCTTACATGGTCGCGCGCATGAGCGAGCTTCTGCTGGAAGCGGGGCCGCTGGACAAAGTCCTCGAGATTGGCACGGGTTCGGGTTATCAGACGGCGGTGCTGGCGCAGCTGGTCGAGCGAGTGTTCTCGGTGGAACGCATCAAGGTCCTGCAGGACCGGGCCAAGGAGCGCCTGGTCGAATTGAACCTGCGCAACGTGGTGTTTCGCTGGGGGGACGGCTGGGAAGGCTGGCCGGCGCTGGCGCCCTACAACGGAATAATCGTCACGGCGGTCGCGACAGATGTACCCCAGGCGTTGCTCGACCAGTTGGCGCCGGGTGGACGCCTGGTGATCCCGGTCGGCTCGGGGGAGGTCCAGCAATTGATGCTGATCGTCCGTGAAGAACAGGGTTTTTCCAGGCATGTACTGGGTGCTGTCCGGTTCGTGCCGTTGTTGAACGGGCCGCTGGCCTGAGCATTTGTTTAAACGCGCTGAATTCTATTCGATTGCTCATGTCTTACAGCGGCAACATCGGGTTAAACAGATTCATCGTCAGTGAGCAAACGTGTGCGGTAGTTCACTAAGGTAAAGCCGGCACGGCCCGTTATACTTGCGTCATTTCCTGCCGATACTTGGCAATTCAAATTTTCAGCCACCACAAAGGGAGCGGCGGGTGAGTCTCAAAGTCATTGCGCAGCGAATCGGTATCACGAGCTTTCAGCGCCTGGTGACTGGCCTTGTCTTGAGCACCTTGCTGGTCGGATGCTCCAGCAACAAATCGAGCGACGTACGCGTCGTCGATCGCAACAACGCCGTGGCTCAACGGCCGGCAGTAACGACGGGCCAGTACGTCGTGCGACCCAAGGACACCCTGTTCTCCATCGCCTTCCGCTACGGCTGGGACTACAAGGCCCTGGCTGCGCGCAACAACATTCCGGCGCCATACACCATCCATCCGGGTCAGACGATTCGCTTCGATGGGCGCACCGGTTCAACGGCTTCAACAGTTTCCAGTTCTTCGAATTCAACGCCTTCATCGTCGAGTAAAACGACGGTTTTCAAGCGTCCGGTAAATGGCTCTGGGCCAACGACTGCAGTGGTTGTACCGTCCGTCGCGAACAAGCCGGCAGCCGCTCCACTGCCTCCGGCAGGCCCAGCCCCGACCGGCTGGGGATGGCCATCTAATGGCATTCTTATTGGAAAATTCTCTTCAAACGGGAGTTTGAATAAAGGAATTGATATCGCCGGAGATTTGGGACAGCCTGTTTTAGCTGCGTCTGATGGGACGGTGGTATACGCCGGGAGTGGCTTAAGGGGCTACGGCGAATTAGTCATCATCAAACACAGCGATACCTACGTCAGTGCCTACGGACATAACCGCAGGCTGTTGGTTCGGGAGGGGCAGCAGGTCAAGGTCGGACAGACAATTGCCGAAATGGGGTCAACGGGTACAGACCGGGTGAAATTGCATTTTGAGATTCGCCGCCAAGGTAAACCTGTAGATCCGCTGCAGTTCCTGCCACGTCGTTGATTTGTTACCAGCCTGTTCCGTCACGTAGAGGGAACAGGCTCCAGCGTTGCCAAGGATAAAGGCGTCGCTTGAGCTTGAGGTCGAACTCACCAAAGGACTATAACAATGGCTCTCAGTAAAGAAGTGCCGGAGTTTGACATCGACGATGAGGTTCTCCTGATGGAGACCGACGTCGTTGCGGATGCGATGTCGAATGATGAAGGGGCGGCTACACCTTCCGTTCGGACAAAATCCAAACACTCCACGTCGTTGAAGCAACACAAGTACATTGACTACACGCGTGCACTCGATGCCACGCAGCTGTACCTCAATGAAATCGGCTTTTCCCCTCTGTTATCCCCCGAAGAAGAAGTTCATTTTGCGCGATTGTCGCAAAGTGGGGATCCGGCTGGGCGCAAGCGCATGATTGAGAGCAACTTGCGGCTGGTGGTGAAAATCGCCCGACGCTACGTCAATCGTGGCTTGTCACTGCTGGACCTGATCGAAGAGGGCAACCTCGGACTCATTCGGGCGGTAGAGAAGTTCGACCCTGAACGCGGCTTCCGCTTTTCGACCTACGCCACCTGGTGGATTCGTCAGACCATCGAACGCGCGATAATGAACCAGACCAGGACCATCCGGTTGCCGATTCATGTGGTCAAGGAGCTGAATGTTTACTTGCGGGCAGCCCGGGAACTGACGCAAAAACTTGATCATGAACCTTCACCCGAAGAAATCGCCAACCTGCTGGAAAAACCGGTGGGCGAGGTCAAGCGCATGCTGGGCTTGAACGAGCGGGTTTCTTCGGTCGACGTCTCGCTGGGTCCGGATTCGGATAAAACCCTGCTGGACACGCTTACCGATGACCGTCCAACCGATCCCTGTGAACTGCTGCAGGACGACGACCTTTCCCAGAGCATTGATCAGTGGCTGTCCGAGCTGACCGACAAGCAACGCGAGGTGGTGATTCGCCGCTTCGGCCTGCGCGGTCACGAGAGCAGCACGCTGGAAGATGTGGGCCTGGAAATTGGCCTTACCCGTGAACGGGTCAGGCAGATACAGGTTGAAGGTCTCAAGCGTCTTCGGGAAATCCTGGAGAAGAACGGCTTGTCGAGCGAGTCGCTGTTTCAATAAGCGCAATGCAGGCAGGCAGCGAAAAGCCCCGACTGGTTCGGGGTTTTTTGTTGGCTGGGATTTGAATCGGCGGGAGGCTCGGTTTTGCAGTCAGCTGGCGTAAGTCTTTGCTTACTCTGTTGTAAGTGTTCGTTATTTTTACAGGTAGACAGTTGGCTGTGTTCAACCAATATCTTAATTAAGTCTTTGATTTTAAGAAAATAATTTTTATATGCCAAGCTGGCTGTTGATCCGATTTCGCATTTTAGAGGCGTTGCCCATGGCTGGGAAAAGTCTAGTATCGGGGTTGTGTCGACGGATAGACACGCCCCTCAGGATGAGGGGAAGGACATCGCAGGATGCGATTCATCAGGATGATGAAAAGGAAAACAGGGACTAGGGAAAAAATGTGGGCGGGTCAAACCGCCCCTTTTTTTGCCTGTAGAAAAGCAAGATCTTTTGATCTTAAAAAAAAGGCCCGTAACGGGCCTTTTCGCGAACGCGATCAGATCAACGCTCGAGGTGTTCGAGCTTGCCTGTCTTGCCATCCCATGCCGCAGAATCCGGCAGTGGATCCTTGCGTTCGGTGATGTTTGGCCAGACTTCGGCCAGCTCCATGTTCAGCTGGATGAAGTTTTCCATGCCGGCCGGGACTTCATCTTCGGAGAAGATGGCCACAGCAGGGCATTCTGGTTCGCACAGCGCGCAGTCGATGCACTCATCCGGGTGAATCACCAGGAAATTCGGGCCTTCGTAAAAGCAGTCCACCGGACAGACTTCTACGCAGTCGGTGTACTTGCACTTGATGCAGTTGTCGGTGACGACGAAGGTCATTTCTAATTTTCTCCTCAGGCGGCGGCAGCGGAGCCCCTTCACGTTGGGGTCGCCAGGTTTGGGAGCGATAGTCTGCAGGCCTGGCTGTAGCCTGCAGCATCCCAAACCGCGCGAGATTCTAACAGCTTGCAAGCAAGTGCGTTAGATCCGTGTCTTCAGTGCATAGAGCATTTCGAGCGCCTTGCGTGGCGTGAGGTCATCCAGGTCGAGTTTAGCCAGTTCATCCAGCACCGGGTGAGGGAGGCTGGCGAACATGTCGCTCTGCTGCGGCGCGCGGTTTTTACCTTTGACCGGCTTGGGCGCCTCGTGCGGCAAGGCGGTGGCTTCCAGTCGGCCAAGGTGCTCGCGGGCACGCAGAATCACCTCGCCAGGTACGCCGGCCAACTGTGCCACGGCCAGGCCATAACTCTGGCTCGCAGGCCCCGGCAGGACGTGGTGCAGGAACACGATGCGTTCGTTATGTTCGGTGGCGTTGAGGTGCACGTTGGCGACCAGGGGCTGGGCCTCGGGCAATACCGTCAGTTCGAAGTAGTGCGTAGCGAACAGGGTGTAGGCGCGCAGGAACGCCAGGCGCTCCGCCGCTGCCCACGCCAGGGACAACCCATCGAACGTACTGGTGCCGCGTCCGACTTCGTCCATCAGTACCAGGCTGCGCTCGGTGGCGTTGTGCAGGATATTCGCCGTTTCGCTCATTTCAACCATGAAGGTCGAGCGCCCGCCAGCCAGGTCATCGCTGGAGCCGATCCGCGTGAAGATGCGGTCGACCAGCGACAGCTCACAACTGGCTGCCGGAACAAAACTGCCGATATGCGCCAGCAGCACGATCAAGGCGGTCTGGCGCATGTAGGTGGATTTACCGCCCATGTTCGGACCGGTGATCACCAGCATGCGGGTGTTGTCGTCCAGGCTCAGGTCGTTGGCCACGAACGGGGTGGTCAGCACTTGCTCGACCACTGGGTGGCGACCCTGGCTGATGCGCATGCACGGCTCTTCGACGAAGCGCGGGCAGTTCAGGTCCAGGTTCAGAGCACGTTCGGCGAGGTTGCTCAGCACGTCCAGTTCGGCCAACGCCGCAGCAGTGTCCTGCAGTGGCGGCAGCTTTGATATCAGGTCTTCGAGCAATGCTTCGTACAGCATCTTCTCGCGGGCCAGCGCCCGGCTCTTGGCCGACAACGCCTTGTCCTCGAAAGCCTTGAGTTCCGGTGTGATGAAGCGTTCGGCACCCTTGAGGGTCTGGCGCCGAATGTAATCCGCTGGCGCCGACTCAGCCTGCTTGCTCGGCAGTTCGATGAAATACCCATGAATGCGGTTGTAACCCACTTTCAAGTGCGACAAGCCGGTACGGGCTTTTTCCCGCGCTTCCAGATCGATCAGGAATTGCCCGGCGTTCTCGCTCAGGGATTGCAGGTCATCAAGTTCGCTGTCATAGCCGGTTTTCAACACGCCGCCGTCACGGATAACCGCCGGCGGGTTGTCGATGATGGCTTTTTCCAGCAACGCGGCCAGTTCCGGGTAGGTGCTGGTGGTCGCGGCCAGTTGAATGATGTGTGGCGCTTCCAGTTCAGCCATCGCCACCTGCAGTTGCGGCAGCGCACCGAGCGCGTCACGCAGGCGGGCGAGGTCGCGGGGGCGGGCGTTGCGCAGGCCGATCCGCGCGAGAATCCGCTCGATGTCGCCAATCTCCTTGAGCTGCGGTTGCAGCTGTTCGAATCGATAGGCATCAAGCAGGCAGGTGATGGACGTCTGGCGTGCCAACAGCACCTTGAGATCGCGAAGCGGACGGTTTAGCCAGCGCGTCAGCAGACGGCTACCCATGGCGGTCTGGCAGCGGTCAACCACCGATTGCAGGGTATTGTCGCGGCCACCGGCAAGGTTGGTGTCCAGTTCCAGGTTGCGCCGGCTTGCACCATCCAGCACTACCGTGTCGTCGAGGCGCTCGTGTCGCAGGCTGCGCAAGTGCGGCAGGGCGGTGCGCTGGGTTTCCTTGGCGTAGCTCAACAGGCAGCCGGCAGCGCCGATCGCCAGGGTCAGGTTTTCGCAACCGAACCCTTTCAGGTCCTGGGTGGAGAACTGCTGGCACAGGCTTTTAAACGCCGAATCACGCTCGAAATCCCACGGCGCGCGACGACGAACCCCGCGGCGCTTCTCTGCGGGCAGGTCCTTTGGCCAGTCATCCGGGATCATCAGCTCCACCGGATTGACGCGTTCCAGTTCCGCCAGCAGGTTTTCCCAGCCCTTTATTTCCAGCACGGTGAAGTTGCCGCTGGTGATATCCAGCACGGCCAGGCCAAACAGGCGCTCGTCTCCCAGCACCGCGGCAATCAGGTTGTCGCGGCGCTCATCCAGCAGCGCTTCGTCGCTCACCGTACCCGGCGTGATGATCCGCACCACCTGGCGATCCACTGGCCCTTTGCTGGTGGCCGGGTCGCCGACCTGCTCACAGATCACCACCGACTCGCCAAGCTTTACCAGTTTCGCCAGGTAACCTTCCGCCGCGTGGTAAGGAATCCCGCACATGGGGATCGCTTGCCCTGCAGACTGCCCGCGCGCGGTCAGGGTGATGTCCAGCAATTTGGCGGCTTTCTTCGCATCTTCATAGAAGATCTCGTAGAAGTCGCCCATGCGGTAGAACATCAGCTGGTCGGGGTGCTGGTTTTTCAGGCGCCAGTACTGCTGCATCATTGGCGTGTGGGAGGACAGATCGGAGAGCGCTTTATTCATCGGATATCAGGCAAATTCGTTGAAATGTGTAGGGCAAAGGAGGGACGTCGGCCCGGCTTTTCCGCGATGGGCGCAAGATTACCATGGGCAGTCCGCCCGCCGCAGGAGTGAAAGCCCTGCGATGCACTTCCATCCCCGCGCGCACCGCGCATTTCCTCACATTTTTGATGGGGGGCGCGCCTTGCAAGCGTAATCGGCTCGTGTACGGTAGTGCTTATCCCGCCCGACAAGGAGATGACCGTGAAAGAAATCACCCAGCTCGCCGCTGAACTTGGCAGACGCCTGCAGGTTCTCAATGCTCATGTCACGACCGCAGAGTCGTGCACCGGCGGCGGGATCGCCGAGGCAATTACCCGGATTCCCGGTAGTTCGGCATGGTTCGAAGCCGGTTACGTGACTTACTCCAACCGGCAGAAAACCGAGCAGCTGAATGTGCCTGTCGAGCTGTTCTCCACCGTAGGCGCGGTCAGTCGCGAGGTGGTCGAGGCCATGGTCAGGGGCGCCCAGGATAAAAGCCGGGCGACTTTTGCCGTGGCGGTCAGCGGTGTTGCCGGGCCGGATGGCGGATCTGCGAGCAAGCCGGTCGGTACGGTCTGGCTGGCCTGGGGCGTCGGGGAGCAGCTGTTCAGCGAGGTCCAGCACTTCCCGGGCAATCGCGACGAGGTCCGCCGACAAACGGTGAAGGCCGCGCTAGAGGGGCTGCTACGGCATGCCGCTTCAGAAATCTCAAATCAGGGGTAGGCGATCCTGAAGCGCTGTGGAATAATACTGTCTACTTATACAGGTGTTGGCCGTCAGGCCTTATTGATTACGTGAGGACTTTAATGGACGACAACAAGAAGAAAGCCTTGGCTGCGGCCCTGGGTCAGATCGAACGTCAATTCGGCAAGGGTGCCGTAATGCGTATGGGCGATCAAGACCGCCAGGCGATCCCGGCTATCTCTACTGGCTCTCTGGGTCTGGACATCGCGCTCGGCATTGGCGGTCTGCCTAAAGGCCGTATCGTTGAAATCTACGGTCCTGAATCCTCCGGTAAAACCACACTGACGCTGTCGGTCATCGCCCAGGCGCAAAAAGCCGGTGCCACCTGCGCATTCGTCGACGCCGAGCACGCACTCGACCCGGAGTACGCTGGCAAGTTGGGCGTCAATGTCGACGACCTGCTGGTTTCCCAGCCGGACACGGGCGAACAAGCCCTGGAAATCACCGACATGCTGGTGCGTTCCAACGCAGTTGACGTGATCATCGTTGACTCCGTGGCTGCATTGGTTCCAAAGGCCGAGATCGAAGGCGAAATGGGTGACATGCACGTTGGCCTGCAAGCCCGTCTGATGTCCCAGGCCCTGCGTAAAATCACCGGTAACATCAAGAACGCCAACTGCCTGGTTATCTTCATTAACCAGATCCGGATGAAAATCGGCGTCATGTTCGGCAGCCCGGAAACCACCACCGGTGGTAACGCGCTGAAGTTCTACGCTTCGGTTCGCCTGGACATCCGTCGTACTGGCGCGGTGAAAGAAGGTGATGAAGTCGTTGGTAGCGAAACCCGCGTCAAGGTTGTGAAGAACAAGGTGGCTTCGCCGTTCCGTCAGGCTGAATTCCAGATCCTTTACGGCAAGGGCATCTATCTCAATGGCGAGATGATCGACTTGGGCGTACTGCATGGTTTTGTCGAGAAGTCCGGTGCCTGGTATGCCTATGAAGGCACCAAGATCGGTCAGGGCAAGGCCAACTCGGCCAAGTTCCTGGCAGACAACCCGGAAATCGCGGCGAAACTTGAGAAGCAGCTGCGCGACAAACTGCTGAGTCCGGCACCAGACGTCAAAGCGTTGGCAGATCGGGTGAAAGCAGATGACCTGGTTGATGTAGATGTTTGATTGATCCGATGACCGCCGTACTCGATACACTCGTCGCAGTGCGGCGAACCGCAATGGACCTGCTCGCGCGACGCGAGCATGGTCGAGTCGAGCTGACGCGTAAGCTGCGTCAGCGCGGCGCTCTCCCTGAAATGATCGACACTGCACTCGACCGTCTGACGGAAGAGGGTTTGTTGTCCGAATCCCGTTACCTTGAAAGCTTCGTGTCCTATCGTGCCCGCTCGGGTTACGGCCCGCTGCGTATCCGTGAAGAACTGAGCCAGCGTGGCCTGCAGCGCGCCGATATCGAGCTCGCTCTGCGCGAGAGCGGGATCAGTTGGCACGATCAGCTGGAAGAAACCTGGCGGCGCAAGTTTGCCGGGCATCTACCCATCGATGCCAGGGAGCGCGCCAAGCAGGGGCGTTTCCTGAGTTATCGCGGCTATTCGATGGAAATGATCAGTCGGCTGTTCAGCGGTCGAGGGATGGACGATTAAATGAAAAAGGCCCGCCAGTGATAGCGGGCCTTTTTTATTCGCATCACGTCACCTTTGAAGGTTCCCGCGTGCGCTGTTGAGCCTGGGGTTTGGGTTGTGCCCAGTTTTCCGGCAGGTTGATGTAATCCACCAGTTCGCGCAGACGTCCGTGATCCCGCGCATTGAAGGTGAACGCCAGTCGTGCCAGGTGGCTGAACTGTTCGTCGTCGTGTTCTTCGCCGCTGTAGGCGTGTTGATGGAAATGGTCGCTCAGGCACAGATCGGCGAACGCTTCCTGCATATGGTCGAGTGCCTGGTCGCTCAACCTGTGGTTCATGCGAATGATGAACTGGTGCTTGAGCCAGCGACTGGAGTGGAAGTTGCTGTAGAACTGATTGATCTGTTCCACCGCTTCTTCGGCGCTGTAGACCAGGCTGACGAGCTTCATGTCGGTGGGCAGTATGTAGCGATTTTCTGCGAGCTGATGGTGAATGAAGTCCAGCGCGCCCTGCCAGAAAGTACCGCCTGGCGCATCCAGCAGTATCACCGGCACCAGAGGGCTCTTGCCGGTCTGGATCAATGTCAGTACTTCCAGGGCTTCATCCAGGGTGCCGAAACCTCCGGGGCAGAGCACCAGCGCATTGGCCTCCTTGACGAAGAACAGCTTGCGCGTGAAGAAGAAGTGAAATGACAGCAGGTTGGTCGTGCCCCGGACGGTCGGGTTGGCGTGCTGCTCGAAGGGCAGTGTGATATTGAAGCCAAGGCTGTGTTCAAGGCCGGCGCCTTCGTGGGCTGCCGCCATTATCCCGCCACCGGCGCCCGTGATCACCATCAGGTCTGAACGCGCCAGCGCAGCGCCCAGCTCGCGAGCCATTGCGTACAGAGGGTTTTCCACAGGTGTGCGGGCAGAACCGTAAACCGTGACTTTGCGTCGTCCCTTGAACTGTTCCAGTACGCGAAAGGCGTGTTCCAGTTCGCGCAGGGCCTGCAGGGTGATCTTGGCATTCCAGCGGTTGTGGTCTTCCTGCGCCATGCGCAGCACGGTGAGGATCATGTCTCGGTAGATCGGGGAGTTCGGGCTGGCAGGTGAAACCAGGTTGAGGAGTTCTTCGACCTTGCTGGTGAGGTCGTGGCCGCTTTCTGCAAAATGACGGCTAAGGAGGTCATTCGGTTGGTAAGGCATTCAACTTCTCCTTGCGTGCGGGCTCTGGTTTTTTTCGGTGAATGAAAAAAACGTTCGCAACTTCAAAAATCCATGACGGGCGGCTCCTTCCCGGCCCAAAGATGTAGTGGTGATTACTCTAAATCTAGTCCTTGGCGAGGATTCGCGCTGACTTGATCATTGCGCCGCAAAGTCTTTCATGGCAATCGCTTATTAACGATTCGAGAAGTGATTTCACCACTCGTCTGAACCTGATCCGAGAGTTCAGCGCTCTGATTTACTTACTAACAGGCGTGACGCGACCGTTTTGCGCAGGGGCAAGACGCACGGTACAGGTAACTCAAAGGATTTATCGCGCAGTTGGGGCGAAAGGGCAGGGAGGCGGGAAGCTATGACCAAGGTCATTCTGGAAATCGATACGCAGCTGTATCGATTGCTCAAGGTATCAGCCGAGACCAACCATTTGAGTCTCGAGGAAGAGTGCTGCCGGCGTCTCGCAGGTGGCGAGCGTCGTTCGCGTTACTTGCAGGCCCTTATAGCGGAATTGCGCGCCGAGGACGAACAGCGACGCGCTAATTGCCGGTGATCACTTTTTCTTCTGATTGACTTTCGGGCAATCCGATTCCTGGAAACGCTCGCTGGCGACCGGACGGTTGGTCTTAACCTCGGTGAATTCGTAACGCATGATCGCGCCTTTGGCCATCAGCTTGCGAAAGCCCGGGTTGTTGCAGACGGTGGAGCCCAGCTGGAAATAAACAGCCTTCGGGTCGGCGCGCATCTTGTCGGCGTGAGTGCTCTGCACGCTCAGGTGGTTGATCAGCTCTTTGCCTTCAACGGTGTAACCCTGATCGAGAATGTCTTCATTGATTGCCCGCGGAGTGCCGACGCTGCTTTGAGCGGCAACGTTTTGCAGCATTTTGCTCAGTTCCATGTCTTTCAAGGAAGCGGCCTGGGCGTTGAAGGACGACGCCAGCAAAATGGCAGCGGTAGGAACGATAAAGCGCAGCATGAAACTCTCCTGGTTCAGTGACTGGTGGTTCGACCCGTCACATGACTGTGCGTTCAGTGGCGGCGAATTATAGGGGACGAGGCCTGGACGGTACAGGCTTGCGCGGACTGCTCTGATAAACTGACACTACTTTATGCCCAGCCGAGTGTTGTTCGTGTCGATAATCCCTTCTGCCCCTCTCTTTGCGGCGAATGCCGTTGCCCTTTTGCGCGATCAGCGTGAGGAAGAGGGCATCAAGCCGATACAGGCCCGGGGCTGGAGGGCCACTCGCTGCCGTGCCTGTCGCGTGATCGAAAGCCACTGCCTGTGTGCCTGGCGCCCGCAGGTCGATGCGCGCTCCGGCGTGTGCCTAATCATGACCAACAAGGAAGTCTTCAAGCCCAGCAACACCGGGTGGCTGATTGCCGACGTGGTGCGCGACAACCATGCATTCATCTGGTCACGTACTGAAACCGACCCGAAGTTGCTGGCGTTGCTGCGCGACCCGCAATGGCAACCGTATCTGGTGTTTCCGGGCGAGTATGTCGAGCCTGAGCGGGTAACGAACACCGTCGAGGTCGATAGCGCCAAGCGCCCACTGTTCATTCTATTGGACGCGACCTGGACCGAGGCGCGGAAGATCTTCCGTAAAAGCCCGTACTTTGATGCGCTCCCGATCCTCAGCCTGCTGCCCGAGAAACTGTCACGCTATCGCCTGCGCCGGTCGACGCGTAGCGAACATTTGTGTACGGCCGAAGTGGCGGCGCTGTGTCTGGATCTGGCCGGCGATGTGGCGGCCGCATCGGCACTGGACGCTTATTTCGACGTGTTCAGCCAGCACTACCTCGATGCCAAGCACCAGCTGGACATGAATGTTTCTACCCCCGCACATGCCGAGCTGATGCCCTTCGTGCAGAACGGTTCTGCTGCCTTGGGCTGATTGTCGCCCATACTGTAAAGATCTGTACTGGCCATGTTCCTTGACCACCCCGGTTTCGCTGGGCATGCTTGGCGCCGATTGGGGCGCGGCCAAGGTTTGAGACGCCGTTTTAGCTTGTGATTGGCGTTGAACGTGCCCTGTTGGTGCAGCTCCGTGGCTGTACCTCGAGTTGTTTGAAAAACAGGATCATTTGAAAAATGGCCACATACGAAATCCTGATTGCCGATGACCACCCACTGTTCCGTAGCGCATTGCATCAGGCGTTGACCCTGGGCCTGGGCCCCGAAGTCCGGCTGGTGGAGGTGGCGAGTATTGCCGAACTGGAGACCCGCCTGGACGAAAAGTCCGACTGGGACCTGGTTCTGCTCGACTTGAACATGCCAGGCGCTTACGGATTTTCCGGCCTGGTGCTGTTGCGCGGGCAATACCCGCAGATTCCGGTGGTGATGGTGTCGGCCCAGGAAGAGGCCTCGATCATGGTCAAGTCTCGCGAGTTCGGGGCCAGTGGCTTCATTCCCAAGTCCAGCGACCTGAGCGTCATTCAAAAGGCCGTCAGGGCGGTATTGGACGGCGATGTGTTCTGGCCCCCGCAGGCCTTTGAGGCGGTCAGTGTCTCCGCCGAAGCCAAGGCGGCAAGCGAAGGCCTGGCCAGCCTCACGCCCCAGCAGTTCCGGGTGTTGACCATGGTGTGTGAAGGTTTGCTGAACAAACAGATCGCTTATGAACTGAGCGTCTCGGAAGCCACCATCAAGGCACATGTCACCGCCATCTTTCGCAAGCTGAATGTGCGCACTCGCACCCAGGCGGCGTTGCTCTTGCAACAACTTGAGTCAATTTCGAGCCATTAAACCCGGCTCGTTCACGCTTTTTTGACTTTCACTGGTCTAGCTTTCCCACTCCTTTTTGGTGCAGTTGCTAACTCTATGTCTCCTTTCAAAGGCCAGACCGGCCTCAAACGCATCCTCAACGCTTCGGGTTATTCACTGGATGGGCTGCGCGCGGCCTTCACCGGTGAGGCGGCATTCCGCCAGTTGGTGCTGCTTAACGTCATTCTGATACCGCTGTCGTTCTTTTTGAATGTCAGCCGGGTGGAACAGGCGTTGTTGATCGCCGTTTGCCTGCTGGCGCTGATCGTCGAACTGCTCAATTCCGCCGTGGAAGCGGCCATTGACCGCATCTCGCTTGAATTGCACCCGCTGTCCAAGAATGCCAAGGACATGGGCAGCGCCGCGCAGTTCGTGGCACTGACCATGATCGCGCTGGTCTGGGCAGTCATCCTGCTTTAAGCAATGGTGGGCAGGACGATCTCGTCGCTGCGCTGGACCCCGGCGGTGAAGGCGCGGCACAGGTCGAGGAACTCGCGCATCGCCGAGGTCTGGTATTTCTGTTTGTGCCAGATGAAATAGAACTGTCGCGCCAGGTCCAGATCCGGGGTTTCCACCGCTACCAGGCTGCCGCGCCGGAATGCATCACGCAGTGCCAGCCTCGAGATGCAGCCAATTCCCAGGCCTGACTCGACCGCGCGCTTGATCGCTTCGGTGTGTTCCAGTTCCAGGCGGATATTCAGCGCACTGCGATGATGTCGCATGGCCTGGTCAAACGTCAGGCGCGTGCCGGAGCCCTGTTCCCGAAGGATCCAGGCTTCTTGCGACAGCTCGTCCATGCTCGCCGTACCGCGTATGGCCAAAGGATGCTGGGGCGCGCAGAACACCACCAATTCATCCTCGACCCAGCTCTGCACTTCGATGTCCGGGTGGCTGCAGTCGCCTTCGATTAGACCCAGATCAATTTCATAGTGCGCGACCTGTTGCACGATGTTGGCAGTGTTCTGCACATGCAGCTTCACCTGGCTTTCAGGATGACGCTGCATGAAGCTGCCAATCAGCAGGGTGGCCAGGTAATTGCCGATGGTCAGGGTGGCGCCGACTGCCAGGGAGCCGAAACCGGACTTGCCGTTGAGCAGGTCTTCGATTTCCTTGGCCTGGTCGAGCAGGGCCACAGCCTGGGGCAGCAGCTGTTTGCCGAGGGCATTGAGGCTCAGCCGTTTACCCGCGCGGTCGAACAGCTGGCAGCTGGACTGGCGCTCCAGTTCGGTGATCGAAGTGCTTGCCGCCGATTGTGAGAGGTTGAGCAGTCCCGCAGCACGGGATACGCTTTCCTGCTGGGCGACAGCGACGAAGACTTGCAGTTGACGGAGAGTAAATCGCATATCTATATAACCGATAACCCTTATCTTAATAATCCATTTAACAGATATTGTCGCTGCCATTAGAATGCGATGCAATTGCGCACATCACCGGCGCAGGCAAAATCTCCAGGAGTCCCCCGTACATGAGCAACATGAACCACGAGCGTGTCCTCAGTGTTCATCACTGGAACGACACTCTGTTCAGCTTCAAGTGCACCCGCGACCCGGGTCTGCGCTTCGAGAACGGTCAGTTCGTGATGATCGGCCTGCAACAGCCCAACGGCCGGCCGCTCATGCGCGCTTACTCGATCGCCAGCCCGAACTGGGAAGAGCATCTCGAGTTCTTCAGCATCAAGGTGCCTGATGGCCCGCTGACTTCCCAGTTGCAGCACCTGAAGGAAGGCGACGAGATCATCATCAGCAAGAAGCCTACCGGCACGCTGGTACTCGATGATTTGAAACCGGGCAAGCACCTGTACCTGCTCAGCACCGGTACCGGTCTGGCGCCATTCATGAGCGTCATCCAGGATCCGGAAACCTACGAGCGTTTCGAGAAAGTGATCCTGTGCCACGGCGTACGTTACGTCAATGAAGTCGCTTACCGCGAATTCATCACCGAGCACTTGCCGCAGAACGAGTTTTTCGGCGAGGCCCTGCGTGACAAGTTGATCTACTACCCGACCGTGACCCGCGAGCCATTCGAAAACGAAGGTCGCCTGACCGACTTGATGCGCAGCGGCAAGCTGTTCAGCGATATCGGCCTGCCGCCGATCAACCCGCAGGACGACCGCGCCATGCTGTGCGGCAGCCCGAGCATGCTCGACGAGACCAGCGAAGTGTTGAACAGCTTCGGCCTGAAGGTTTCGCCGCGGATGCGCGAGCCGGGTGATTACCTGATCGAGCGTGCGTTCGTCGAGAAGTAAGCCATTCGCATCACTAAAATGCCCCCATAGCCTGCTCAGGCAATGGGGGCATTTTTATGTCCGACAATTTCAGGTAGGAGCTGCCGAAGGCTGCGATCTTTTGCTCTTGAAATTCGGGAAAGAAGATCAAGGTCAAAAGATCGCGGCCTTCGGCAGCTCCTACAAGTTGGATGCGGGTATGACTTCGAGCACGCGGATCACGCCCGCCTCGGGGTAATGCCAGCGCACATCCACATCCCAGAACTGCGCGCCATATTCCCTCTGTGGTGCAGGTTTCTGGTACGCCGGGCGCGGATCCTGTGCCAGACACTGTTCGATAAGCTCGACCAGGGGCTCCTCAAGCCGCTGAGCGTGGCCATGGGCCTGCTGCAGCGCCGAATCCACCCACTGCACGGCAATCAGAGGCGGCGCAGCGCTGGCGATGCTGTTGGAGGCCGTGTCGATGATGTCGGCGTAAGGCACGTAAGGTTTTATGTCGAGAATCGGCGTGCCATCGAGCAAATCGATGCCGGATATCCACAGGCGATCGGCTTCGACCTTGTCCAGCTTGACCACTGACTGGCCAATGCCATTGGGTCGATGCGTCGCGCGCGTGGCGAAAACCCCCATGGATTTGTTGCCGCCCAGACGAGGCGGGCGGACTTTCAGCCGTGGCTTGTCTTCCAGCGCCTGGTGGAACAGGAACAGCAGCCACACGTGGCTGACCTGCTCCAGGCCCTGCACGGCCTCACCCTGATCGAATGGCGCCACCAACTCCAATACGCCGCGTGCGGCAGGAGCCAGTTGCGGTTGGCGCGGGATCGCGAACTTCTCCTTGAAGCAGGAGCGCACGAAACCAATAGGGGAAACGCTGTAGGTCATGGGGTGGGGTCGAGGCGGGAATGGGTGGGCATGATAACCCGATCAACCGTTTAACCGGTGGCGCCAGGCAGTTCGTCATCGCCGGCAAGCCTTGCTCCCACAGAGCCTGTGGGAGCGGGCGAGCAAGTTTTGCTCCCGCCTTGCAATTATTGCGGGCGCACGCGCAGGGTCAGGCCCTTGAGGAAGTTGCGCAGCAACTGGTCGCCGCACGGGCGGTAGTTGGTGTGGCCGAACTTGCGGAACAGTGCGCTCAGCTCAGGCTTGGACACCGGGAACTCGGCAGCCTTGAGGATGGCGTGCATGTCGTCTTCTTTCAGTTCGAAGGCCACGCGCAGTTTCTTCAGGATGATGTTGTTGGTGACCGGCGTTTCGATCGGCTGTGGCGGACGGCTTTCGTCTTTACCGCGCTTGAAGATCACCAGGCCATCGAGGAAATGCGCCATGACTTCATCCGGGCAACGAACGAAGCCTTCTTCGTCTTCCTCTTTCTTGTCCAGATAAGTCAGCAGATCTTCCAGGCTCACGTCCATGCCGCCGAGCTTGATGATCTCGATGACTTTCTTGTCGCTGATGTCGAGCATGTAGCGCACGCTGCGCAGTACGTCGTTGTGGATCATGGTGTGCAGTCCTGATATTCAGCAGTGGGCGCCGCTCAAATCGCGGCGCCGAAATGTAGGGCGGCGTGAAAAGCCTAGAACTTCTCTTTGCCGGACAGGTAGCGCCATTGCCCCAATGGCACTTTGCCAATGGACACTCCGCCGATGCGGATGCGACGGATGGCAACGACCTTCAGGCCAACGGCCTGGCAGAACAGGGCGATCACGCCTGGTTGTGGATTTTTCATCGCAAACCGCAGGCGATTCTCGTTCTGCCAGCTGGCCTTCACCGGCGGCAGCTCCTTACCTTTGTAGGTCAGGCCGTGGTTGAGGCGGTTAAGGCCGTGAGCAACTATGTCGCCTTCAACCTCGACCACATACTCTTGCTCGATCTTGGCGGAGTCGGCCGTCAGCTTGCGCAGGATTTTCCAGTCCTGGGTGAACACCAGCAGGCCGCTGGCATTGGCCTGCAGGTCGGTGCTGGCGGTCAGGCGCAGGAAGTGGCCCTTGAGCGGGCGTTTGCTGAAGCGGTGTTCTTCGCTCAGGGTATCGGCGCTGATGGTGCCCATGGCCGTTTCCGCGTCCATGCCCGCCGGGACGTTGAACAGAATGGTCACCGGCTCCGGCGCAGTGGCCTTGGCTTCGGGGTCGAGCTCGACTTTCTGGGTGTCGACCTTGAATTGCGGCTCATCGATGACTTCACCGTCCACGGTGACCCAGCCGCCCTCGATGAACAGCTCAGCCTCCCGACGGGAGCAGCCGACGAGTTCGATGAGGCGTTTGGAGAGACGAATCGGGTCAGTCATGACAGGGCCGTAACAAAAAAGGGGTGGGCATTGTACCTGCTGGGCGCCGGTTAATCGCGGGTCCATTTCAATACGGTTCAATTTCCCTTGGGAGCTGGCTTGCCAGCGATTGCATCACCTCGGTCCATCTGACACATCGCAGCGCCTGCATCGCTGGCAAGCCAGCTCCCACAGGAATTTTATGGCGTCAGGCATGTTGTGAGCGTTGCTGGTCTTGGCGCAAGCGCATATGCAGTAACGGATAAGGCTGCCCCATCCCGTCATGCTCGGTGCGACCGACGACCTCGAAGCCCTGCTTGAAATAAAACCCCAGCGCCTGCGGGTTCTGTTCGTTGACGTCCAGTTCATAGGCGTTCAGGTGTTCCATGGCATAACGCAACAACTGCTTGCCCAGGCCCTGGCCGCGGTGAACCGGGTCGATGAAGAGCATTTCGATCTTGCCCCCAGCGACCCCGGCAAACCCGGTGATGCGCTGCTGGGCGTCCTTGGTGCAGATCAGCATGACTGCATCCAGGTAGCGGGTCAGCACCAGGCTCTTCAGCAGTTCGATGTAGCTTTGCGGCAGAAAGTCATGGGTGGCGCGCACCGAGTCTTCCCAGACCTTTGTGAGTTCTGTGTAGTCACTGAGTTTCGGTGTATGAATGACCGAATGATGGCGCATGGCCTGTTGCCTCTTGCGGAGTAAACGTAACGAATCCTTTCATCACAAACGATAGACGTAAAAAAGCCCCGCATCTCGTCACAAGAGCAGGGCTTTTACATCTTTCGCTTTAGATCTGTTCAGCCCACAGGTCGTATTCGTCGGCGTCGGTCACTTTGCACCAGACCTTGTCGCCCGGCTTCAGGTTGCTGCCGTTGTCGATGAATACGTTGCCGTCGATTTCCGGGGCATCGAAGAAACAGCGACCGACGGCGCCTTGCTCGTCGACTTCATCGACCAGTACTTCGATTTCGCGGCCGACGCGCATTTGCAGGCGAGCCGAGCTGATGGCTTGCTGATGCGCCATGAAGCGGTCCCAACGATCCTGCTTGATGTCGTCGGGCACGATCTCCAGGTCCATGTCGTTGGCCGGAGCGCCGTCGACCGGCGAGTACTGGAAGCAGCCAACGCGATCGAGCTGGGCTTCTGTCAGCCAGTTCAGCAGGTACTGGAAGTCTTCTTCGGTTTCGCCAGGGAAGCCGACGATGAAGGTCGAGCGGATGATCAGGTCCGGGCAGATCTCGCGCCAGTTCTTGATGCGCGCCAGGGTCTTGTCTTCGAAGGCCGGGCGTTTCATCGACTTCAGGACTTTCGGGCTGGCGTGCTGGAACGGGATGTCCAGGTACGGCAGGATTTTCCCGGCGGCCATCAGCGGAATCAGCTCGTCGACGTGCGGGTATGGGTAAACGTAGTGCAGGCGGACCCACACGCCCATGGAGCCGAGGGCTTCGCACAGTTCGGTCATGCGGGTCTTGACCGGGGCGCCGTTCCAGAAACCGGTGCGGTACTTCACGTCGACGCCGTAGGCGCTGGTGTCTTGCGAGATCACCAGCAGCTCCTTGACGCCGGCCTTGACCAGCCGCTGGGCTTCGTCGAGCACATCACCGATGGGACGGCTGACCAGCTTGCCGCGCATCGACGGGATGATGCAGAAGCTGCAGCTGTGATTGCAGCCTTCGGAAATCTTCAGGTAGGCGTAGTGGCGCGGGGTCAGTTTGATCCCTTGTGGCGGCACCAGGTCGATCAGCGGGTTGTGGTCCTGGCGCGGCGGCACGGCGTCGTGCACGGCGTTGACCACTTGTTCGTACTGCTGTGGACCGGTCACCGACAGCACGCTTGGGTGAATACTGCGAATGTTGCCTTCTTCGACGCCCATGCATCCGGTCACGATAACCTTGCCGTTTTCCTTGATGGCTTCGCCAATCACTTCCAGGGATTCGGCCTTGGCCGAGTCAATGAAGCCACAGGTGTTGACCACCACCACGTCGGCGTCCTGATAAGTGGACACCACGTCATAACCTTCCATGCGCAGCTGGGTAAGGATGCGCTCGGAGTCGACCAATGCTTTGGGGCAACCCAGGGATACGAAGCCAACTTTTGGATTGGTCGGCGCAGGAGTGGTGGACATGTCTAACCTCGGTATTTGTGACGACTGCGCCCGGTAGGGCGAGGCGGCTGACGGACGCTTTGTGGCGTCTCTGATCAAAAAGTGCGCAATTCTAGCGATGGGACGCGCGCTTGACCAGCTTTATGCAGGGAAATGCGACGAGTGCTGCGCTATGCTTCGCGCCTTGATGCTTTACCGATTACTTACAGTCAAGAAAACGTCTGTAACGTGAAGTAAAACAGCGCATGCTCAGGGCAGAGCATAGTGCTTCTTATCAGTAGTCCAGGTCTGAGTAGCAGGAGTTTTGGATGGGGCAGGCAAGTAGTCAGGCGGCGGGCGCCGAGCATTCGGCAGCAAAGCCGATCGGCATGCTGGTCGCGGCGGTCGGGGTGGTTTACGGCGATATCGGCACGAGTCCGCTGTACACCCTTAAAGAAGTGTTCTCCGGTGGCTATGGTGTGCCGGTCAACCACGACGGGGTGTTGGGCATCCTGGCGCTGATTTTCTGGTCGCTGATCTGGGTGGTCTCGATCAAATACATGATGTTCGTGCTGCGCGCCGACAACCAGGGCGAGGGCGGGATCATGGCGCTGACGGCCCTGGCCCGGCGCGCCGCAGCCGGGCATGCCAGGTTGCGCAGCCTGTTGGTGGTCTGTGGCCTGATCGGCGCGGCGCTGTTCTACGGCGACAGCATGATCACCCCGGCGATTTCCGTGCTGTCGGCGATCGAAGGCCTTGGGCTGGCTTTCGACGGCATCGACCACTGGGTGGTGCCGCTGTCATTGGTAGTGCTGGTGGGGTTGTTCCTGATTCAGCGGCACGGTACGGCGCGCATCGGCATTCTGTTCGGGCCGATCATGGTCACCTGGTTCCTGGTGCTCGGCGCCCTGGGTGTCCACGGCATCTTGCAGCACCCCGAAGTGCTGCAGGCAATGAACCCGGTGTGGGGCGTGCGCTTCTTTATCGTGCATCCGGGCATGGGCGTGGCGATCCTCGGTGCCGTGGTACTGGCCTTGACCGGTGCCGAAGCCTTGTACGCCGACATGGGGCATTTTGGTCGCAAGCCTATCGCCCGCGCCTGGTTCATCCTGGTGTTGCCGGCTTTGGTGCTGAACTACTTCGGCCAGGGTGCCTTGCTGCTTGGCGATCCTGAAGCCGCTCGCAACCCTTTCTATCTACTGGCGCCAAGCTGGGCGTTGATCCCGTTAGTGGGCTTGTCGACCCTGGCCACCGTAATCGCTTCCCAGGCAGTGATTTCCGGCGCGTTCTCCCTGACCCGCCAGGCGATCCAGCTGGGTTACATCCCGCGCATGCACATCCAGCACACCTCCAGCGCCGAACAGGGCCAGATCTACATCGGCGCTGTGAACTGGTCGTTGATGGTCGGCGTGATCCTGCTGGTGCTTGGCTTTGAGTCCTCTGGTGCGCTGGCCTCGGCGTATGGCGTGGCCGTAACCGGCACCATGTTGATGACGACCATTCTGGTGGCGGCGGTGATTCTGCTGTTGTGGAAATGGCCGCCGGTGCTCGCCGTGCCGCTGTTGTTTGGCTTCCTCCTGGTGGATGGCCTGTACTTCGCGGCCAACGTGCCGAAAATCGTCCAGGGCGGGGCGTTCCCGGTCATTGCCGGTATCGCCCTGTTCGTGCTGATGACCACCTGGAAGCGCGGCAAGCAGTTGCTGGTGGAGCGCTTGGACGAGGGCGGCCTGCCGCTGCCGATCTTTATCAGCAGCATCAGCGTGCAGCCACCGCACCGGGTCCAGGGCACGGCCGTGTTCCTGACGGCCCGCCCGGACGCCGTACCCCATGCGCTATTGCACAACCTGCTGCACAACCAGGTGCTGCATGAGCAAGTGGTGCTGCTGACCGTGGTCTACGAGGATATCCCGCGGGTGCCGCCGAGCAGACGCTTTGAGGTGGAGTCCCACGGTGAGGGGTTCTTCCGGGTCATCCTGCACTTTGGCTTCGTCGACGAGCCGGACGTGCCGCAAGCGCTGAAGCTGTGCCATCTCGATGACCTCGACTTCAGCCCGATGCGTACCACTTACTTCCTCAGCCGCGAGACGGTGATCGCCTCCAAACTCGAAGGCATGGCCCGCTGGCGCGAGGCGCTGTTCGCATTCATGTTGCAGAACGCCAATGGCAATTTGCGGTTTTTCAATCTGCCGTTGAATCGGGTGATTGAGTTGGGGACGCAGGTGGAGATGTAAGGGGCATACAAGAATACTGTGGGATTGGTGCAAATAAAAAAGCCCCCGCCACTGTGAAGTGGCGGGGGCTTTTTTGTGGGGGCTGGATTACTCCTCAGCCACCTTGTCCTTGCTCTGGCGCTTCTCGATCACGTCCACCAGCTGCTGAGCCAGTTTCGGATAGTTCTCGTCAAAGTGATGCCCGCCCGGCAATTTCAACGCCTCCCCCACGGCCGTCTTGTCGGTGCAGCCGCTTTCATCGGCCTCCTCTTCACCGTAGATGCAGACCACTTTCGGCGCTGGCAACTTAGCCATCTCCGGGCCCGTGGCGGCTTCCTTGCCGGCGTTGCCCAGCCACCCCTCGACTTCGATCTCGAAGCTACCGGTGCGGGCGAAGGCCAGCAGGATGATTGCGTCGACGCGTTGCTGCTCGGCGGGCTCCAGGCGGTTGTAGATCGCGGGCAGCACATCGGCGCCAAATGAGTAGCCGGTCAGGACGAAGCGCTTGGTGCCCCATTTCTGCCGGTAGTGCTGCATCAGCTCAGCCAGGTCCAGCGCGCTTTGCTCAGGGCTTTTGTGCTGCCAGTAGTAGCGCAGGGTGTCGATGCCGACCACCGGGTAACCGATTTTCGCCATTTCACCCGCTACGTCACGGTCCAGGTCTCGCCAGCCGCCGTCACCGGAGAGGAACAGGGTGACGGTGTCGTTGGCCTGGCCTGCCGGCACTTCGACGACCGGTATCTGCAAGCCGCCAGCGGCCTTGTCGCCGCCGACCAGGATCTTGCGCAGCTCGTTGTTCAGGACCTGCGGCAGGTTGATGTCGTAGTCGCTGATGCTGGTTTCGGCATTCGGCTGGTCACGTACGAAGCCGGCGCTGGTGTCGTCCGGGTTATCGTTCCAGGCTGCCAGCCAGCGACCGTGCGCTGCGCTTTTTGGCAGCAGGTGGGTGCAGCCGGGTTTTTCCAGGGCCAGGTCCACGGAGACGGCCTGCGCCTTGTCGTCTTTCTGTTCGGACAACCAGCGCCAGGCCAGCACCGCGCCGGGACCGATGCCGCTGACCAGCGTTGCCGGACCGTGGAGCTCGCGCAGGCCCGATTGCAACGCGCGGCTTTGCAGCAGGCAGTCTTTAGGCAGGATCACCTGGACGATCTGCGCCGAGCCGGTACGGCTCAGGGTCAGCAATTGCTTGTCACTGAGCTTTTGGTCCTCATTCACTGCGACCAGCACATGGGCGCGGGGCGAGGTGCCGGGAGTGACCCGGGTCATCGCCGTGCCGTCGGCTGGCTTGAACGATTCGAGGGTCGGTTCCGGGGCCGGGCGCTTGAGGTACCAGTAACCGCCACCGAGAATCAGGGCCAGCACTACCAGTGTGGCCAGTACATACCGCAGGGAGCGTTGAATCATCAGCGTTTCACCAATCCAGTCAAGCCGCCCGCAATCAGGGCGGCAGTGTCGGCCAGGGCTACCAGCGGATCGAGTCCGGCGGGCACGGCCATATAACGGGGTTCCCAGTCAGGCTGGAACTTGTCTTTGAAGCGGCGCAAGCCTTGGAAGTTGTAGAGCTGCTCACCACGGCGGAAAACCATCGAGCCCAGGCGCTGGGTCAATGGTGCGCCGCGACGGGGTTGCAGCCCCGACAGCGGCACCATGCCCAGGCTGAAGCGCGCGTATCCGTGACTCTTATAATGTTGAATCAGGCCGACCATCATGAATTCCATGGTCAGCTTTGGCGCTTCCGGGTGCGCTCGCATCAGGTCGAGGCTGGCCAGGTCGTGGCCGAATGTCTCGAGCAGATTGGCGAATGCCACCGGGCGGCCTTCGAAGCGGATCACCGCGATGCGGAAATGCTTGAGGTAGTCCTCGCTGAAACGGCCGAGGGAGAAGCCTTTTTCGCGAACGTTCTTGCCGGTCAGCCAGGCATCGGAGATCACCTTGAGCTCATCCATCGGCGCCTGTCCCGGTTCGAAGATCTCCAGCGACAGTCCGTCGCGGGTGCCACGGTTCCAGGTGTAGCGCAGGTCCTTCATCTCCTTGCCCTTGGCTTCCAGGTCGAAGTGCTGCAGATCGACCCGGGCTTCCTCGCCCAGCTTGATCGCGGTCAGGCCGATGTCCATGTAGTACGGCAGGTTTTCGGCGCGTACCTGATAGAACACAGGGCGGGCGTGGTGAATGTCGCACAGGTCGCGGAACTGCCAGATCATTTCGGCCCGTTGCTGGGCCGGTCCGATAGGGTCGTACAAGGCCACCAGGCTGCGGCCACGGCGGGCGTACATCAAGAAAGCCTGCTCGTCGGGGTGGAACAGCAGCGCCTTGTCACCCGTCAGGGCGAGGCCACCGTCCGGTTGAGCGGAAGCCATGAGGATCTTTACCGCCCGGTCCAGCTCGTCAGGCGTCGGCAGGTGGATCACCGGGCGTGCGGTGCGCAGCAGCCAGGTCAGCGACACCACCACCAGCAGTACGGCGGCGCCGAGTAGCGAGCGCAGGCCCCGGGGAGCGTCAGCGTCAAGGGTGAACTGCCACCAGAGTTGATGGCTGTAAGGCACATCCTGGTAGGCAAACAGCAGCAGCCAGATGGATGCACCCAGCACGCACAGGCTCGACACCAGATACAGCGGCGAGAACGGCAGCTCGGTCAGGCGGCTCGGCCGATAGAACGAACGACGGAATACGCCAAGCAGGCTGGCGGTCAGGGTCAACAGGCAGGCTTCTTCCCAGTCAAAGCCCTTGAGCAGGGAGAGCAGGGCGCCTACGAGCAACAGAATGGTGGTCAGCATCCAGGCGGCCGACAGGCGCCGCCGCAGGCCCTGGGCGAGCAGCAGGCAGAGCACGCCGATCAGGCTGGCGCCGAAGTGCGAAGCGTCGACCAGGCGATGGGGGATCAGAAAGCCGATGTGCTCCAGGCGGGTGTCGATTTCCGGCGTCACACCGGAAAACAGCAGCACCACGCCGGACAGGAACACCAGCACCGCCAGGATCGGCGCAGCCAGGCCGGAGGCTGCGCGCAGGGACTGACGGGATTGAAACAGGCGCTGTCCTTCGTTGATCAGCAGGAACACGCAAGCGACCAGCAATGGCAACACCACATAAATCAGCCGATACAGCAGCAGTGCGGCCGCCAGCGGTGCAGCGCCAAGCTTGTCGGCGAAGGCGGCCAGCAGGATTGCTTCGAATACGCCGACCCCGCCGGGCACATGGCTGAGCACCCCGGCAGCCAGCGCCAGCAGGTAGACCAACAGGAAGGCGCCGAAGGGCGGCGCTTCTGGCAACAGCAGGTACAGCACGGTAGCGGCCGCGGCGACATCCAGTGCGGTGATGATCAATTGCAGGAACGTCAGGCGCCGCCCCGGCAGACGCAAGGTGCGGCGCCCGGCCTTGACCAGCAGGTTGTCCGCATAAGGTTGTTCCGGCAGGCGGCGGCGGTAAATGCCGATGGCCAGGACGCTGAACAGTAGCAACACTGCCACGGACACCGCGCCCAGCCAAATCTCGGACAAGCCCAGGGCAGTCGCGGCAGCGGGCAGGTCGCTGAGGGTTGCCAGGGCCGCAAGGGGCGGCAGGGCGCAGCCCAGCGAGAGGCTGGCGAACAGGGTCATGCGCGCCACTTCCGTGGCACCCAGGCCATGCCGTGCATATAGACGGTAGCGCACCGAGCCGCCAGAGAGCATCGATAGGCCGATGGCATTGCCGATCGCAAATGCGGTGAAGCCACCCAGGGCGAGAATTCGCGGTGCCAGCGTCACGCCGGCATAACGGCTGGCCGACCATTCGTAGCCCAACAGAATGATAAAGCCGACCACCGTCGCCGCCAGTGCACCCAGCAAGGCAGGTTTTGGTACCTGGAGAATCGAGTCGTGCAGAGCGTCCAGATCCAGTTCGCTCAACAGATGACGACAGGCAATCAGCGCGATGGCGAACAGCAACAAGGTCACTGCCAGGCCGATTGGCTGGCGGTACTTGCTGATCAGGTCCAGCAGGCGCAAACGCCCGGGCTTGATCGGTTGTGTCGCTGTGACGGAGTCTTGTGGATCAGACGAATTGGCGCGCATCAATCACCTCTTGGATTGTGCGCGACAGGATGGGGGTATCCAGCCAAGTTACCAATCCCTGTAGAAAAAAATAATCACAAATATTAACGCCACTCACCCTCAACAGGTGAAGGCACGCCATGGGCCGGTGCGGTAAACGCCTCGGACCAGCATAGACCTAACTCAAGGCTGGAGTGAAACCAATCGGCCCGTCACAAGGTGACAGATCATTGTTGCGAAAGGACTTTTTCGACAGACACAAAAAAGGCCACTCTTTCGAGTAGCCTTTTTTGATGTTTGGTTGCGGGAGCCGGATTTGAACCGACGACCTTCG
>NZ_JBEOPV010000020.1:0-113061 GCF_040310425.1 Pseudomonas sp. 65/3-MNA-CIBAN-0223
CTTGAACCGCCGTATACGGATCCGTACGTACGGTGGTGTGAGAGGACGGCGGATGTAAATCCGCCTCCTACTCGATCCAAAAAAAACTTATGCACGTTTTTACGAATATTTAGCCGTTAAGAAATATACATATAAATCAGTAAGTTATGATCGTATCCGGGACGTTTTCCGGGAAACGGTACACAGCTTATCCACAGAATCTCAGACAACCAGTTGATCGCTTGCCGCCGGTGCCTGGGGTGCGGGTGGCAACGAACCCATTTCCCGCTGCATCTGCTCGTTCCAGGCCTGAACCCGGTCGTTCAATTCAGCAATGGCCCGAGGCCCGGTTCCTGCTGCATACATCGGCTCGCCGATGATCACAGTGATGACGCCCTGCTTCTTGGCCCAGCCGGATTTCGGCCAGAATCTACCGGCATTGTGCGCAATAGGCAGTACCGGCAGCGCAGCATTTACAGCCAATGCGGTGCCACCTCGGGAAAACTTGCCGATGGTGCCGTAGGGCACACGAGTGCCTTCAGGGAAAATCAGCACCCAGACGCCGTCCTTGAGCAATTCATGGCCTTTCTTGGCCACATGCTTGAGGGCGGCTTTCGGGTTGTCACGATCGATCGCAATAGGCCGCAGCATGGCCATCGCCCAGCCGAAAAACGGCACAAACAGCAGCGAGCGTTTGAGCACCTGGCTCAAGGGTTCGAAATACGCCGAGAGAAAAAATGTTTCCCAGGTGCTCTGGTGGTTCGACTGAATCACGCAAGGCTGGTCAGGTACGTTCTGCGCGCCTTTGACTTCATAACTGATGCCCAGGAACACTTTACTCAGCCACAGCGCGCAGCGGCACCAGTACACGTTGATGAAACGATAGCGCGCCTTGAACGGCAGAAAAGGCGCGATAAAAAAGCTCAGGCTGCACCAGAGCAGAGAGCTGGTGCCCAGCAACAGATAAAAAAGAAAGGTTCTGATGGCCTGCAGTATCGACATGGCGACGTTTACCGTGCGGGCTGTGCCCGTCTATACAAAGCGCACTCCCGATCAATCCTGGTTCAGGAATATCGAAAACGCTCTAGTTGTGGATAAGTTCTGCGGCAATCGCCGCCAGATCGTCAAAAATCAAGGTGCCCACCGGCAGAGTCTTGCCCAGCGTTTTTTCGCCCTTCCCGGTCTTTACCAAAACGGGCTGAGAATCGACGGCTTTGGCGGCTTCCAGGTCACCAAGACTATCGCCGACGAACCATAGATTTGTCAGCGACACGTTGTAATGAGCGGCGATGCTTTGCAACATCCCGGGTTTTGGCTTGCGGCAGTCGCAACCGTCGTCCGGCCCGTGCGGACAATAGACGATCAGCCCGACTTCACCGCCCTGCTGCGCCACCAGCGAGCGCAAGCGCTCGTGCATGGCGTCCAGGGTGGCGATGTCGTAATAGCCGCGAGCAATGCCCGACTGGTTGGTGGCGACTGCTACCGTCCAGCCGGCCTTGCTCAACTGCGCAATGGCCTCGATCGAACCGGGGAGTGGAATCCACTCCTCCACCGACTTGATGTAAGCGTCGGAGTCATGGTTGATCACCCCGTCCCGATCAAGAATCAGCAGTTTCAACAGCAGTCCCTCAGCCCAGCAACGAAATATCGGCAACGCCGAGGAACAATCCACGCAGACGCGCCAGCAACGCATAACGGTTGGCGCGCACATTGGCGTCATCGGCGTTGACCATTACGGCTTCGAAAAATGCATCCACCGGCTCGCGCAAGGCGGCCAGGCGAGCCAGGGACTCGCTGTACTGACGCGCGGCAGCCATCGGCTGGACAGCCTGATCCGCCTGCTGGATCGCCGAATACAGGGAGAACTCGTTGGCATTATCGAAGTACTTGGCTTCGACGACGGTCGGGACCGAGCCTTCGACCTTGCTCAGCAGGTTCGACACGCGCTTGTTCACCGCGGCCAGTGCGGCAGCTTCCGGCAACTGGCGGAACGCCTGGACGGCTTGCACGCGCTGATCGAAGTCCAGTGCAGAACCTGGTTTCAGGGCGCGCACCGACAGGTAGGTCGCGACATCCACGCCTTCGTCTTCGTAACGGGCACGCAGACGGTCGAAGATGAATTCCAGCACCGAGTCATTCAGGCCGGCAACCTTGACCTTGGTGCCAAATGCATTCACGGCGAAGGCCACGGCGTCATTCAGGTCGAGGTCGAGCTTCTTGTCGATCAGGATGCGCAACACACCCAGTGCTGCGCGACGCAGGGCATAGGGGTCTTTGCTGCCGGTTGGCAGCATGCCGATCCCGAAGATGCCGACCAGGGTGTCGAGCTTGTCGGCGATGGCTACGGCCGCACCGGTCATCGTGGTCGGCAGTTCGGCGCCGGCACCGCGCGGCATGTACTGCTCGTTCAGCGCCAGGGCAACTTCTTCCGGCTCGCCGTCGTTGAGGGCGTAGTAGTACCCGGCCACACCTTGCATCTCCGGGAACTCACCGACCATTTCGGTCGACAGGTCGCACTTGGACAGCAGGCCTGCGCGGGCCGCCCATGCAGCGTTGCCGCCGATGCGTTGAGCGATGAACGCAGCCAGTTTGGAAACGCGCTCGGCCTTGTCGTAGACGCTGCCCAGCTTCTCTTGGAATACCACGTTCTGCAGGCGCAGGTTGAAGTCTTCGAGTTTCTGCTTCTTGTCCTGCTTGAAGAAGAACTCGGCGTCGGTCAGGCGTGGACGAACCACTTTCTCGTTACCGGCGATGATCTGCTGCGGGTCTTTGCTCTCGATGTTGGCCACGGTAATGAAACGGGGCAGCAACTTGCCGTCGGCATCCAGCAGGCAGAAGTACTTCTGGTTGTCCTGCATGGTGGTGATCAGGGCTTCCTGTGGCACTTCGAGGAAGCGTTCCTCGAACGAGCACACCAGCGGCACCGGCCATTCAACCAGCGCGGTCACTTCGTCGAGCAGGGCTGGCGGCACGATCGCCGTACCTTCCTGCAGGGTCGCCAGTTCTTCGGTGCGCTTGCTGATCAGGGCGCGACGCTCATGGGCATCGGCCAGCACGTAGGCTGCACGCAGGTCGGCCAGGTAATTGGCTGGCGAGGTGATGCGCACGCTTTGCGGGTGATGGAAGCGGTGACCCCGGGAATCGCGGCCGGACTTCTGGGCGAGGATGGTGCAGTCGATGACCTGGTCACCGAGCAGCATTACCAGCCACTGGGTCGGACGCACGAATTCTTCCTTGCGAGCGCCCCAGCGCATGCGCTTGGGAATCGGCAGGTCGTTCAGCGAGTCTTCGACGATGGTCGGTAGCAGGCTCGCGGTCGGTTTGCCGGCGATGCTCTGGCTGTAGCGCAGTTTCGGGCCGCTTTGATCGATTTCGCTCAGATCGACGCCGCACTTCTTGGCGAAGCCCAGGGCTGCCTGAGTCGGGTTACCTTCGGCATCGAAAGCAGCCTGGCGTGGCGGGCCATCGAGGTTGATGCTGCGATCAGGCTGCTGGGTAGCCAGCGCAGTGATCAGTACCGCCAGGCGACGGGGCGCGGCGTAGACAGTTTTGGTCTCGTAATTCAGGCCGGCAGCTTGCAGGCCCTTGTCGATACCGGCAAGAAAGGCATCCGCCAAAGCGTTCAGCGCTTTGGGTGGCAGTTCTTCGGTGCCCAGTTCAACCAGAAAATCCAGAGCACTCATTGTGCAGCCTCCAGCTTGGCCAGTACTTCGTCACGCAAATCCGGGGTCGCCATCGGGAAGCCCAGCTTGGCGCGAGCCAGCAGGTAGGCTTGCGCAACGGAACGCGCCAGGGTGCGTACACGCAGAATGTATTGCTGACGCGCAGTCACCGAGATTGCCCGGCGCGCATCCAGCAGGTTGAAAGTGTGAGACGCCTTCAACACCATTTCGTAGCTAGGCAACGGCAACGGCTGGTCGAGTTCGATCAGGCGCTTGGCTTCGCTTTCGTAGAAGTCGAACAGCTCGAACAGCTTCTCGACGTTGGCGTGTTCGAAGTTGTAGGTCGACTGCTCGACTTCGTTCTGGTGGAACACGTCGCCGTAGGTGACTTTGCCCATCGGGCCGTCTGCCCAGACCAGGTCGTAGACCGAGTCCACACCTTGCAGGTACATGGCCAGGCGCTCGAGACCGTAAGTGATCTCGCCGGTCACCGGGTAGCACTCGATGCCGCCCGCCTGCTGGAAGTAAGTGAACTGCGTCACTTCCATGCCGTTGAGCCACACTTCCCAGCCCAGGCCCCAGGCTCCCAGCGTTGGCGACTCCCAGTTGTCTTCGACGAAGCGAATGTCATGGACCAGTGGGTCCAGGCCAACGTGCTTGAGGGAGCCCAGGTACAGTTCCTGGAAGTTGTCCGGGTTCGGCTTCAGCACTACCTGGAACTGGTAGTAGTGCTGCAGGCGGTTCGGGTTTTCGCCGTAGCGGCCGTCAGTCGGGCGACGACTGGGCTGCACATAAGCGGCGTTCCAGGTTTCCGGGCCAATGGCGCGCAGGAATGTGGCAGTGTGGAAAGTGCCGGCGCCTACTTCCATATCGTAGGGCTGAAGTACCACACAACCTTGCTCGGCCCAGTATTGCTGGAGGGCGAGGATCAAGTCTTGGAAGGTACGCACGGCTGGCGTAGGCTGGCTCACGAAATTCACCTGTTTCTTGGGCTGCGATTTAAAGAGCGGGAGTATACCCGATTCGGTCCTGCGCACGCCCCCTGGAGCCTTATGCCACGCTGCTTTTGGTGTTCCGAAGATCCGCTGTACATGGCTTATCACGATCAGGAGTGGGGCGCGCCGCTTCGCGATGCGCAGGGACTCTTCGAGTTGCTTTTGCTCGAAGGGTTCCAGGCCGGTCTTTCCTGGATCACCGTGTTGCGCAAACGCGAGCGTTATCGCGAAGTGCTGTTTGGCTTCGATGTGCAGCGTGTGGCGCAAATGAGCGATGCGGAAATCGATGAATTGATGCTCGATCCCGGCATTATCCGCAATCGACTGAAACTCAACGCGGCCCGGCGTAATGCCCAGGCCTGGCTGGCGCTGGAGGACCCGGTTGCGTTCCTCTGGTCGTTTGTCGGCGGAACGCCGGTGATCAATCATTTCAAGGACCGCAGCGAAGTGCCAGCCGTGACGCCCGTGGCGGTAGAAATGAGCAAGGGCCTGAAAAAAGCCGGGTTCACCTTTGTCGGCCCCACCATCTGTTACGCGCTGATGCAGGCATCGGGCATGGTCATGGACCACACCCGCGATTGCGATCGTTACGCGACCTTGGCGAACGGCGGTTAGAATGGCCGCCTCGCACACAGCACAAGATCAGGAGTGACCTGTGGATAAGTTTAAAGGCGCCTTGCTGGTAGGCGCTCTGCGGTTGTTTGCCCTGCTTCCGTGGCGCGCCGTGCAGGCTGTCGGCTCGGCCATCGGCTGGGTGATGTGGAAAACCCCCAACCGCTCGCGCGATGTGGTGCGGATCAACCTCGCCAAGTGTTTCCCCGAGATGGACCCGGCCGAGCGTGAACAGCTGGTGGGTCGCAGCCTGCGGGACATCGGCAAATCGCTGACCGAGAGTGCCTGCGCGTGGATCTGGCCGGCGCAGCGTTCGATCGACCTGGTGCGTGAAGTCGAAGGTCTGGACGTGCTGAAGGACGCCCTGGCTTCGGGCAAAGGCGTTGTGGGCATTACCAGTCACTTGGGCAACTGGGAAGTGCTGAACCATTTCTATTGCAGCCAGTGCAAGCCGATCATTTTCTACCGACCACCGAAGTTGAAGGCGGTGGATGATTTACTGCGCAAACAGCGAGTACAACTGGGCAACCGGGTCGCGGCTTCCACCAAGGAAGGCATTCTCAGCGTGATCAAGGAGGTGCGCAAAGGTGGCGCAGTGGGTATTCCTGCGGACCCTGAGCCGGCAGAGTCTGCCGGGATTTTCGTGCCGTTTTTCGCCACCCAGGCCCTGACCAGCAAGTTTGTGCCAAACATGCTGGCCGGCGGCAAAGCCGTCGGCGTCTTCCTGCATGCACTGCGGCTGCCGGACGGTTCGGGTTACAAAGTGATACTCGAAGCAGCGCCTGATGCGATGTACAGCACCGACACCGAGACGTCCTGCGCGGCGATGAGCAAGGTGGTCGAGCGTTATGTCGGTGCGTATCCAAGCCAGTACATGTGGAGCATGAAACGCTTCAAGAAGCGTCCACCGGGCGAAGAGCGCTGGTACTGAGGGTGGATACCCCCGTAGAAGTTGGCGCAGCCTGCGATTTTTTGATTTGAAAAGGTCAAAAGATCGCAGGCTGCGCCAGCTCCTACGGGTGGCGGTCTAGTTTCTTCAGGAATACGGTCATTTCTTTTTCCGCCTGCTTGTCGCCATGGGCCCGGGCAGCCTCCAGGCCCATGTCCCAGGCCTGGCGGGCGGCTGCGAAGTCAGCCTGCGCCAGATACGCCTTGCCCAATAGCTTCCAGGCCGCCGAATACTTCGGATCGAACGCTACACAGCGCTGGAAATGCTCGGCCGCCTTGGCGTTATCCCCAAGATCCAGGTAACCCTTACCCAGGCCGAAGCGCAGCAATGCGTTATCCACGCCCTTGCCGAGCATTTTTTCCAGGGATTCGAGCATGGATTACCCTCTGATTGATTTGTGATCATGAGATTGCCTGTGGGAGCAAGGCTTGCCCGCGATGAGGCCAATGAACTCACCACAAAACTGGCTTAGAAGAAGCTCAACCCCACATGGAACAGCTTCTCCACATCCCGGATATGCTTTTTATCCACAAGGAACAGGATCACATGGTCCCCCGCCTCGATCACTGTGTCGTCATGGGCAATGATCACTTCTTCATCGCGGATGATCGCACCAATGGTCGTGCCCGGTGGCAGGCCAATGTTCTCGATGGCCTTGCCGATCACCTTGCTTGATTTCTCATCGCCGTGGGCAATCGCTTCGATCGCTTCGGCCGCACCCCGGCGCAATGAGTGCACGCTGACGATGTCGCCGCGGCGCACGTGGGCGAGCAAGGTGCCGATGGTTGCGAGCTGCGGACTGATGGCGATATCGATGTCGCCGCCCTGAATCAAATCGACATAGGCCGGGTTGTTGATGATCGTCATCACCTTCTTCGCGCCCAGGCGTTTAGCCAGCAGCGAAGACATGATGTTGGCTTCATCGTCGTTGGTCAGGGCCAGGAACAGGTCGGCGTCGGCGATGTTTTCTTCCAGCAGCAGATCACGGTCCGAAGCGCTGCCCTGCAACACCACGGTACTGTCCAGGGTATCTGACAGATGCCGGCAGCGTATCGGGTTCATCTCGATGATCTTGACCTGGTAGCGGCTTTCGATCGCCTCGGCCAGGCGTTCGCCGATCTGCCCGCCCCCGGCAATCACAATGCGTTTGTAGGTTTCATCCAGGCGGCGCATTTCGCTCATCACCGCGCGAATATTCGCTTTGGCGGCGATGAAAAACACTTCGTCGTCGGCTTCGATCACGGTGTCGCCCTGGGGCAGGATCGGGCGGTCCCGGCGGAAAATCGCCGCGACGCGGGTTTCGACATTTGGCATATGTTCGCGCAACTGGCGAAGTTGCTGGCCCACCAGCGGCCCGCCGTAATAGGCCTTCACCGCCACCAATTGCGCTTTGCCTTCGGCGAAGTCGATGACCTGTAGCGCGCCCGGGTGTTGAATCAGGCGCTTGATGTAGTTGGTTACCACCTGTTCCGGGCTGATCAGCACGTCGACCGGGATCGCTTCATTGTCAAACAATTCGGAGCGGGTGAGGTATGCCGCTTCACGTACCCGGGCGATCTTGGTCGGGGTGTGGAACAGGGTGTGGGCCACCTGGCACGCGACCATGTTGGTTTCGTCGCTGTTGGTCACCGCCACCAGCATGTCGGCGTCGTCCGCGCCCGCTTGACGCAGCACCGTGGGCAATGAGCCGCGGCCTTGCACGGTGCGGATGTCCAGGCGGTCGCCGAGGTCACGCAGGCGTTCGCTGTCGGTGTCGACCACAGTGATGTCATTGGCTTCGCTGGCCAGGTGCTCGGCCAGCGAACCACCAACCTGCCCTGCGCCGAGGATGATGATTTTCATCCAGTCACTCCCTTGAAGTCCGGTTAACCGCGCGCGGCGGCGATCTTGATCAGCTTGGCGTAGTAGAAACCGTCATGTCCGCCTTGCTGGGCGAGCAACTGACGGCCGTGGGGCTGCTTGATGCCAGCGGTCGTCGCGAGATCGAGCTCGCGGGCGCCCGGGGTGCGGGCGAGGAAGGCTTCAATGACTTCAGTGTTCTCGGTCGGCAATGTGGAGCATGTGGCGTAAAGGAGGATGCCGCCGACTTCCAGGGTTATCCACATGGCGTCCAGCAACTCGCCCTGAAGAACCGCCAGTGCGGCGATGTCGTCGGGTTGGCGAGTCAGCTTGATGTCCGGATGACGCCGGATGACGCCGGTCGCCGAGCATGGGGCGTCGAGCAGGATGCGCTGGAAGGGTTTGCCGTCCCACCAGGTGGCGGTATCGCGGCCATCGGCAGCAATCAGCTCGGCGCTCAGGCCCAGGCGGGCGAGGTTTTCCCGCACACGCACCAGACGCTTGGCCTCCAGGTCGACGGCGACGACGCCCGCCAGCTCGGGCTCGGCTTCGAGGATATGGCAGGTCTTGCCGCCCGGCGCGCAGCATGCGTCCAGTACCCGTTGGCCCGGTGCCAGGTCGAGCAGATCGGCGGCCAGTTGCGCCGCCTCGTCCTGCACGCTGATCCAGCCTTCGGCGAACCCAGGCAGGCTGCGCACATCTGCAGCCGTGTCGAGGATGATGCCATCCTGGCTGTAGACGCATGGGCTGGCGGCGATGCCCGCTTCACTCAACAGTCCGAGGTAGGCGTCGCGGCTGTGATGACGGCGATTGACCCGCAGAATCATCGGTGGGTGCGCGTTATTCGCTGCACAAATCGCTTCCCATTGCTCGGGCCAGAATGCCTTGAGCGATTTTTGCAGCCAGCGTGGATGGGCGGTGCGCACCACCGGATCATGTTCCAGCTCGGCCAGCAGCGTTTCACTTTCACGCTGGGCACGGCGCAGCACGGCGTTGAGCAGTGCCTTGGCCCATGGTTTTTTCAGCTTGTCGGCGCAACCGACGGTTTCACCAATGGCGGCGTGGGCGGGAACCCGGGTGTAGAGCAGTTGGTACAGGCCAACCAGCAACAGCGCCTCGACATCGGCGTCTGCCGCCTTGAAGGGTTTTTGCAGCAGCTTTGCCGCGAGCGCCGACAAGCGTGGCTGCCAGCGCGCAGTACCGAACGCCAGATCCTGGGTGAAGCCGCGATCGCGGTCTTCAACCTTGTCCATTTGCGTGGGCAGTGAACTGTTGAGCGAGGCTTTGCCGTTAAGCACAGCGGCGAGCGCCTTGGCGGCGGCGAGACGCGGGTTCATTGCGCCTCCACCGCTTGGCCGAGGACGGTGCCGAGGGCGAATTTCTCGCGACGGCTGTTGAACAGGTCGCTGAAGTTCAGCGCCTTGCCGCCGGGTAATTGCAGGCGCGTCAGGCACAGCGCCTGCTCGCCGCAAGCCACGACCAGTCCATCCTTGCTGGCGCCAAGGATTTCACCCGGGGCACCCTGCCCTTCAGCGAGGTTCGCGGCCAGGACTTTCAGCGCTTCGCCATTGAGAGAGCTGTGGGTGATTGGCCACGGGTTGAAGGCGCGCACCAGACGTTCCAGCTCGAGCGCCGGGCGACTCCAGTCGATGCGCGCTTCGTTCTTGTTCAACTTATGTGCGTAGGTGGCGAGGCTGTCGTCCTGCACCTCGCCTTCCAGCGTTCCGGCAGCCAGCCCGGCGATCGCCTGCACCACTGCCGGCGGACCCATTTCAGCGAGCCGGTCATGGAGACTACCACCGGTGTCTTCACCAGTGATCGGCGTGGTGACTTTAAGCAGCATCGGCCCGGTATCGAGGCCCAGCTCCATGCGCATCACGGTGACGCCACTTTCGCTGTCACCGGCTTCGACGGCACGCTGGATTGGCGCCGCTCCGCGCCAGCGCGGGAGCAAAGAGGCATGACTGTTGATGCAGCCCAGGCGTGGGATATCCAGCACCACTTGCGGCAGGATCAGGCCGTAGGCGACCACCACCAGCAAGTCCGGGTTCAGTGCAGCCAATTCGGCTTGGGCGTCTTCATTGCGCAGGGTCGGCGGCTGCAGCACCGGAATATGATTTTCCAGAGCGAGCTGCTTGACCGGGCTTGGCATCAGCTTTTGCCCGCGGCCCGCCGGGCGGTCCGGCTGGGTGTAGACCGCGACAATCTCGTAAGGGCTGGCGAGCAGCGCCTTGAGGTGTTCGGCGGCGAATTCCGGGGTGCCGGCAAAGACGATGCGCAGTGGCTCAGTCATGGGAGCGATCTCTGAAAAAGAAAAAGGCTTGCCGCAGCAAGCCTTTGAAAGGAGGGCATCAAGCGTTCTGGCGATGGAGCTTTTCCAGTTTCTTCTTGATTCGGTCGCGTTTCAGGTTGGACAGGTAGTCGACGAACAATTTGCCGTTGAGGTGGTCGCATTCGTGCTGGATGCACACGGCGAGCAGGCCTTCGGCGATCAGTTCGTAAGGCTGGCCATCGCGGTCCAGGGCCTTGACCTTGACCTTTTGCGGGCGATCGACATTTTCGTAGAAGCCCGGCACCGAGAGGCACCCTTCCTGATATTGTTCCATCTCGTCGGTCAGTGATTCGAACTCGGGGTTGATGAAAACCCGCGGCTCGCTGCGGTCTTCGGAGAGGTCCATCACGACGATACGTTTGTGCACGTTGACCTGGGTCGCGGCGAGGCCGATGCCTGGCGCTTCATACATTGTTTCAAACATGTCGTCGACCAACTGACGCACTTCGTCGTCCACTACAGCCACAGGTTTGGCGATAGTGCGCAGGCGCGAGTCGGGAAATTCGAGGATGTCTAAAATGGCCATAAGCTTATTTGCTGCACGTGTGAGGTAAAGTCGGGTCGATGGCCTGGCGGGTCCGAAGATGCAGGCTACCGTTGTGAAGCGTAGCTCCCTTTTCTCTGCAAAGAGTCGGGAGCGAGCCACGAGGGCTCTGGCGTTTCACGCGAACGCACATAATAAAGGGATTCACCGCATGAGGAAATCACTACTCGCCCTGCTGCTTCTGGCTTCAGCCGGTTTAGCGCATGGGCAAGTGCAACTCAGGGAAGGTTTTCCACAGCAATACACGGTGGTTACCGGCGACACACTCTGGGACATCTCTGGAAAATTCTTGCGCGAGCCATGGAAGTGGCCGGAGTTATGGCAAGCCAATCCCCAGATCGAAAACCCCAATCTCATCTATCCGGGCGACTCGCTGACGCTGGTCTACATCAACGGCCAGCCGCGCCTGACCCTCAATCGCGGGGCTTCCAGGGGCACTATCAAGTTGTCGCCGCGCATTCGCAGTTCACCGGTGGCGGATGCCATTCCGAGCATTCCGCTGCAATCGATTAACAGCTTCCTGTTGAGCAACCGTATCGTCGACAAGGTCGAGGACTTCGACAAGGCGCCCTATATCGTTGCCGGCGATGCCGAGCGCGTACTCAGCGGCACCGGAGACCGCATCTTCGCCCGCGGGCAATTTGATCCGAACCAGCCAGTGTACGGAATCTTCCGCCAGGGCAAGGTTTACACCGACCCCGAGAGCAAGGAGTTCCTCGGGATCAACGCGGACGATATCGGCGGCGGCGAGATCGTGGCCGCCGAGGGCGATGTCGCCACCCTGGCGCTGCAGCGCACTACCCAGGAGGTGCGCCTGGGGGATCGGCTGTTCAGTGGCGAGGAGCGTTCGATCAATTCCACCTTCATGCCCAGTGCGCCAAAGACCGACATCAAGGGTTTGATCATTGATGTGCCGCGTGGGGTGACCCAGATCGGTGCGATGGATGTCGTCACGTTGAACAAGGGGCAGCGCGACGGATTGGCCGAAGGCAATGTGCTGGTGGTGATGAAAACCGGTGAAACCGTGCGGGACCGCATCACCGGTCAGCCGTTGAAGATTCCCGATGAGCGCGCCGGGTTGCTAATGGTTTTCCGCACCTACGACAAACTCAGTTACGGCTTGGTCCTCAATGCTTCGCGGTCTTTAGCGGTGATGGACAAAGTACGAAATCCGTAAGCCTGCTTCACAAGTTACCAACAGACTTATCCACAGCTTATGCCCGTTTGAACGGGCCTCATAACGATCAAGGATGATCCATGACATTCTCTGCTGCTGCAGCTGTTTCGCCTGCCGAACTGGAGGCGCGTCTGCGTCTGCATCGCTTACCCGAACTGGGGCCGGCGCGGTTTAAAAAGCTACTGGATGCCTTCGGCTCGGCCTCAAAAGCGCTGAGCGCGCCGGCCAACACCTGGAAGTCTCTGGGCCTTCCATTCGCTTGCGCCGAGAGGCGTCGCGATCCCGATGTGCGCGATGGCGCCCACCACGCATTGGCCTGGCTGGAGCGTCCGGGCCAGCATTTACTGATGTGGGACCAACCTGACTACCCGCCGCTGCTGGCGGAAATCAGCGACCCGCCGCCCTTGTTATTTGTCGCGGGCGATCCCGGCATCCTGGACAAACCACAGTTGGCGATGGTCGGCAGTCGTCGCGCATCTCGTCCGGGGATGGACACGGCCGCAGCGTTCTCCCGCAGCCTGGCCGGTGCCGGTTTTGTGATTACCAGTGGTCTGGCCCTTGGCATCGACGCCGCAGCGCACCAGGCGGCTCTGGACGTGGGCGGGCGAACGGTCGGGGTACTTGGCACGGGACTTGAAAAGTTTTATCCACAGCGCAATCGCAGGCTGGCAGAAGCCATGATTGCCTCTGGCAGCGCAGTGGTTTCGGAGTTTCCGCTGGACGCGGCCCCCACCGCCAGCAACTTCCCGCGGCGCAACAGAATCATCAGTGGTTTGTCCCTCGGCGTACTGGTGGTCGAGGCGAGCGTCGCCAGTGGTTCGTTGATTACCGCCAGGCTGGCGGCGGAGCAAGGGCGTGAGGTTTATGCGATTCCGGGATCGATTCATCATCCCGGCGCCAAGGGCTGTCATCAGCTGATTCGCGATGGTGCCATGCTGGTGGAAACCATCGAGCACATTCTTGAAGCCTTGCGCGGTTGGCAACAGGTGTCATTTTCCCCAACTGTGCCGGCGGTGACCCACCCCCTGCTCGCGTTGCTTCACGCGGCGCCGCATACCAGTGAATCGTTGGCCATCAGCAGCGGCTGGGCATTGCCCAAGGTGCTGGCCGCGCTGACCGAACTGGAAATGGACGGTCGTGCGGTGTGTGAAAGCGGTCGCTGGTTTGCGCGGGTGAGCTAGGTTTTATGAGGAAGATCGGTAAACTGCGCAGAGCCTTATTCCGGAGAGTTTTTCATGGTCAACAGTTGGCGTGTGCAACAAGCCGCGCAAGCCGTTCGCTCAGGCGCGGTGATTGCCTATCCAACCGAAGCGGTCTGGGGTCTGGGTTGCGACCCCTGGGACCAGAGCGCAGTGGAGCGTTTGCTGATGATCAAGGGACGGTCCATGGAGAAGGGCCTGATTCTGGTCGCCGACAATATTCGCCAGTTCGACTTCCTGTTCGAGGATTTTCCCGAGTTGTGGATGGACCGCATGGCCAGCACCTGGCCGGGACCCAACACCTGGCTGGTGCCGCACCAGAATCAGTTGCCACTGTGGATTACTGGCAAGCATGAGACCGTGGCGTTGCGCGTCAGCGATCATCCTCAGGTACGGGACTTGTGTTCACTGGTAGGGCCGTTGGTGTCCACTTCGGCCAACCCGCAAGGTCGGCCGGCAGCGCGCACACGGATTCGCGTGGAGCAGTATTTCCGTGGGCAGGTGGATTACATCCTGGGTGGTAATTTGGGTGGGCGCAGGAATCCGAGTGTGATTCGGGACCTGGCGACGGGGCAGGTCATTCGCCCGGATTGAGACCGAGTCATCGTTCATCGCGGGCAAGGCTTGCCCGCGATGGCGTCCTCAAGGCAACAAAATAGTCGAGCCGGTAGTACGCCGTGCCGACAGCTCGGTCTGAGCCTTTGCCGCTTCGGCCAGCGGATATTGCTGGCTGATATCCACCTTCAACTTCCCGCTGCTGATCATCTCGAACAACTCATCCGCCATGCGCTGCAGGTTTTCGGCGTTGTTGGCGTAGGTCGCAAGTGTTGGCCGGGTCACATACAGCGAACCCTTCGCCGATAGAATCCCCAGGTTCACCCCGTCCACCGCGCCCGACGCATTGCCGAAGCTCACCACCAGGCCGCGTGGCGCAGCGCTGTCGAGGGATGTCAGCCAGGTGTCCTTGCCGACCCCGTCGTAAACCACAGGCACTTTCTTGCCGTCGGTCAATTCCAGGACACGCTGCGCCACGTTTTCATGGCTGTAGTCGATCGTCGCCCAGGCTCCGTTGGCTGTGGCCAATGCGGCTTTCTCTGCAGAGCTGACAGTGCCGATCAACTTCACACCCAGGGCCTTGGCCCATTGGCACGCCAGCGAACCTACCCCGCCCGCAGCCGCATGAAACAGGATGGTTTCGCCGCCTTTGAGTTCATAGGTCTGGCGCAGCAGGTACTGTACGGTCAGGCCCTTGAGCATCACGCCGGCCGCTTGCTCGAAGCTGATCGCATCCGGCAGTTGCACCAGGTTGGCTTCGGGCAGCACGTGAGTGTCGCTGTAGGCGCCCAATGGGCCGCTGCCGTAGGCCACTCGATCACCCACTTTGAATCGAGTGACTGCGCTGCCCACCGCTTCGACCACGCCGGCGCCCTCTGAACCCAGGCCCGATGGCAAGGCCGGTGGCGCATACAGTCCGCTGCGGTAATAGGTGTCGATGAAGTTCAGGCCGATGGCCTTATTGCTCACGCGTACCTGCTGCGGGCCAGGCTCGGCAGGTTGGTAGTCGACATACTCGAGCACTTCGGGGCCGCCATGGGCACTGAACTGGATACGCTTTGCCATCAGAACTCTCCTGGTGATCGTTTGGGTAAGCCCCCTATCGGACTCCTAAGCATGATCTTCGTCAACTGTGGTGCAACAGGGTGCGGTGTTATCCTGTGCAGCAATTTGCCGCCGGCCGTTGATGCGCCGCGCCGTTTGTCCCGATTCAAGGTGATGCCATGACGACCCGTACCGAGGCCGTAAAAGCCTATCTGCTCGACCTGCAAGACCGCATTTGCGCTGCCCTTGAAGCCGAAGACGGCGGTACGCGCTTCGTCGAGGATGCCTGGACCAGACCCGCGGGTGGGGGCGGTCGCACTCGCGTGATCGAGAACGGTGCTGTCATCGAGAAAGGCGGCGTCAACTTTTCCCACGTGTTTGGCAGCGGTCTCCCTCCCTCGGCCAGTGCCCATCGACCGGAGCTTGCCGGACGCGGCTTTGAAGCGCTCGGCGTGTCCCTGGTCATTCACCCGCACAACCCCATGGTGCCCACTTCGCACGCCAATGTGCGGTTCTTCATCGCGGAGAAAGATGGCGAAGAACCCGTCTGGTGGTTTGGTGGCGGTTTCGACCTGACGCCCTACTACGGCAATGAAGAAGATTGTGTGCATTGGCATCGGGTTGCCGAGCAGGCTTGCGCGCCGTTTGGTCCCGACGTCTATTCGCGCTACAAGGCATGGTGCGACAGCTACTTTCATATCAAGCATCGCCACGAGCCGCGTGGCATTGGCGGCCTGTTCTTCGATGACCTCAATGAATGGGATTTCGACACCAGCTTTGCTTTCATGCGGGCCATCGGCGACGCGTTCATCGAGGCCTACCTGCCGATCGTCCAGCGCCGCAAGAACGATGCATTCACTGCCAGGCAACGCGAATTCCAGGAGTTCCGTCGCGGCCGCTATGTCGAATTCAACCTGGTCTACGACCGTGGCACGCTGTTCGGCCTGCAGTCGGGCGGACGTACGGAATCGATCCTCATGTCGCTGCCGCCGCAAGTGCGTTGGGGTTACGACTGGAAGGCCGAGCCGGGCAGTGAAGAAGCGCGGCTGACCGAATATTTCCTGCAAGACCGCGATTGGTTGGCCAAGGCCTGAACGAGGAAAACTGATGGATCGTTACGTCGTATTCGGCAACCCGATTGGCCACAGCAAGTCGCCACTTATCCATCGACTGTTTGCCGAGCAGACGGGTCAGCAACTGGACTACAGCACTTCCCTGGCACCGCTCGATGATTTTTCCCACTTCGCCCGGGCGTTTTTCCTGGAGGGGCGCGGAGCCAACGTCACGGTGCCTTTCAAGGAAGAGGCCTATCGCCTGGCCGACAGCCTGACCGAGCGCGCCCAGCGGGCTGGCGCGGTGAATACCTTGAGCAAACTGGCTGACGGCTCGTTGCTGGGTGATAACACCGACGGCGCCGGGCTGGTGCGGGATCTGGCGGTTAATGCCGCTTTCAGTCTCAAGGGGAAGCGCATCCTGCTACTGGGCGCCGGCGGTGCGGTGCGGGGTGCGCTGGAGCCGTTGTTGGCCGAGCAGCCGGCGTCGGTGATCATCGCCAACCGCACGGTGGAAAAAGCGGAATTGCTGGCCGAGTTGTTTGATGATCTGGGCCCGGTCTCTGCCAGTGGCTTTGACTGGCTGGAGGAATCCGTGGACCTGATCATCAACGCCACCTCCGCGAGCCTGTCCGGTGAAGTCCCACCGATTGCCAGCAGTCTGATCGAGCCGGGCAAGACGGTTTGCTACGACATGATGTACGGCAAGGAACCGACGTCATTCTGCCGCTGGGCCAGCGAGCACGGCGCAGCGGTGGCAATGGATGGATTGGGGATGCTCGCCGAACAGGCGGCGGAAGCGTTCTTCCTGTGGCGGGGTGTGCGACCGGACACGGCGCCGGTGCTGGCCGAACTGCGCCGACAACTCGCAGAGTGAAACTGTTGGAGTGAAACACGATTCAGTCTTCAAACCGGATCGGGCATTTCTCCGCGCCTTCCAGCTTTCTCAGCTCCTCCACCACCTGCGGCCGCGCTTGCCGCAGGGTCAGGCTGCGATTCTGCTTGAGCAGGCGCCGCGCCTCCTGATGCAGCATCTCCACCCCTGAGTAATCGATGAAATTGATCTGCTGCGCCTCAATCACTACCCGGGCAGCGTGCATGCGTTGCAGGCGTACCTGGAGGTAATGGCTGGCGCCGAAAAAGATCGAGCCGCCAACCCGCAACACATCCTCATCGCCGTCGCGCCAATGCTGCACACGCGGTTGCGAGGTGCGCTTGAGGTAGAAGAACAGCGAAGCCAGTACCCCGGCGTAGATCGCGGTCTGCAATTCCAGCAGCAGCGTGGCGACACAGGTCAGCGCCATGACCAGGAACTCGGCGCGACTGACCCTCAGCAATGCGCGAATGCCGCGATGATCCACCAGGCCCCAGGCGATCAGCAAAATACTGCCAGCCATCGCCGGAATCGGGATGTGGGCGATCAATGCCGCGCCAAACACTGCAAACAGCGCGACCCACAGCGCCGAGAACACCCCGGCCAGCGGGGAGCAGGCCCCTGCCTCGTAACTCAAGCCCGAACGGGTGAAGGAGCCAGCGGACAACGACCCGGAAAAAAATGCCCCGACCATGTTGGATAAGCCCTGGGCGCGCACTTCCTGATTGGCGTCGAGCAACTGCTGTGAGCGTGCCGACAGGGAGCGAGCAATCGACAGGCTGGTCACCAGCCCCAACATGCCCACCGCGACCGCGCTGGGTAACAAGCGCAGGATCAAGTCCAGGTCCAGCGGCACGGCGCTCAAAGGTGGCAGTCGACCGACAAAGGCGCTGACCAGGCTGACGTGGCCGAACATCCCGGGCCAGAGCCACACCAGCAGCCCTGCCATTACCAGCGTGATCAACAGCGTCGGCCAGCGTGGCAGCAGCCATTTCAGGGTGGCTCCCAATGCCACTGTCGCCAGCCCGAGAATGAGCGATGGCTTGTCCACCTGATGGAGGTGTTGAAACACCGACATGAAGCTGTCGAGTGCCGTGGCCTGGCTGGGCAGGTCCAGCCCCAGCAAGTTGGGCAGCTGGCCGACGGCAATCACCACCGCCGCACCGAGGGTGAACCCCAATACCACCGAATGGGAGACAAAATTCACCAGCGCGCCGAATCGCAACAAGCCCAGCAGCCACTGGAAGATCCCGGCCAGCAGCGTCAGCAACAGAATAAGTGCCACGTAGTCCTGCGAGGCGGGTACCGCCAAGGGGCTGACGCTGGCATACAAGACAATGGAAATTGCCGCTGTAGGACCACAGATCAGGTGCCAGGATGATCCCCACAGGCAGGCGATCAGAACAGGAATGATAGCCGCGTACAACCCGTATTCAGGTGGGAGCCCGGCAATCAGGGCGTAGGCAATCGACTGTGGCAGCGCGAGAATCGCACCGCTCAGGCCGACGATAAGGTCGCGCCCGACAGTGGCACGGGTTTGCCGAGGCAACCAGCTCAGGAAGGGGAAGAGCGAATGGCGGCTGGGAAAGGCCATGGGTCCTCTCAGGTGGGGGAATGCGCAAAGGGTAACAGGGTGAACCAGTGATGGCGGCGCGAGCGTGCCAGCCCCTACCTGCAGGAGCGAGCTCGCTCGCGAAAAACGTACCGGCACCTTGGGGCATCAGGCGCCCGGCGTAATCGTGTACGCCCAACACGAGCAGGCTCGCTCCTGCATGAATGACAGGCTCCCCCCTATGAATCAGAGCTTGGCTTTCACCGCAGGCAACGCCTCCTTGCCATCGGCGGTTTTCACACCATCCAGCCATTTGTCCAGAACCGCAGGATTAGCCTTGATCCACGCCTTGGCAGCCTCGGCATTGCTGATCTTCTTGTTCACGACCTCGGCCATGATGCTGTTCTCCATTTCCTGGGTAAAGCTCAGGTTGGTGAGCAGCTTGCCGACGTTTGGACAGGCCTGTGCATAACCCTTGCGAGTCAATGTATAAACCGCACCGGTATCACCGAAGTACTTCTCGCCACCCTTGAGGTAGTGCATCTTCAGCTGCACGTTCATCGGGTGGGGCGTCCAGCCGAGGAAGGTCACGAACTTCTGTTTCTTAACGGCGCGGGACACTTCCGCCAGCATGGCCTGCTCGCTGGATTCCACCAGCTTCCATTGACCCAAGTCGAAGTCGTTTTTCTTGATGATGTCCTGCAGCGAGATGTTCGCCGGAGCCCCGGAGCCAATGCCGTAGATTTTTTTCTCAAACTTGTCGGCAAACTTGTCGGCAAACTTGTTCAGGTCGGCGAAGTTATGCACACCTGCGTCCCACACATAATCCGGAACAGCCAGGGTGAACTCGGTGCCATCGAGGTTTTTCGCCAGTTGGGTTACATCCCCGGTGGCCACGAACTTGTCGTAGAAACCTTGCTGCGCCGGCATCCAGTTACCCAGGAACACGTCGACCTGACCGTCCTTCAAACCACCGAAGGTGATAGGCACCGCCAAGGTGTCAACCTTGGCCTTATAGCCCATGCCGTCCAGCAAGAACCCGGTAATGGCGTTGGTCGCCGCAATATCGCTCCAGCCCGGATCGGCCATTTTCACCGTATCGCAGCTCTGATCGGCATACGCCGATGCGCTGCCCAGAGCCAGAAGGCCGACCGTCAGAACTGTGGATAACCTTTGCATGGACTTCCCCTTAACATTATTGGTTTTGGCAGGGTTGTGGATAACGTGCTTTGCGCTCCAGATCATCCAGGTCGATGTGGTTGCGCATGTACTGCTGACTGGCGTCTACCAGTGGCTGGTGATCCCAGCTCTTCAGCTTGCCGATGCTCAGGGCCTCGGCCACGAATCGCCGGCGGCGCTGACTGGCGAGCACCTGTTGGTGAATCGCAGGTATGTCCCACTTGGCCCGTGCTTCGGCAAGGAACTCGGCAAACAGTGCGCCGTGTTGCGGCGACTGGCTGAGCTCTTCCTGTTCACGCGGGTCATTGTGCACATCGAAGAGTAGGCAAGGGTCGTCTTCGCTGTAGATGAATTTGTAGGCGCCGCGGCGAATCATCATCAGCGGGCTGATGGTGCCTTCGGCCATGTACTCGCCAAATGCTTCGTCGTGACCGCCCTGCCCCTTCAGGTGCGACACCAGCGAGCGGCCATCGAGCGGCAAGCCTGGCGCCAGCGAGCCGTCGGCCAATTCGACAAAGGTCGGCAGGAGGTCGGCAGTCGAGACGGCAGCGCTGACGCGACCGGCACCAAATTGCCCCGGCGCGCTGATCAACAAGGGGACCCGGGCGGCCATCTCGAACCAGTGCATTTTGTACCAGAGGCCGCGCTCGCCGAGCATGTCGCCATGATCCCCGGAGAAGACAATAATGGTATCGTCGATCAGCCCGGTATCTTCAAGTGTTTGCAGGAGTTTGCCGACGTTGTCGTCAATATAGCTGCAGGCTCCGAAATAGGCGCGTCGCGCGTCACGGATCTTATCCACAGGCAGCGGCTTGTCCCACAAGTCGTACACCTTGAGCAGTCGCTGGGAGTGCGGGTCCAGCTCGGACTGCGCTGGCGTCTGTGGCAGCGGAATATCGCTGTCCTGGTACATATCCCAGTATTTCTTCGGGATGGTGTACGGGTCGTGGGGATGGGTCATGGACACGGTCAGGCAGAACGGCTGGTCGCCGTCCTCGCGGATGTGGTCAAACAGGTACTGCTGCGCCTTGAAGACCACTTCTTCGTCAAAATCCAGCTGGTTGGTGCGCACGCAGGGGCCAGCCTGCAGCACCGATGACATATTGTGGAACCAGGTGGGACGTACATCGGGTTCGTCCCAGTTCACCGACCAGCCGTAGTCGGCTGGATAAATGTCACTGGTCAGGCGTTCTTCATAGCCGTGCAGTTGATCCGGACCACAGAAGTGCATCTTTCCGGACAGGGCGGTGCGGTAGCCCAGGCGGCGCAGGTAATGGGCATAGGTGGGTACGTCGGCGGGAAAGTCAGCCGCATTGTCATAGGCGCCGATCTTGCTCGGCAGCTGGCCGCTCACGAGGGTAAAACGCGACGGTGCACACAGTGGGCTGTTGCAATAAGCGGAGTCGAACACTACGCCTTCGGAAGCAAGTCGGCTGAGATTGGGTAATTTGATTGGCGAAGGGTCGTAGAACGGCAACATTGGCGCGGCCATCTGATCGGCCATGATGAAGAGAATATTCTTGCGCTTCATGTGATCGCGGCATTCCATAGTGAATATTTATGCGAGAGTGCTGCGACCGAGCATGGGTGCCATGCCTTTTGCGGTAAAGCCCACAACCGGCAATGACTAGGATAAGCACAGCTTATGTATGAAGCCCTCGGGAGTCTGTCCCTGGACCTGTTGCGAGCTTTTGAAGCAGCGGCGCGCCAGCGAAGTTTCACCGCCGCCGCCGTGGAGCTGGGGACGACTCAACCCGCCATCAGTCAGCAAATCAAACGGCTGGAAGAGCAACTTGCCACCCGCCTGTTCGATCGGATTTATCGTGGCATTGAGCTGACAGAGGCGGGCATTGTCCTCTTCGAACAGGTGCAGCTCGGTTTGCAGAATATCGATGCAGGACTGGCGGCTATCAGTGCGCAAGATCAGCACGAGGTGCTGCAGGTCGCCACGGATTTCGCGTTCGCCGCCTATTGGTTGATGCCGCGCCTGCACCGCTTCCATGCCGCCAACCCCAATGTGGATGTCAGTCTCGTTACCAGTGAGCGCAGCCACAACATGCTGCGCAGCGATATCGATGTTGCCGTGCTGTTTGGCGACGGGCGCTTCAAGCAAGGTGAGAGTCACTGGCTGTTCAGCGAAGAAGTATTCCCGGTGTGCAGCCCGCTGCTGCTCAAAGACCGTGCGCTGCCCCTGCCGGTCCCTTCGCTGCTGGAACTGCCCCTGCTGCACCTGCGCGGCGAAAATAGCAGCAACTGGTTTGATTGGAGCGGCGTGTTTCGTGAGCTGGGGATCACTTCGGCGCCCGCACCGGGTCAGCTGCGTTTTGATAACTACACCTTGTTGATCCAGGCCGCGATTGGTGGTCAGGGCGTCGCCATCGGTTGGCGACATCTTGTGGATAACTTGCTGTCGGAGGGCTTGTTGTGTCGTCCAATCGCCGCCACGGTCATTTCACGGCTTGGCTACTACGTGGTCCTGCCTCAGCGAAAGCGCCGCGGCGAATTGATTCAGCGATTCGTTGACTGGTTGATGCAGGAGCAGACCCGCAGTGCGCAGTCGCTTAATGGCCTGCCGTTGCCGTCCATCGCGAACTGACGTCAGGCGCGATAAAGCTCACGTTGCGGTATAGGGGACTAAATCACTTACTTGTTGTGCTGTAAGTGCCTGAACGAAAAGCTTCGGGCGATTTCAGGGAGTGGACTTCTCCAGAGTTATGCCGTACGAAAGTTCCGATCTGATAAGTCGAGTATTTAAATCATACTGTATGTTTCTTCAGGCGCTTAGTAAGATTTTGTCACACGATGCCCGTAAAATTCAAATGATTTGTTGGGTTGAAAAATGCTTAATATTGCAAATAAGCCAGACATGTATTGGCTTATGTGACTGTTTAGGAGAAATCCTATATCTATAATAAATATGCAGAGAGTTTTTGCATGCTAAGCGCTCGAATTTCACCATCATACTCACTTATAAATCTACAAGAAAACACAAGCGTGACAAAAGATCCAAAAGTTAAGCGCGTGCTCATAAATGTAGACAATGAGCCATCACGTGATACTGCGTGGCCCGTGAGGGATATTGAAAGCGCCAGACCACCGCAAGCGTCCAATGGTCCGAAAAAATCAGGTAAAGGACTTATATGGAAGGTGTTACTTTCGGTGGTGGGGGGGCTGGCAGTAGTAGCCTGTGGAATAGCAAGCGCGACGATCCGTCGCTCTGACGCTTTTGGTGTTCAGCGCGTACCTGTACCAAATCGACTCATAATGTCCCCCGAACATCAGCTCATGATTGAAAGTATTCCGTTTGGAAATGAAACCGCACTCCTTGATAAATTCATTCGTGCCCCCCGAACTGGAATAGCAGAACGTTTGAATCACTGGACGATCGATAACATTGGTGGAGAAGAACTGGCCCGGGATGGAGAGATAAAGCGGCTTTATCCGCAAGTATTCGAAGCCATAGAAGAGGCTCGAAAGGGGTCAGTCGCCGTGCTGGAGGCAACTAAAAACAGGTGTACACAATCATGCGACTCCCCAATGCCAGTGAGGGTTAACGCTACTCAAGAAGCAAAAGATGTTATAGGCGCTGTCCTGTATGACATGGGCGTTGATGAAAGTAAAATTGAAAGTCAAATTGAGCCGGTATTTGATAACCTTTTGTCCGAGATGGGTACCTCTAGGGAGTCATTTGCTCAAAGAGAAACCTATACCTCCCCGGACACAAATGAAATAGACTTCAAGCTTAAATTAACAAAAAACCCATGCCATTTAGAAAGTGTGGTTGGGGAATGTATTCAGTATATCTTGGTAAAGCAAACTCCTGAGGGAATTCAACGTGATCGGGATGATAATAGGCCCGCGACCTACGCGGCTACAGTGCATCCGGTCATATCATTGATTGGCGACAAATATCCTATAATAATAATAACAAATAACATAGAAGACCCGATTAAACACCCGATGCTCTTCAAGCACATCATTACCCATGAGGTGGATCATTATACTGGCTCGCCGGATATATTTTATACCGGTATTGACAGGGCGATACTGAATAACACTCAGGGAGATGATGACAAAAAGACTTACTTGAAAAAATGTGAAGAGCTTCGGGCTGACATGCCAGATATAATTAAAAATAGTCCTGATTCAATGCAACCTGCCGCAGGACTGTTTTTTGATACGCATGGTAGAGACGATCCAGATATGGGAATGCTTGATAAAAAGGATAAACTTGAAAAGCTGCTTGCTTCAAATGATACAACATGGGACGCATTTATTAAAACCAGTACCGATTTTAAAACTATGGGGATGCATTGCGACTATCTGCAGGAGCAAGAATCGGCATTATTGATTAGTGATGTTCTTGACGGGCTGGGCATGTAGAAATAAAATATGCGATCCACAAACCTGACAGCCGTAAAAAAACGAGTGTAAGTCCCTAGTCAATGGTCAGGTGCGGCCATGTCTCGTACCGATCTTTTCCGCAAGCTATGCATTCATCAGTCCCGGTGTTGCTGACCATCGTGCATTATCCGGCTATTGCAGCATAATGCACGGCTCCCGTTAATAACGCACAAGAACAAACATGGGTTGTTCATTGAACATTTGAACTCACCGATTCGATTGATACTGTACCTCGACACTCGCCCCCCTCACTTTGCAACACCACTCGCGATAAAATTCACGTGCTCGCCGACATGTAAACGTAACTGCAGCTCATCGGCGATTCCCACCGCCACCCGGCTCAATCGCTCAAGCGGCTCACTCAGACCCGGCTCAAGGCTACTGCTGACCTGGCTAAAGTGTTCGATGGTCAGCCCCGGAACACCCCGCGGTGCGTTAACCATTGTCCATTGCAAATCGCTGCTTTGCAGGGCCTCGCGAATTTCTTCAGCCGCATGGCGTTGCAGGCGATCCTCTATTTCCGGTTCGTCCAATACCTCGAAATCACCCACCAGGAACAGTCGCGCAATACGGGATGCCTGCATGCCTTCGATCAGCGCATCCACAGCCAACACTTGTTCCACGGGCCCCGGGATAATGGTTTTTTCCACGTATTCGCTGTTGAAAGGCAGCCCTGGCGCGTCTAACAGGCAGACCACGGCGGTACTGCCGGCCACGCTCTGCTTAACCCGGTCAGCGTCAAACAGGTCGCCGATCTTGGTGCGCAGCCCCGGACGGGGTGGGAGCGCTGTGAGGTCGTCGAGAATCGCGATCACTTCATGCTGACGCCGCAGCATTTCAGCCATCAGCGCACTGCCCAGGCTACTCATGGCACCATAAAGCACCACTTTCACAACGGGGGTTTCGGCATTTTTCATGGCAGGGGTCCCTTGATCGCAACGTATATGGCGTGTGACCCGCAGCAATCGTTCAGGGTTCGACCGGGTTTGGAGGGTTTCAGATGCGAGGGATAAAGGGCTATCACGCCCACGTGTACTTCGACGCGAGCAACATTGATCAGGCACGGGCATTGTGCGAGCGGGCAGCGCAGCTGTTTCCCCTGAGGATGGGGCGCGTGCACGAACGTCCGGTAGGTCCGCACCCGGACTGGAGCTGCCAGTTGGCCTTCGAGCCACACTACCTGGGCGAGGTGCTGCCGTGGCTGGCGCTCAACCGCAAGGGCCTGGTGGTGTTCCTGCATCCCGAGACCGGCAACAATCTGCTGGACCACACCGAGCATGCAATCTGGATGGGGGCGATTCGACCCCTGGATTTGAGCATTTTTTGATCAGCGAGATTCACCCTCGGTCCTCTATGCGCACATGGATGCTGTCCGACGACCGGTTAAACATCCGGTCATTGCTTTCACTGGCGAAAGCTGGCTGAAAGCTTCCCCGATTAGGATCGCCTCACTCCCGGCAACAGACCGGTTGGCCCACACGAGTGTTTTGCTGCTCGCACGGCCCATTTAACAACAACAATGGTGATCCTGATGTCCTTCTCAATCCGCCCCTGCGCTGTAACTCCGCCCGCTCGACTCGTGCTTCCCGTTCTGCGCTGACCTCACCCGGTTCGCTCATTTCCCCTAGCCGCGCCACGCCTGGAGTATTCCCATGCTGACTTTCCTTGGCTTTGCCATGGTCATCACGTTCATGTTCCTGATCATGACCAAGCGCCTGTCCGCGCTGATTGCCCTGATCATCATCCCGATTGTTTTCGCCCTGTTCGGTGGTTTTGCGCCGAAGATCGGTCCGATGATGCTCGAAGGCATCACCAAGCTCGCGCCGACCGGTGTGATGCTGATGTTCGCGATTCTCTACTTCGCCCTGATGATCGACTCCGGCCTGTTCGACCCGGCTGTGCGCAAGATCCTCAAACTGGTCAAGGGCGACCCGCTGAAAGTTTCGGTCGGCACCGCCGTACTGGCGCTCGTCGTCTCCCTTGATGGTGACGGCGCGACCACTTACATGATCTGCGTGGCGGCCATGCTGCCGCTCTACAGCCGCATCGGCATGAGCCCGCGCATCATGGCCGGCCTGATCATCCTCGCCGGTGGCGTGATGAACATGACCCCGTGGGGTGGCCCGACCGCCCGTGCCGCGAGCGCGCTGCACGTGGACCCGTCCGACATCTTCGTGCCGATGATTCCGGCGATGCTGGCGGGTGTGGTGGCGATCCTGGCAATTGCCTACTTCTACGGCAAACGCGAACGCGCTCGTCTGGGTGAACTGCACCTGGCGGGCGATGAAATTGACCACAGTGAGATCAGCGTTTCGCAATTCCCGGATGCCCGCCGTCCGAAGCTTATCTGGTTCAACGGCGCGTTGACGCTGGTGCTGATGTGCACCCTGATTGGCGGCTTGTTGCCACTGCCGGTGTTGTTCATGGTGGCGTTCAGTATCGCGATGATCGTCAACTACCCTTGCCTGCAAATGCAGAAAGATCGCGTTGCGGCCCATGCCGGCAGCGTGCTGGCAGTGGTCGGTTTGATCTTCGCGGCCGGTATTTTCACCGGTATCCTGTCGGGCACCGGCATGGTTGATGCGATGTCGAAAAGCCTGCTGGCGGTGATTCCGGATTTCCTCGGCCCGTACCTGGCAGTGATTACCGCGCTGGTGAGCATGCCGTTCACATTTTTCATGTCGAACGATGCATTTTATTACGGCGTGTTACCGGTACTTGCCGAAGCAGCGAGTCATTACGGTATAACCGCAGTTGAAATGGCACGTGCCTCGATCGTCGGTCAGCCCGTCCACTTGTTGAGCCCGCTGGTACCCTCGACTTATCTGTTGGTGGCCCTGGCCGGTATCGACTTCGGTGACCACCAGCGCTTTACCCTGAAGTGGGCAGTTCTGGTGTGCATGTGCATACTTGTTGCAGCATTGCTGATGGGGGTTTTTCCGCTGTTCAGCACTCTATAAGCCCAAGACTCACCGTGAAGGGTCCTGGCTTTTTGATCGAAGCCCGGACCCTTCGTGGTTCAACACATCCTCAAAGGAATACACATGGAATGGCTGACCAACCCTGAGATCTGGGTTGCCTTCTTTACCCTGACCGCCCTGGAAATCGTCCTGGGTATCGATAACATCATCATGATTTCGATCCTGGTCAGCCGCATGCCCAAACACATGCAGGCGCGTACCCGGATCTTCGGCCTGGCGCTGGCCATGGTCACGCGAATCCTGTTGTTGCTGTCGATTACCTGGGTCATGCAGCTCACCGCAGACCTGTTCGAGGTCTTCGGCCAAGGCATTTCCGGGCGTGACCTGATCCTGTTCTTCGGCGGCCTGTTCCTGCTGTGGAAAAGCTCGCAAGAGATGTATCACGCGCTGGAAGGCGAAGACGAGACCGGTGAGGAACCGACCGGCAAGGGTGGCAACTTCCTGTACACCATCATCCAGATTGCGATCATCGACATCGTGTTCTCCCTGGATTCGGTGATCACGGCGGTGGGCATGGTCTCCCATGTACCGGTCATGGTCGCGGCCATTGTTGTCGCCGTACTGGTGATGATGTTGGCGGCCGGCACTATCAGCTCGTTCATCGACAAGCATCCGTCGTTGAAAATGCTGGCGTTGTCGTTCCTGCTGGTAGTCGGCACCGTGTTGATCGCCGAGTCGTTCGAAGTCCACGTACCCAAAGGCTACGTCTACTTCGCCATGGCGTTCTCGCTGGCGGTGGAAGCGTTCAACATCAAGATGCGCACTGCCATGGCAAGAAAGCGCAAGCAGCAGGACCCGGTGAAACTGCGCAAGGATATTCCTGGCCAGTAATATCGCTAACCTGCATGAAACCTGGGGGAGCGAGCCTGCTCGTGATGGTCGTCAACGATAACGCGTACTGACTGAGTCAACTCGTTGTCCTCGATACCATCGCGAGCAGGCTCGCTCCCACAGGGCATGAATGGGGACCTCAGGGTCCCTATTTTGTTTTTCCATCCAGCTGTTTTTATGACACTTTTGTTTCAATCATCTGTTTAGCTATGCGATGCTGGCGCGCAGACCGTTAGCCAACTACAGCTTAAGTACAGAACGTAGAAAAACGCGCGGCACGTCAACTTGCTCCTTTGGGGCGCTACCACCACAGGGGGCCTTTATGCTCACCCTGCTCAATTTGTTATCTGCCGTGGCCCTGCTGATCTGGGGCACGCACATCGTCCGAACCGGCATCCTGCGGGTCTACGGGTCCAATCTGCGCCATGTGATTGGCCAGAACATGTCCAGGCGCTGGCTGGCGTTTATTTCCGGCATCGTCGTGACGGCCATGGTCCAGAGCAGTAACGCCACGGCCATGCTCGTCACTTCTTTTGTTGGACAGGGCCTGATGGCACTGACCCCGGCGCTGGCGACCATGCTTGGCGCAGACGTCGGCACGGCGTTGATGGCCCGGGTACTGACTTTCGATCTGTCCTGGTTGTCGCCGCTGCTGATTTTTGTCGGGGTGATTTTCTTCCTATCCCGCAAGCAGACGCGACTTGGGCAGATGGGACGGGTCAGCATTGGTCTGGGCTTGATCATTCTGGCGCTGCAGCTGATCGTTGAATCCGCCGCGCCGATCACCCAGGCCCAAGGCGTAAAGGTGATTTTCGCCTCGCTGACCGGCGATATCCTGCTCGACGCCCTGGTCGGCGCGCTGTTTGCGATGGTCTCCTACTCAAGCCTCGCCGCCGTGCTGCTCACCGCCACGCTTGCCGGCGCGGGAGTGATCAGCCTGCCGGTGGCTATCGGCCTGGTGATTGGCGCGAACATCGGCAGCGGCGTGCTGGCCTTCCTCAGCACCAGCATGCAAAACGCCGCAGGCCGGCAGGTTGCGCTCGGCAGCCTGTTGTACAAACTGATAGGGCTATTGCTGATCATTCCGGTGCTGGACCCTTTGGTGCACTGGATCGACAGCCTCGACTTCAGCCCGCAGGAAATGGTCATCGGCTTCCATTTGCTCTACAACACCGTGCGCTGCCTGATCCTGCTACCCAGCGTGGGGCCGATGGCCAGGTTGTGTGCCTGGTTGCTACCGGAACGTCCGGAGATCAATGGCACGGCCAGACCTCGCCACCTGGACCTGACTGCGCTGGTCACACCCAGCCTGGCGCTGGCCAACGCGGCACGGGAAACCCTGCGCATCGGCGACCTGATCGATAACATGCTCGAAGCCATGCTCGATGTGCTGCACGGCAAGCAGACGGCCGTGACTCAGGAAATGCGCCGCCTGACGGATGATGTTGAATCGCTCTACAGCGCGATCAAGCTGTACCTGGCGCAAATGCCCCGTGAAGACTTGAGCGAGCAGGACAGTCGACGCTGGGCGGAGACCATCGAGCTGGCGATCAATCTAAAGCTTGCCAGCGACCTGATCGAACGTATGCTGCGCAAGGTCCAGCAACAGAAGACTTCGCAGCGTCGGTCATTTTCCGAAGTGGGCCTGGAGGAGTTGGCGGGGCTGCACAGCCAGCTGATCTCCAACCTGCGCCTGGGGTTGTCGGTGTACCTCAGTTCCGACAAGGAAAGCGCCCGCCAGTTGTTGCGTGAGAAACGTCGCTTTCGCGCGCAGGAACGGCGCCTGGCGCATGCCCATGTGAGCCGTTTGCAGCGCAAGATTGTGCAGAGTATCGAGACCAGTTCCTTGCATCTGGAGCTGATTGCCGACATGAAGCGCCTCAATTCACTGTTTTGCAGCAGTGCCTATGCAGTGCTGGAAACGTCCGACACAGGTGCGCTGGCGGTGGACGATTTGGCGGACATCACACATTCGCCTTGAACGTCTGCCAAGGTGGTGAGTCAGTAACATTGGTTCAGCCTCAAGACCGCTTTCGCGAGCAAGCCCGCTCCCACAGGGGGTTGTGAGCCCCAAAAATCTAATGGGGAAGCGGGCTTGCCCGCGAAAGCGGCCTGACTGACGACATGGATCTCCGATTAGGTTGCCTGGAAGCCCGTTATGCGTTGCCTGTTGTTCGCCTGTCTACTGCTTGGCTCATTACCCTCATTCGCCCTGGATCGCTTCCAGGTCGAGGGCTATACGTTGCCCAACGGTTTGCAATTGCTGCTCAAGCCCGGCATGGACCGTGGTCACGTGGCGATTCGCCTGGTGGTGGGCGTCGGTCTGGATGACTTCGGTTGTGCCGACAAGGAGCTGCCGCACCTGCTCGAACATCTGTTGTTCAGCGGCATCGACGCCACCGGCGAAGGTGGGCTGGAAGAGCGCATGCAGGCCCTGGGCGGCGAATGGAATGCCTACACCAGCAACGCCGACACCACGTTCGTCATAGAGGCGCCGGCGAAAAACCAGCGCAAAGTGCTGGATCTGTTGCTGGCCCTGTTGACCCAGACCCGTTTTGACGACAACGCGATCAATGCCGCCAAGCAGGTGGTGGAGCGTGAGGACGGTGGCCACTATTCTCACCTGCAGCGTTGGCTCGATCGTCAGGATCTGGGCCATACCGCGAGTAACCAGCTGGCAGTGGAACTGGGCCTCAAATGCCCTGAGCGCGCGCAAGTCGATCACCTGACTCGCGAGCAGCTCGAGGACGTGCGCAACGCCTGGTACGCCCCCAACAACATGACGTTGATCGTGGTCGGCGACCTTGATCGCCTGCTGCCAGCCTACCTGGAGCGGGCCTATGGCGAGCTCGAGGCGGTTGACCCGACCGATCACCCGCCCCTGCCGGAAATCAAGGCAACGGCTGCCCACGAGCGCACGTTGAGCCACGGCCTGGTTGGCAACGGCGCCAAGCTGCACTGGCTGGTGCCCGAGCCGGTACTGGAGGACCAGCACGACGAGACCTTTGATTTGCTCAAGGACTACCTGGACTGGGCGCTCTACCGCCAGATGCGCCTGGCACATAGCCTGTCCTACGGGCCCTCGGCCGAGCGCGAGGTGTTCGGCGGGGTCGGTTTCATGAGCCTCAATGCGGACCTGGAGCGCGATGATTTGCCCGCAGCCAAGCAGGTCCTGGAAGAACTCAAGGCCGGCCTGCTCAAGGACGGTCTAAACGTCGAGACTTTCAACCGCCTCAAACAGGCCGCCATCGCCCGTCAGGCCTGGGCCGTGCAGGGCAACAGTGCGCTGGCCGATTATTACTGGGGCGCGCTGGGTGACTTCCAGAACGGGCGCTTTGCTGACCCGGCCAGGGATCTGCAGGGCGTCACCCTGGAAGAAGCCAACCGGGCCATGCGCTCGTTGTTGTTGCAGCCGGGGTATCTGCGCATTGAAAAGCCGTTGGTCAGTGATGATGAGTTGATCTGGCTGGTGGCCGGGATGTTGGGCCTGCTGGTACTTGGATTGTTGGCGTGGCGTTTGCGCCGAAAGATTTCATGACGACGGGGGCGAGCCTGCTCGCCACACCGCCCTCCCGGGCGGTAATCTGTCGAGGATTTTTCCTACGACTAGTGCGAACCGCCGAATGCCAACCCTGACCCTGTACGTGCAGCGCATACTGGAATTGATGAAGCGCTACCCTGGGGTCATTGCGCTCGGTGGTTTTATCTCCGGGGTCGGCAGTTTCATTCTGGTCGATCGCCAGCAAGGGCTGGCGACCTGGATCACCATCATCATGGTTCTCAGCTGGATCTGGCTGATGCTGGAAAACAGCCTGACCAAGCTGTTTGCCAAAATCTTCAAGCGCGAGATCCCCCAGCCCTTGCTGCGCTATGCCACGCAGATGATCCACCAGGAAAGCCTGTTCTTCGTCCTGCCGTTCTTTTTCATCACCACCACCTGGAACAGCGGGCAGTTGTTCTTTACCGGGCTGCTGTGTATCGCCGCGCTGATATCGATCATCGACCCGCTCTACTACAAGTGGCTGGCCCCCCGCCGCTGGGCGTTCCTGGCCCTGCATACGCTGACCTTGTTCGCCGCGCTGCTGACCGCCCTGCCCGTCATCCTGCACCTGACCACAGCCCAGAGCTTCAAACTGGCCCTGGGCACTGCGGTGGTCCTGTCGTTTCCCAGCCTGGCGTCGATCTTTCCCATTCGCACGGTACGCAACGCGGTGGCGATCCTGAGTATCACCGTGGGGATCGGTGGCGTCGGCTGGGTGCTGCGTTCCTGGGTGCCGCCGGCGACACTGTGGATGACCGATGTCGCCATCAGCACGCAACTGCAGGACCGCACCCCTGGCGACAGCCTGGATGAAGTCACGGTCGAGCAGATCCGTGGTGGCGGGCTGTATGCCTACACCGCGATCAACGCGCCACGCGGGCTGGACGAGCGGATTTACCACGTGTGGAAGTTCAACGGCAAAGAGGTCGATCGCATCCCGCTGGATATTCATGGCGGGCGCAAGGAAGGCTATCGCGCGTGGACTCACAAGCAGAACTTCCCGGGCAATCCGGCAGGTAACTGGCAGGTGCGGGTGCTCACCGAGGATGGCCAGGTCATTGGCGTGTTACGTTTCAAGATCACAGACAGCACACCGATCAAAGAAAAGTAATACGCTGCGTGATATTACGTACCACAGTCATTGAGTCGAACAAGCATGGAGCTTATGACCAGCAGTACAACGGCCGGCAACGCCCAACTGGACGCCTCTCACTCTCCTGCACGATTGCGGGTCACGGGTGACTGGACGCTTGCCCATTACGCCAACCTCAAGGGCCTTTGCGAAACCATTCGCGGCCAATACGACGACAGCACCCACATCGACCTCAATGGCCTGGGCGCCCTCGATACGGCCGGCGCGTCGTTGTTGGTGGAGTTGTTGGGATCCGAACGGCTTGGCAAGTCCGCCGAGCACCCGGACTGCACCTTGTCCGGCGCCGATCGCGCACTGCTGCAAACCGTCTATTGTTCCATGACTGATTTCTGCGTGCCGATCAAGGAGCCCGAAGTCAGCGTCGGCATCCAACTGCTGACGCGCATCGGGCGCGCGGTGGACGCGGTCTGGCAAGACACCCTGCAGTTGCTCGGGTTTGTCGGCCTGATCCTGGAAACCATCGCCCGCGGCCTGTTTCGCCCTAAACGCTGGCGCATCACGCCAATGGTGGCGCACATCGAGCAAACCGGTCTGGACGCTGCGCCGATTGTTGCCCTGCTGACCTTCCTGGTCGGTGCTGTGGTGGCATTTCTGGGGGCGACGGTGCTGGCGAGTTTTGGTGCGAGTATCTTTACCGTGGACCTGGTGGCGTTCTCGTTCCTGCGCGAGTTCGGCGTGTTGCTCACCGCGATCCTGATGGCCGGCCGCACCGCCAGCGCGTTCACCGCCCAGATAGGGTCGATGAAGGCCAACGAAGAAATCGACGCCATTCGCACATTGGGCCTGGACCCCATGGAGCTGCTGGTCGTGCCGCGAGTCCTTGCGCTGCTGGTCGCGCTGCCGATGCTGACGTTTCTGGCGATGCTCTCCGGGATTATCGGCGGCGGTGTGGTGTGCGCGGTTTCGCTGGATATCTCCCCGGCGATGTTCCTCTCGCTGTTGCAATCGGATATTGGCGTTCAGCACTTCCTGGTGGGCATCGTCAAAGCGCCGATCTTCGCCTTCCTGATTGCCGCCATCGGTTGTCTGGAGGGCTTCAAGGTCAGCGGCAGCGCCGAGTCCGTTGGGGCACACACCACGTCGAGTGTGGTCCAGTCGATTTTTGTGGTGATTGTGCTCGATGCCGTGGCCGCGCTGTTTTTCATGGAGATGGGCTGGTGAGTCGTCAACCCCGAGCGTCCTCCGAGGCGGTGATCGAAGTTCGCGGCTTGTGCAATCGTTTCGGCAGCCAGAGCGTGCATGAGAATCTCGACCTGGACTTGTACAAAGGCGAGATTCTCGCCGTGGTCGGTGGTTCCGGCAGCGGCAAATCGGTGCTGTTGCGCAGCATCGTCGGCTTGCGCCAGCCCAGCGAGGGCATGGTGAAGGTCTTCGGGAAAAACCTGCCGGCCCTTCCCGAGCACGAGCGCTCGCTGGTGGAGCGCCGTTTTGGCGTGCTGTTCCAGAAAGGCGCCCTGTTCTCCTCGCTGACCGTCACCGAGAACGTCGCCCTGCCCCTAATCGAGCACGCGGGGTTGAGCCGCAATGACGCCGAGCACCTGGCGGCGGTAAAGCTGGCCTTGGCGGGCTTGCCGCTGTCTGCTGCGGACAAGTACCCCGCTTCGCTGTCCGGCGGGATGATCAAGCGCGCCGCACTGGCTCGCGCGCTGGCGCTGGATCCGGACATCCTGTTTCTCGACGAGCCCACCGCCGGCCTTGATCCCATCGGCGCTGCCGCCTTCGACCAATTGATCCTGACCCTGCGTGATGCGCTGGGCTTGAGTGTGTTTCTGGTTACCCACGACCTGGACACCCTCTACACCATCACCGATCGAGTGGCGGTGCTGGCGCAGAAAAAAGTGCTGGTGGCGGATGCCATCGACAAGGTTTCGGAAACCGACGATGCGTGGATTCACGAATATTTCCACGGCCCTCGCGGCCGCGCGGCGCTGACTGCCGCTCAACAGCTCAACGAGGTCTGACATGGAAACCCGAGCCCATCACGTACTGATCGGCCTGTTCACGGTAATTGTGGTGGCAGCCGCCCTGCTCTTCGGGCTCTGGCTGGCCAAGTCCAGTGTGGATACCGAGTTCAAGGACTACGAAATCGTGTTCAACGAGGCGGTCAGCGGCCTGTCCAAAGGCAGCGCCGTGCAATACAGCGGGATCAAGGTCGGCGATGTGGTGACCCTGCGCCTGGACCCGAACGATCCGCGTCGGGTACTGGCGCGGATTCGCCTGGGCGGCGAGACGCCGATCAAGGAAGACACCCAGGCGAAGCTGGCGCTGACCGGGGTTACCGGCACGTCGATCATCCAGCTGAGCGGCGGCACGCCCCAGAGCCCGACGCTCAAGGGCAAGGACGGCAAGCTGCCGGTGATCGTGGCGTCGCCCTCGCCCATCGCTCGCCTGCTGAACGACAGCAACGACCTGATGGCGGGCGTCAACACGCTGATGCACAACGCCAACCTGATGTTCTCCACGGAAAACGTCGAGCGCATCAGCAAGACCCTGGAGCACCTGGAGCAGACGACGGGCACCATCGCGGACCAGCGCGGCGATATCCGCCAGGCCATGCAACAGCTGGCATCAGTGGGCAAGCAGGCGGGCGCCATGCTGGAACAGACCTCTGCGCTGATGCGCAATGCCAACGGCCTGCTCAATGATCAGGGCAAGCAGATGTTCGGCAGCGCCGAGCAAGCCATGAAGTCGCTGGAACAAAGCAGCGCCACCATCAATAAGCTGCTGTCCAGCAACCAGGACTCGCTCAACAATGGCATGCAGGGTCTTAACGGGCTCGCACCCGCTGTGCGAGAACTGCGCGATACGCTGACCTCGTTGCGCGCCATCTCCCAGCGCCTGGAAGCCAATCCCAGCGGATATCTGCTGGGCAACGACAAGAACAAGGAATTCACCCCATGAAGCTGACCCGCGCCCTGCTCTTCACCGGTTTTGCGCTGATCAGTGCCTGCTCGATCCTGCCCAAGTCGGATCCGTCGGATGTGTATCGACTGCCATCGCCTCAAGGCGCTGCTCCGGTCAGGCACGACGCCGTTCAGCCGTGGTCGTTGCGTCTGGCCAAACCCCAAGCAAGTCAGGCACTGAACAGCCCGAACATCGCCGTCATTCCCCAGGGCGACCTGATCAGCAGTTACAAAGCCTCGCGTTGGAGTGACCCCGCCCCCGTGTTGCTGCGCAATCGCCTGCTGGATGGCTTTCAGCGTGACGGCCGGGTACCGTTGCTAAGCACTGACGACAGCAACTTCCAGGCGGACCTGGAGCTCGGTGGCAATTTGCAGGCGTTCCAGACCGAGTATCAGGGTACGGCAGCTACCGTGGTGGTGCGTCTGGATGCGTTGTTGGTGCGCGGGTATGACCAGCGGATTCTCGCCAGTCGCCGCTTTGAAGTGCGCCAGCCGCTGACCGACGTGCAGGTGCCGGCCGTGGTGGCCGGGTTTGGCCTGGCGAGCGACCAGTTGACGGCGCAGGTGGTGGATTGGGCGGTGGCGCAAGGCCAAAAAGCAGCCCCGCTGCCGCGCCCATAAATCCGGCACATTCCCTCTCCAGGCGCGAGCTAGATCGCGAAGCGCTTGAGGGGGCCGCTGGGTGTCAGGTTGCCAGCGTTATCGTTCACGACCATCGCGAGCGAGCTCGCTCCTACAAGGGGCCCTTGTTAGCCGAAGAACCAGTAGCAAACGCCGATTGCGCAGGCAACTCCGGCGAACTCCGCCAATAAAGCGCAGCCAACAGCATGCCGCGCACGCTGAATTCCTACCGCGCCGAAGTACACCGCCAACACATAAAACGTGGTTTCAGTGCTGCCCTGTATCGTTGCCGCCACCAACGCCGGGAAGCTGTCGACCCCAGACGTTTTCATGGTCTCGATCAACATGGCGCGGGCGGCGCTGCCGGAGAAGGGTTTGACCATCGCGGTCGGTAGCGCGTCAACGAACCGCGTGTCCCAACCCGCCCACTCCACAAGGTGCCGAATGCCATCCAGGCCAAAATCCAGCGCGCCCGAGGCCCGCAACACGCCGACCGCGCAGAGCATCGCCACCAGGTACGGCAACAGATTCTTCGCTACATCGAAGCCTTCCTTCGCACCTTCGACGAACGCTTCATAGACCTTAACTTTGCGTAGCGCGCCAATCACCAGGAACAGCATGATCAGGCCAAACAGCGTCAGGTTGCCGAGAATGGAAGACAGGCCGGCCAATGCGGTGGCTGACAGCGTCGCCAGCAGTGCCATGAAGCCGCCGAGTGCCAGGGCACCGGGGATCATGTAGGCAAGCACCACCGGATCCCACAGACGCAGGCGTTGCATGAATGCCACGGATAGCAACCCAACCAGAGTCGAACAGCTGGTGGCCAGCAGGATCGGCAGGAACACCAGGGTTGGATCCGGCGCACCTTGCTGCGCCCGGTACATGAAGATCGTCACCGGCAGCAGCGTCAGCGAAGAGGCATTGAGCACCAGGAAGAGGATTTGCGCGTTGCTGGCAATGGTCGGGCTGGGGTTGAGCTCCTGCAGTGCCTTCATGGCTTTCAAGCCGATTGGTGTGGCAGCGTTGTCCAGGCCCAGGCCGTTGGCGGCGAAGTTGAGGGTGATCAGGCCGATCGCCGGGTGACCCGCCGGGACTTCCGGCATCAGCCGCAGGAACAGCGGCCCCAACGCTTTTGCCAACCAGTCGACGATGCCGGCTTTTTCGGCGATCCGCAGAAAGCCCAGCCAAAGGGTGAGGGTGCCAAACAACAGGACCATGACCTCGACCGACAACTTGGCCATGGCGAAAATGCTCTCCACCATCGCGGCAAAGATCCCGGCGTTGCCGCCAATCAACCACTGCGCCAGCGCTGATACGGCGGCCACGATGAAGAAGCCAAGCCACAGGCCATTAAGCATCAGTCAAATCCCCCAAAGAATGCGGCGAATGATAGCGGGGTAGCCAGAAACGACAAACCCCGGATTTCTCCGGGGTTTGTCTGGCGGCCTATTTACATGGATGGCCTCAACCTACTGTAGGAGCTGCCGAAGGCTGCGATCTTTTGATCTGGCTTTTAAAAAAAATCAAAAGATCGCAGCCTTCGGCAGCTCCTACAGAGTGATCTGCACCCCAAAAGTCATGATGAATGTTCAACATTTTGGGGGCAGACCAGCGTGCGTCAGTTTTTGGAAATTTCGCCTGCCGGCAGTTTTTCCTTGCTGCGCCAGTGCGGCAACGAGTTCCAGTAGCGTTGGCCCTTGGCATCGTCGTACATGCCTTCCCAGCGGGAGATGACCAGGACCGCCAAAGCGTTGCCGATCACGTTCAGTGCGGTACGGGCCATGTCCATGATGCGGTCGACACCGGCGATGAACGCCAGGCCTTCCAATGGAATACCCACGCTGCCCAGGGTCGCCAGCAGCACCACGAAGGACACGCCCGGCACGCCGGCGATGCCTTTGGAGGTTACCATCAGGGTCAACACCAGCAGCAGTTGCTGGCTGATCGACAGGTCAATGCCGTACAGCTGGGCAATGAAGATTGCCGCGATGCTCTGATACAGCGTCGAGCCGTCGAGGTTGAAGGAGTAGCCGGTCGGTACCACGAAGCTGCAGATGGCTTTCGGCGCGCCGTACGCTTCCATTTTCTCGATAACCCGCGGCAGCACGGTTTCGGAGCTGGCGGTGGAGTAGGCCAGTACCAGCTCATCCTTGAAGATGCGCATCAGCTTGATCACCGAGAAGCCGAACAGGCGAGCAATCAGGCCCAGCACCATGAAGGCGAAGAAGGCAATAGCGAAGTAAACCAGCAGCACCAGTTTGGCCAGTGGCAGCAGGGACGCGAAGCCGAAGTTGGCCACGGTCACCGCGATCAGGGCGAACACGCCGATCGGGGCATAGTTCATGATCATGTGGGTGACCTTGAACATGCTTTCCGACACGCCCTGGAACAGGGTGACCAGCGGATCGCGCAATTCCGGTTTCAGGCTCGACAGACCGAGGCCGAACAATACCGAGAAGAAAATGATCGGAAGCATCTCGCCGCGAGCAATGGCCGCGAAGATATTCGACGGGATCAGGTTGAGAATGGTCTCGATGAACGCGTGTTCATGCTGGACCTCGGCTGCTGTGGCCTGGTACTTGGAGATATCCACAGTGCCCAGGGTGCTCATGTCGATGCCGGAGCCCGGGTGGAACAGGTTGGCCAGTACCAGCCCGACGACGATGGCGATCGTGGTGACCACTTCGAAGTAGAGGATGGTCTTGAGACCGATGCTGCCGAGCTTTTTCGCGTCACCGACGCCTGCAATGCCGACGATCAACGAAGAGATTACGATCGGAATCACGATCATCTTGATCAGACGGATAAAGATATCGCCTGCCGGTTGCAGAACGTTACTGATCCACCAGGCTTTTTCGGCACCGAAATGGTTGAGCAGCGCACCGATTGCAATCCCCAATACCAGACCGATGAGGATCTGCCAGGCGAGGCTAAGCTTTGCCTTCTTCATATCTTTACCCTTACTTGCGTTTGACTCAGGCAGATGCGCGGAACAGGAACGCTCATGGCGAAAAAGTCTTGTGCATCGGCCTCCGTATAAGGTGCCCCGGAGCGCTTGTTGGTAGCTCTCTGGCAGGCGAAAAAAGGCGCAACTATTCCGATGCAAGGCAGCGACGTCTAATGCCGTAAACGCCTACCCTATGCCGAATCGGCATGAGCTTTTTTAATCGAAACTGGCGTCCCAACCGGTTCGAATACGACATTTCGGCAGGCAAAAGTGCCGTGAACCGGCCATTACAGCGGGTATTGAGTGTTTTTTGATCAATCGTAGAAAGGGATTTTTGGCGCAAAATTCGCTGATCAGAAAGTCAAATAGCCTTGAAAAATCAGGTTATTTTTCTCGATGTACGGTCGCCAGGAAACACCGGGAAATGTATTTTTCCGGTGAAATTGATTCGAATTGTAGAGAGGAAGGTGCAAACGAGGATTGAGTGCTAACCGAATGCCTCGATTGCATAAGCTCTTCGCAGGTTCGTCGACATTGAATATCGCGAACCTGCGTCGCAGCTTTTTTCCTGACCCGGCCCTTGCGCAGGTACTCCCTGTACCCGTAGGTCACTGCGCCCCTGAAACAGGCAGAGCGTCCCGGCCCCCTGGTCATGCGCCTGCCGTCATCGGGCAGTGCAGCGGAAAGACGCCTGGCGGCCTCTTTCTATTTCAAACTCAGTACCACTTTGGATCTTTTTTCAGTTGTTCCATCAACAGGTTCTGCATGCCCTCATCGGGCTTTCCGAGGAACCGGTAAGTAGCATGTCGCGTCGGCGACTTGTCAGCCGGCAGACCGGCTGGCACTTCAACCAGCATCCCGTAGGCGTCATCCTTGTCGAAGCTGACAGCAACGATCAGACGCTTGTTCAGACAGGTCGCCTGCGATTCGCATAGCGGTCCTACAAGGTACTTGTCGCCATCCTCTTCCACTGCATTCATTTGCTCGGCGTCTCCGGACAGGTTCATCACCCATTCCGGCAGGCGTTCTTCCTTCTTCACCACGCCTTGCCAGGTTTCGCGATACTGCGGATCGGAATTCAACAGCTCGTTGACCCGCGTCTGGCCATCATTGGCCGCCATCGCCATGGCACTGCCGCCCAGTAGCAGGGCGGCTGCCAGTGTCTTCAACGAGACGTTCATGTTCAGCCTCGACCACGACGGCCAAAGAAGAACGACGCAATGAACATCACCAGGAACACGACAAAGAGAATCTTGGCGATACCCGTGGCGGTGCCCGCGATACCACCGAAGCCCAGTACGGCGGCAATGATGGCAATGATCAAGAATGTGATTGCCCAGCTCAACATGGTGATTCTCCTTACGCTTCTATTTTAGAGGTGATGCTTTGTGGTGCTTTTCCCGGCGCAAGCAGCGCGCCAAGTCTGGTGATCAGAACACCCAGCGCTCCTGACGAGGCATCTCATTCGCAGGCTGTGCCTGGTCGACGTCCATCATCCGCAGGGGGGTGCTATCTGCCGCTTGACTGCTGGCGGCACTGAAGTGGGTTTGAGTCGGATATTTGAATGACAGCTGCGGCGCTTCCTGCTGCTGGCTCTGCTCCCAACGCTGGAATTGCTGGCCGCCAATCAATGTGATCAAAAGCGCAAGTACAGCGAACAGACCTTGCTGGATGTGCAGGGGCGAGATGCGCAATTGGGCGGCACGTTGGCGATTCATCCGGAAACTCCTCCCACTTCGGTGGTGATCTTGTTGTGGGCGATCTTTTGCCCCGATTACCCAGACTATTGCAGCCTGCATGCCAGCTTTTTCATAAGAAAAAAGTGTTTAAAAACAATGACTTAAAAGATTGTTGAAAATCACATTGAACGCATCCTGCACGATGGGCTCTCTACGGTCGTGCGTAATGCACGATAATGCCGTAGGAACTTTCATTCTTTTTGAATTGAGAGGAGGGCGCGGATGTCAGAAATGGACGTGGGCAATTGCCCAAAACAACGTATTTCGCAAAAAAACCTGTTAAATCAAGCCTTTGTCTGATGAGACGGTAGATAGCTACCCTTCCATTGATGAAAAGGCACAGAATTGACCATGCAACTTGCCCGATTTTTCCGGGACTAACCTAAGATCATTCTTTATGGAGCGTAGGAAAATGGAGTCAGCCACTGAGCATCAAGGCCGCATTCTGCTGGTGGACGACGAATCCGCCATCCTGCGAACTTTCCGTTATTGCCTTGAAGACGAAGGCTACAGTGTCGCCACTGCCAACAGCGCTGCCCAGGCGGATGCCTTGCTGCAACGCCAGGTGTTTGACCTGTGCTTTCTGGATTTGCGCCTGGGAGAAGACAACGGCCTCGACGTACTCGCACAGATGCGCATTCAGGCGCCATGGATGCGTGTCGTCATAGTCACCGCTCATTCGGCTGTGGATACGGCTGTAGATGCCATTCAGGCCGGTGCTGCCGATTATCTGGTCAAGCCGTGCAGCCCCGACCAGTTGCGTCTGGCCACGGCCAAGCAATTGGAAGTGCGGCAACTGTCGGCGCGTCTTGAAGCGCTGGAAGGTGAAGTGCGCAAGCCCAAGGACGGCCTGGACTCCCATAGCCCGGCCATGAAAGTGGTGCTGGAAACTGCCCGCCAAGTCGCCGGTACCGACGCCAACATCCTTATTCTCGGCGAGTCAGGGACGGGTAAGGGCGAGTTGTCCCATGCGATTCACGGCTGGAGCAAGCGCGCGAAAAAATCTTGCGTCACTATTAACTGTCCTTCGCTGACCGCCGAGTTGATGGAGAGCGAACTGTTCGGTCACAGCCGGGGTGCTTTTACCGGCGCCAGCGAAAGTACCTTGGGTCGAGTCAACCAGGCGGATGGCGGAACCTTGTTTCTTGATGAGATCGGTGATTTTCCCCTCACGTTACAACCAAAGTTGCTGCGTTTTATTCAGGACAAGGAATATGAGCGAGTCGGCGACCCGGTCACTCGCCGTGCCGATGTGCGGATTCTGGCGGCGACCAACCTTAACCTCGAAGACATGGTGCGCGATGGGCGTTTTCGCGAAGACCTGCTTTATCGGTTGAACGTCATCACGTTGCATCTGCCGCCTTTGCGCGAGCGGCGTGAAGACATCCTGAATCTGGCTGATCGCTTCCTGGCCCGCTTCGTCAAGGAGTACGCGCGACCGGCGCGGGGTTTCAGCGAGGAGGCCCGCGAGGCGTTACTCGGGTATCGCTGGCCGGGCAACATCCGCGAACTGCGTAACGTGGTGGAGCGTGCGAGCATCATTTGCCCGCAGGATCGAGTCGAGATCAGCCACCTGGGCATGGCGGAAACGCCGGTGAACAACGCGCCGCGTATTGGCGCGGCACTGAGTCTGGACGAGCTGGAAAAGGCTCACATCGGCGCGGTCCTGGCCACTGCCGACACGCTGGACCAGGCTGCCAAGACATTGGGTATCGACGCCTCGACGTTGTATCGCAAACGCAAGCAGTACAACCTGTGAGTCATCCCCGATGAAACTGGCGATGAAGTTGCGCACCCGGCTCTTTCTGAGCATTTCCGCGCTGATCACCGTCGCGCTGCTTGGGCTATTGCTCGGGCTGGTCAGCGTGATGCAGATGGCCAGTTCCCAGCAGTCGCTGGTTCGCAACAATTTCGCCACCCTTGATCTGGGGCTGAAACTGCGCCAGACCTTGGGTGACCAGTTGGTCTTCATGCTCAGCGAGAACCCTGACCGCGCGGCTTTCGATAAATCCAGGGATCACTACCTGCAGTTGCTCGACGAAGGCATTGCCAACGAACAGGTGAGTGACGGCTTCAAGTACGGTTTCAAGCAGGCCAAGGCTGACTACCAGGATTTTTTGCAGGCCTACGCGGATACGCGTAGCGCCTCCCATGTGTTGAGCGGAAACGAAGAGCTCACGGAAAAATTCAACAAACTGCGCAATGGTCTGCTTTCCGAGCACAAGCGCGCCCTGGATGCCATCTATGCAACTGAACGCTCAGCGCGAGACCGTGCCTTATTGGTAGCCGGTCTGATCGGGCTGGTTGGCCTCGCGGTGCTGATTATCGGCTTTGTCACTGCCCATGCCATTGCCCGGCGTTTTGGTGCTCCGATCGAGGCGCTGGCCCAGGCGGCTGACAATATTGGCCAGGGCAATTTTGAAGTCACCCTGCCGATATCGTCAGCTGCGGAGATGAATCTGCTGACCAAGCGGTTTGGCATCATGGCCGAGGCCCTGCGCGAGCATCAGGCAACCAATGTTGACGAATTGCTCGCCGGCCAACAGCGCCTGCAAGCGGTGCTCGATAGCATCGATGACGGCTTGTTGATGATTGACCGCGAAGGACACCTGGAGCATTTGAACCCAGTGGCCCAACGGCAGTTGGGCTGGGACTCGGACCGCTTGGGGCAGGGGTTGGGTTCGGCCCTCGAACGTCCAGAGCTCGATGGGCAGCTGCAGCTGGTGTTGCGCGGCGGCACCCTGGAGCGGGCTCCCGAAGACCTGAGTATTGAGGTCGACGGCGAATCGCGGTTGCTCACCTACAGCTTGACGCCTGTCAGCCACACCCAAGGGCATATCCTCGGCGCGGTGATGGTGCTGCACGACGTGACCGAACAGCGTGCATTCGAACGGGTGCGCAGCGAGTTCGTGCTGCGCGCTTCCCATGAGTTGCGCACACCGGTCACCGGCATGCATATGGCGTTCGGCCTCTTCCGGGAAAGGGCTAAATTCCCGGAGGATTCTCGTGAAGCCGATCTGCTGGATACGGTAAACGAAGAGATGCAGCGGCTGATGCAGTTGATCAACGATCTGTTGAATTTTTCTCGTTACCAGAACGGTCTGCAGAAGCTCACGTTGGCGCCGTGCTCCATCGAAGATTTGCTGGAACAGGCCCGGGTGCGTTTCTGCGGGACTGCCCTGGCGAGCAATATCGATCTGTTGGTGGAAGTGCAGGACCCGTTGCCCCGGCTGCAGGCCGACCAGGCGCAGCTGGATCGTGTACTGGATAACCTTATTGATAATGCTCTGCGCCACACCTCCCCGGGCGGGCAGATTCGCCTGCAGGCAAGACGCCACGGCGAACGTGTGATCATCAGCGTAGAGGATAACGGCGAAGGCATTGCCTACGGCCAGCAGGGGCGGATTTTCGAGCCTTTCGTGCAGGTCGGTCGCAAGAAAGGCGGCGCGGGCCTCGGCCTGGCGCTGTGCAAGGAGATCGTGCAACTGCACGGTGGGCGAATGGGGGTTTACTCGCGACCGGGGCAGGGCACACAGTTTTACATGGCCCTGGCGGTCTGAAGCGAGGTCAGGCCTCGTCGTCCAGACGACGGCCTGCCAGGCGTCGGCCACGGGTAATCAGTTCGATGAACTGCACTGCGCTCAATGCTCGAGCGAATAACCAACCCTGACCGAACTTCACTCCTTCGCTGCTCAGGAAGGCGGCCTGGGCTTCATGTTCGATGCCTTCGGCAATCACCTTGAGTTGCAGGGCCTGGGCCATGTGGATGATGTGCGGCGCCACGCCGCTGCTGGCAGCGTCATGTCCCAGGGCGTCGATAAACGCCTTGTCGATCTTCAGGCAGTCCACTGGCAGCGTTTGCAGATAGGCGAGGCTGCAATAGCCAGTGCCGAAGTCGTCAATCAGCACCTGGTGCCCGACGTCCCGCAAGGCTTGCAGGTTTTCCCGGGCGACGACTACGTCGATCAATCCGCGCTCGGTCACTTCAAAGGCAATCTGCTTGGCGGCGACCCGGTGCAAGGTCAGCAAGCGGGCCATGACCTGGCCAACGCGCGGCACCATCACATCGCATGCCGCGAGATTGACCGAGATGTACAGCTGGGGGTTGGCGCGCAGCAGTTGGCCCAACTGCTCCAATAATCGTTGCAGGACAAAATCAGTCATTTGGCGGATCTGGCCGGTATTCTCAGCCATGGGGATGAACAGGTCGGGGCTGGTGAGCGTGCCGTCAGGTCGGCGCCATCGAAGCAAGGCTTCGGCGCCGACGCAGTTGCGGCTGTCGAGGTCGAAAATCGGTTGATACAACACTTGCAGTTCGCCCCGGCGGATGGCGCCGCTGAGCTCGGCATCCATCGACTGGCGCTGCCGCACCAGCAGGAAGACCAGAAATCCGACAAAACCACCCAAGACCAGGCTGGCGGGGACCAGCCACCACCAGACCGGCGGCACGTGGATTCCCGTGCGCGGTGATATCAGCACCAACTGATAGGCGGGGTTATTGGTGGGCATGCGGTAGATCAGGTGTGTTTGGGTAATCTGCAAGGCATCGCGGCTTTTTGGCGACCAGACTTCCAGCGGCGGCCAGGCCTGCTCGGCACCGAGGACGGGTATGGCGCGTTTGCCATGGTCGAGCACCACGAGCAGGCTGCTACCTGGCGTCAGGTCGACCATGTCGGTCAAATGCCCACGCGAAGTGGCGACCCGAAAATTGCCGCGCCCCAGCATCAGCGCCGCGCGATTTTCGTCCGGTTCGGTGGTGGTGTTCAGCCAGTAGCTGTAGGTGGGCCCCTTGATGTCCGGGGCGCGGCTCAAAGACAGGCCTTCCTGGCGAGGCCGGTTGGAGCAGATGCGCGAGGAGTCCATGTAGGCGGCTTCGTAAACGAAGCGATAGTTGAATGTCACCTGCTGCAAGGTGGCGATCATTTCATCGTCGCAGGTGCGCAAAGGCTGGGCTTCAAGGTCGTCGAGGCTTTCTCGCAATTGGCCGAACAACTGCTCCAGGCGTGCAAGAAAGCGTTCGCCCTGGGCATTCATCTCTTCGCTTTCGTTTTTATCAATGTGGTGGACGGCGACGAATAAACTGCCTGTCAGCAATAACGTTGCACTGAAGACAGCCGCCAGCGTCGCCAAAAACCATGGGCGATAGAACCAGCTACGTAGTGTCTCTCGGCCAGGTCGCATCCAGTAACATCCGAAGAATTACCAATGAGTTATAGCTGCTGGTTGAGTAAAACGCCCGACCGTCGGGCGGGCGTCATTATTTTGTCTGATTCAAGACTTGTAGCAGTGCCGCAGTCTGCGCATCCGGCGTGCCGTCGAACCGGGTGGGCCGGAAATGCATCTGGAACGCCGTCAACACGTGACGAGTGGAGACATCCAGTTCACCGGTTTGCGGTGTGGCATAACCTAGGCGCGCCAGTTGCCCCTGGAACCAGCTGATACTCGGCAGCTGCACATTGAACTGCGCTTGCTGGCGTGCCACGGCTTGTTCGTTCGGCCACACGCCCAACCCTTGCTCCGCCAGGCGCTTCCACGGGAACAGCGGGCCCGGGTCGAGTTTGCGTCCCGGAGCAATGTCACTGTGCCCGATGATGTTGTGAGGATTGATACCGTAGCGCTTGCTGATGTCCTTGAGCAGGAAGACCAGGGACTGGATCTGGGCGTCGCTGTAGGGATACCACAGGCGGCCGGTCGGCGTGTCCTTGAAGCCCGGATTGACGATTTCAATGCCGATTGAGCTGGAGTTCAGCCAGGTACGGGTTTGCCATTCGCTCTCGCCGGCGTGCCAGGCGCGCAGGCCTTCATCCATCAACTTGTAGATGGTCGCCTTGTTGTCATCGCCGATCAGGTAATGACTGCTGACTTCGCCGTGGGTCAGCAGTTGCAGCGAGCGCTCAAGCGACGCCGAGGTGTAGTGCACGACCACGAACTGGATGCGGCTGTCGTGGTTGGCTGAGGGATGACTGGTGTCGATGCGCGGGCCACTGGCGCAACCTGCCAGCAGGACGAGCGACACAAGAAGGGCGAAATATTTCATGGCGAGTGACGATACACGTAGGATGATAATGCAACAGTGTAACGTAATGCCGGGCGGGTCGAAGGCCAAAGCGCTGATTTAAACAAAATCGAACAATTGGCCTTACCCCAATTCGATGCGGTTGCGCCCCGCATGTTTGGCCCGATAGAGCGCCTGGTCGGCTCTTTTTAATGCCGCGTCACTGTGCTCGCCAGGCCGGAAGGCGGTCATGCCCATCGAGAGGGTCACCGTTACCGGTTCACCCTTGAAGTGAAAAGGGCAGCCTTCGATGGCTGCGCGCAATTTTTCGAGAAGACTGGCACCTGTCGCCGGTAAGGTCGCGGGCATCAGCAGGACAAATTCTTCGCCGCCGAATCGGGCAATGAAGTCCGAGCCGCGCAAGCGCTTGCGCAGGACGGTGGCAATGATCTTCAGGACCTTGTCGCCCGCCAGGTGGCCGTAGTTGTCGTTGATCCGCTTGAAATGGTCGAGGTCGAGCATGGCCAACAACAGGCTATTTCCCTGTTGGTGCCATTGGCTGATTTCCTCATCCAGGCGCTCGTTCCAGGCAGCGCGGTTGGGCAGGCCGGTCAGCGGGTCGATCAGGGCTTTCTGGCGCTGTTCTTCAAGGTGTTCGCGAAAGCCCAGGGCTTCGTGTTCCATGTGGGCCACCCGATCAGCCAGGCCTTGCAGGCGACTCGCCACTTCCTGTTCACGCTCGTCACGCTGTTTCTGGAAATGGTCCAGGGTGCCCAGCAGGCCCTCCAGATGGTTCTCCAGGGCATGCTTGAGCCCGTCCAGGTCTGCGGCGTCCTGCATGCTGCTCTGCAAGCCATCGACCTGTTCGCGGATTTGCGAGTCCATCTCGCGCGCAGCAGACCGGTTGTCGGCATGCCCGTCGCTGGCCGCCCTCAGGTTGCTCTGGAAAGCCTCCAGGCGTTCGTTGAGCTGCTGCAGGTAGGTTTCGAATTCATGCTGGCCGCTACCGGTGATCGCCAGCATCAAGGTGGCCAGGTCGTCGAGGATCGGGATCAGCTCATACCAGTTCAATCCATTTTGCAGGCGCAGGCGCATGGCCTCGGCTTGCGGACGATGACGTTCGGGCAGTGTCAGGTCGTCAAGCAGGCCCAGTAACGTGTCTTCAATGTGCCTGGCCACCGAGCTGTAGGTGGGCTCTGGCGAGTCCGGAAGCGCGTAGAGCGTGTCTTGCTCGGGAGGTTGCGCCTCGGCGACCGGAGTGTCGAGCGTGTCTGGAGGCGTGGGCACGTCTTCGACGGTGGGCGTTTCAGCGCTGGTCGGCGCAGACGCTTCGGTGGCAACTGCGGGTTGCTCCGGTTGCTCAGGTTGCTCAGGTTGCCCAGGCTCTTGCGGCTGCGGCTGCGGCTGCGGCTGCGGCTGCGCCGCTGGCGCTGGCTGTGCAGCATTTGGTGCCGGTGCCGGTGCCGGTGCCGCTACTGGCACTGGCACTGGCAATGTAGCCAGCGGGGGTTGCTGTTCAGTAGCTGCAGGTGGTTGCGGGGGGGGCTCGGCAGCGGGCGCCTCAATCACCGGTGCGCGTACTGGCGCCATCGCTGCTGGCACCTGCGCGGGAGCGGTGTCCTCCGCTTCACGGTTGCCAAAAAGGCGTTGCAACAGGCTTGGTCGTCCCGATTCCTCTGGGCTTTCAAGCCGACTTAGCGCTTTACCCTGCAGCCCGCTCAACTCGCTAAGCAGCAGCGGCATCTCCCGAGCCTGGCCAACCCGTGCATCCAGTTGCTTGGCAAACTGCTTGAGGGGGCGACTCACTTCTCGCGGCAGCGGCAGTGTTTGCAACTGGGCGACCAGTGCCGTCAGTGCGGCGCTGGTTTGATTGACCCGGGTCTCGCGGCGTTGCTCGGAATCGAGCACCGCTTTTTCCAGGCGCGGCAACAATGCGGCGAGGCCGGCGTCCATGTCATCGGTACGCACCACATCGCGCATTTCCTTCATGCATTCATCGACCGTCCGATCAGTGCCCTCGGCCGCCAGCGTGCTGCGCACCAGTCCACGGCGCAGCAAATCGAGCCGGGCCTCCCAGCGCCGTTCAAGTTTTTCCTGATGTTCGATGCTCTGAAGGTATTTCTCTTTCCAGCGCTGGGCTTCGTCGCTCATTCATGGGATCCGCTAGGGGGCAGGACTCAACGCGGGGAATGCATCAGCCGTGAGCGAACCCGGCAGACGAATCTCTACCGCGACCGGCAGGTGATCGGAAATGGGTTGTGCCAGGACCTCGACCTTTTCAAGGGTCAGGGTCGGGCTCAGCAAAATATGGTCCAGGCAGCGTTGTGGACGCCAGCTGGGGAAGGTCGCTTCCAGCTGCGGGGCGAGCAGGCCGAGATCGCGCAGCGGCGAATTCTGCAGCAGGTCGCTGGCGTGGGTGTTCATGTCGCCCATCAACACCTGGTGCTTGTACCCGCCAATCAGTTCGCGGATGTAGGCCAGTTGCAGGCTACGCGTCCGCGCCCCGAGCGCCAGGTGCATCATCACCACGACGAGGGCCTCCGGGCCTTCGCCGAAACGTACCAGAATTGCCCCGCGACCCTTGGGCCCCGGCAGCGGATGATCTTCAATCGCCCAGGGGCGCAGGCGGCTGAGCACGCCATTACTGTGCTGGCCGAGGCGACCGAGATTGCGATTGAGCTGTTGGTACCAGTAGGGGAAGGCCCCGAGCTGGGCCAGGTGTTCGACCTGGTTGACGTAGCCCGACCGGATGCTGCCACCATCGGCTTCCTGCAAGGCGACCAGATCGAAGTCACCCAGCAGGTCGCCGATCTTTTGCAGATTGGTGGCGCGCCCGGTGTGGGGCAGCAAATGCTGCCACCCCCGGGTCAGGTAGTGCCGATAACGCTCGGTACTGATGCCCACCTGGATATTAAAACTGAGTAGCCGCAGACGGCTGTCAGCGGGCAACCCGGTCGATTCCAGGTGATGTTCGTTGACCCGCGGATCATGCAGGCCAACCACTCGTTCAGTTCCCCAGCGGCGCATGGCAGGCCCCGCGCTTAGTTGGCAGCAGCCTTGTTAGCCGCTCGCTCTTGTTCGACCAGCTTATCGGCCAGTTGCAGTGCTTGTTCGGCGCCGCCGGCAGAGCCGATGTCAAAACGGTACTTGCCATTGACGACCATGGTTGGCACGCCAGTAATCTCGTACTTCTTGGCGAGTTCGCGAGCCTGAGTGACCTGGCCCTTGATGGCGAAGGAGTTGAAAGTAGCGAGGAATTTATCCTTGTCGACACCTTGTGTTGCCAGGAACTCGGCCATTTCTTCCGGAGTTACCAGTTTCTTGTGTTCTTCCTGAATCGCCTTGAACACGGCGGCATGAACCTTATGCTCGACACCCATCGATTCCAGGGTCAGGAACATTTGGCCGTGGGCGTCCCAAGGGCCGCCGAACATCGCCGGGATGCGCTTGAAGTTCACATCGGATGGCAATTTTTCAACCCAAGGGTTGATCACTGGCTCGAATTTGTAGCAATGCGGGCAGCCATACCAGAACAGCTCTACCACCTCGATCTTGCCGGGCACGGCGACCTGAACCGGGTTGCTCAGTTCGACATAGGGGGCGGCAGGTGCTTCGGCTGCCTGTGCAGTCATGCCGAACAGGCTGGCAGCGACGAGAGCGGCGCTGATGATCAGATTACGCATGCTTTACTCCTGGACAATTTTGGTCGCCTCGCGCGACCTGTATTGAGACAGGTCATGGCGGGCTTGAGTTCTGTAGTGTAACGGCAGCGGCCACAAAAAAGGGCGGCCAGAGCCACCCTTTTTATACTTGCTGCGACGGATTAATGGAGCGTTAACATTGCAGGAGATGTCCGTCCCCCGTGATGCTCCATCAGCCGGCCTTAGTGCAGGCCCTGAATGTAGCTCGACACCGCGGCGATATCTTCATCGCTCAGGCGTTTGGCAATGGTCTGCATGGTCTTGGTGTCGCCGTCGTTGGTGCGGCCGCCTTCTTCCTTGCGGAAGTCGGTCAGTTGCTTGGCAATGTATTGAGCGTGCTGGCCACCCAGGTGCGGGAAGCCGGCAGCAGCGTTGCCGGCGCCGTTAGGCGAGTGGCAACCGGTGCAGGCAGGCAGGCCCTTGGCCAGGTCTCCACCACGGAACAAGGCTTCACCGCGAGACACCACTTTCGGGTCGGCGGCGCCAACGCTGCCTTTCTGGCTGGCAAAGTAGGCGGAAATATCAGCCAGGTCCTGATCGCTCAGGTTGGTCAGCAGGCCGGTCATTTCCAGTACGACACGCTTGCCGGACTTGATGTCGTGCAACTGCTTGTTCAGATAACGTTCGCCCTGGCCTGCCAGTTTCGGAAAGTTAGGCGCCATGCTGTTGCCATCCGGGCCATGACAGGCGCCACATACTGCGGCTTTCGCCTGACCAGCAGTCGCATCACCTGCAGCATGGGCAATGCCGGAGATCCCCACGGTCAACAGCAGACTCACGATCAATTTGTTCATCAGCTAATCCAACTACGGCTAAGGGTTAAAGAGTTATGGACCGGGATCACTCGCTCATCCACTGGATGATGGCTTGGTAATCCTCGGCACTGCAGTCCATGCACAAACCACGCGGCGGCATCGCCTTGAAACCCTGGGTCACGTGTTGCACCAGCGTCTCCATACCTTTCGCCAACCTCGGCGTCCAAGCTGCCTGATCGCCCTTTCTGGGCGCCATGGGTAGCTGGCCGGAATGACAGGCACCACAAACACGGTTGTACACAGCTTCCGGATCCTGTGTAGCCTGAGCGCTGTAAAGCGGCATCAAGATACCGGCAGCTAGCAGCCATTTCGTCATAAAACGACCTTTTCAGGGTTGAGAGCGTGCTGCGTTCTGATGCGCAATCAAGGTCTATCGCTCTCGTGTTCTTCATCCTACGCTGGGACAAAGCGCACACAAAATCTGCGGCATTATATACTGGCGTCACTGAAACGGAAACGACACTGCTCGCCGCGTCCATTCCCGGCGCCGCCCACATCGGAAATCCCATGCAACTCAAGAACCCCATCCTCGGCCTGTGCCAACAGTCCACCTTCATGCTCAGCGCTGCCAAAGTCGATCAATGTCCCGACGACGAAGGCTTCGAAGTGGCTTTTGCCGGCCGTTCCAACGCCGGTAAATCCAGCGCATTGAACACCCTGACGCATGCCAGCCTGGCGCGGACCTCGAAAACGCCCGGTCGCACGCAACTCTTGAACTTCTTCAAGCTAGACGATGATCGCCGTCTGGTCGACCTGCCGGGCTATGGTTATGCAAAAGTACCCATCCCGCTGAAGCTGCACTGGCAGCGTCACCTGGAAGCGTATTTGGGTGGTCGCGAGAGTTTGAAAGGTCTGATCCTGATGATGGACATCCGTCATCCAATGACCGATTTCGATCTGTTGATGCTCGACTGGGCTGTCGCCAGCGGCATGCCGATGCACATCCTGCTGACCAAGGCCGACAAACTGACCTACGGCGCGGCGAAAAACGTTCTGCTCAAAGTGCAGTCGGACATCCGTAAAGGCTGGGGCGACGCGATCTCGATCCAGCTATTTTCGGCGCCAAAGCGCCTGGGCCTGGAAGACGCCTACACTGTACTGGCGGGCTGGATGGAACTGGCAGACAAGGGTGCGCAAACGGCCGAGCAATAAATCGCGGGCAAAAAAAACCCCGGACTTCTATGGGGAGGGGGAAGTTCCGGGGTTCAAGTTCTGGACCGCTAGGGCGGGGTCCAGATATCTGCCAACACTTAACACAACATAGGAGCATCGAAGGGCTTCACCAGCCATTCAGTAACTCTGAGTGGTGATTTGGCGCTTTAGTTCAGATTATTTTCGAATGCGTTTGGAATAACCCCAATAACATTACGGTCTAACCCGCGAGGCCGCGACTAATTGCCGCGGTGCGGTTCCTGTAGAGAACTTGCTCCGGGCGATGGTCTAGCGATTCTGCGGGGCGCCAGATCATCTTCGACGCCCTCAAGTTTTTCGCGAGAGATCTCGCCCCTGCAGTATGGGATGAATTGGGGCTCAGTGAGCTTCATCCCAGTTATTACCCACACCGACTTCGACCAGCAGCGGCACGTCCAGTTTCGCGGCATTGCTCATGTGAGTGCGGATTTCTTCGCGCACCTGGTCCACGAGATCCTCACGCACCTCCAGCACCAGTTCATCGTGCACCTGCAGGATGACTTTGGCATCCAGGCCTGACGCGGTCAGCCAGTTATCCACCGCCACCATGGCTTTTTTGATGATATCCGCCGCAGTGCCCTGCATGGGGGCGTTGATCGCTGTGCGTTCAGCGCCTTTGCGCAGGGCCGGGTTCTTCGCGTTGATGTCCGGCAGGTACAGGCGGCGGCCGAAGATGGTCTCGACATAACCTTGCTCGGCTGCCTGGGCGCGGGTGCGCTCCATGTATTGCAGTACGCCCGGGTAGCGCGCGAAATAACGGTCGATGTACGCCTGGGACTGCTTGCGATCTACGCCGATCTGTTTGGCCAGGCCAAACGCACTCATCCCGTAGATCAGGCCGAAGTTGATCGCTTTGGCGCTGCGGCGCTGGTCGGTGGTGACATCGGCCAACTCGACGCCAAACACTTCGGCGGCGGTGGCCCTGTGCACGTCCAGATCATTGCGGAAGGCATGCAACAGTCCTTCATCCTTGGCCAGGTGGGCCATGATCCGCAGTTCAATTTGCGAATAGTCCGCCGCCAGCAGCTTGTAGCCCTTCGGCGCAACGAACGCCTGGCGAATTCGCCGGCCTTCTGCGGTGCGAATCGGGATGTTCTGCAGGTTCGGGTCGATCGACGACAGGCGTCCGGTGGCCGCCACGGCCTGCTGATAGGACGTGTGGATGCGGCCGGTACGCGCATTGATTTGCTCTGGCAGCCGATCGGTATAGGTGCTTTTCAGTTTGCTCAGCGAGCGGTACTGCATCAGCACCTTGGGCAGCGGATAATCCTGTTCGGCCAGCTCGGCCAGTACCGCTTCGGCTGTGGAGGCCTGACCCTTGGCGGTTTTGCTGAGGACTGGCAGACCCAGTTTTTCGTAAAGAATCACCCCCAATTGCTTGGGTGAGCCCAGGTTGAATTCCTCGCCGGCGATGGCAAACGCCTCGCGCTCAAGGGCGACGAGTTTTTCGCCGAGCTCAACGCTCTGGATGCCCAGCAGATTAGCGTCCACCAGCGCGCCCTGACGCTCGATGCGCGCCAGCACCGGCATCAGCGGCATTTCGATTTCGTCCAGGACCTTGCACAGGCTCGGTGTCGCTGCGAGTTTTTCCTGCAGGGCGAGGTGCAGACGCAAGACCACATCGGCGTCTTCGGCGGCGTAGGGGCCGGCAAGTTCCAGGGAGATCTGGTCAAAAGTCAGTTGTTTGACGCCTTTGCCTGCGATCTCCTGAATGTCAGTCTTGCTCTGGCCCAGGTACTTCAGCGCCAGGCTGTCCATGTCATGGCGCGTTGCCGTCGAGTCCAGTACATAGGATTCGAGCATGGTGTCGTAGGCAATGCCCCGAACCGTGATCCCGTTGCTCTGATCGCCACCGATAGCGCAGTTGGCCAGGATGTTGGTTTCGAACTTGGCGTGCTGGCCGACCTTGAGCTTGTGCGGATTTTCCAGCAGCGGCTTCAACGCCAGTAAAACACTGTCGCGATCCAGCTGTTCCGGGACGCCCATGTAGGAGTGGGTCAGGGGAATGTAGGCTGCTTCATTTGCGGCAACGGAGAAGGACAGGCCCACCAGTTGCGAGTGCTGGGCATCGCCGCCATTGGTTTCAGTAACAAACGCAATCAACGGAGCCTTGTTGAGCTTGTCCAGCCAGGCTTCGAAGCGTGCCTGGTCAAGGATGGTTTCGTATTGAGCCTCGACGGCGCCCGGCTGTTCCTGGGCAATTTCGACAATCTCCTGGCCCGAGCGCTTGGCCTCACGCTGGTTGTCTTCAAACCAGCTCTTGAATTCGAGCAGCGTGTACAGCTCGGCGAGTTTGTCGTGGTCCGGCTGGCCCATTTGCAGGTCGTCGAGCCCGATGTCGAGAGGGACGTCGATCTTGATCGTGGCCAGGCGATAGGAGAGGAATGCCATTTCCTTGTGCTCTTCAAGCTTGGCCGGCAGGGTCTTGGCGCCGCGAATCGGCAAGGTCGGAACGATGTCGAGCTGCGCATACAACTCGGTCAATCCGCCATTCACGCCGACCAGCAGCCCGGATGCGGTTTTGGGTCCAATGCCCGGCACGCCTGGAATGTTGTCGGAGGAGTCGCCCATCAAGGCCAGGTAATCAATGATCTGCTCGGGAGCGACGCCGAATTTCTCCTTCACGCCCTCTACGTCCAGCGCGCTACCGGTCATGGTGTTGACCAAGGTAATGTGGCCGTCGACCAGTTGTGCCATGTCCTTGTCACCGGTAGAGATCACCACCGGACGGTCGGCCGCCGCACTGCTGCGGGCCAGCGTGCCAATCACGTCATCGGCCTCGACGCCGTCGACGCACAGCAACGGGAAGCCCAAAGCCTTCACGCTCTGGTGCAGCGGTTCGATTTGCACGCGCATGTCGTCGGGCATACTTGGGCGGTTGGCTTTGTATTCGGCAAACATCTCGTCGCGGAACGTCCCGCCCTTGGCGTCGAACACCACAGCGAAGGGGCTGTCCGGGTACTGCTTGCGCAGACTCTTGAGCATGTTCAACACGCCTTTGACCGCGCCGGTGGGCAGGCCTTTGGAAGTAGTCAGCGGCGGCAGCGCGTGAAAGGCGCGGTACAGGTAAGAAGAACCGTCCACCAGGACGAGGGGGGCTTGGCTCATGAGCAGGATCAACCTTTTCGGCGGGTCCGGCGCTAGAATAGCGGGACCGTTGACGACAAAGGGACAAGGTTATCATGCGCACACTAAATCGCCTGTTGCTGGCTGGCTTGTTTGCAATTACACCGTTGGCCGTCATGGCAGCGGACGATGCGCCATCCTCGGACCCGGATGTCACCATTCGCACGGAAGGCGACAAGGTCATTCAGGAGTACCGCCAAAACGGCTTCCTGTATGCGATCAAGGTCACGCCGAAGGGAGCGCCGCCGTATTTCCTGGTGCGCGCAGACGGGACCGATGCAAACTTCATCCGCTCGGATCAGCCAGATATGCTGATTCCGTCCTGGAAGATCTTCGAGTGGAAGTAGTTTCTTAATTTCAATTGGCGCTGGCTGACCCGGCGGCGCCCGTACTGGCAGTTAAAACATGTCTGTGTTCACCCCCCTGGCTCGGCCCGAGCTGGAAACCTTTCTCGCCCCATACGGGCTCGGCCGCCTGCTTGATTTCCAGGGGATCGCCGCCGGTAGCGAAAATACCAATTTCTTCATCAGCCTGGAGCAGGGCGAGTTCGTCCTGACCCTGGTTGAGCGTGGGCCGGTGCAGGAAATGCCGTTCTTCATTGAACTGCTGGACGTGCTGCACGCTGCCGACCTGCCAGTGCCCTATGCCTTGCGCACCACCGATGGCGTGGCCCTGCGTGAACTGGCCGGCAAACCTGCATTGTTGCAGCCGCGCCTGGCGGGCAAGCACATCAAGGAGGCCAACGCGCAGCATTGCGCTCAGGTCGGTGAGCTGCTCGGCCACCTTCACCTGGCCACCCAGGCCAATATGATCAAGCGCAAGACCGATCGCGGCCTGGACTGGATGCTGGAGGAGGGCACGCAGTTTCTTTCGCACCTGGATACCGAGCAGAACGAGTTGCTGCAGCGCGCGCTGGACGAAATCAACCGGCAGAAGACGAAAATTCTGGCGCTGCCCAGGGCGAATATCCACGCCGACCTGTTTCGCGATAACGCGATGTTCGAAGGCACGCACCTGACCGGATTGATCGACTTCTACAACGCCTGTTCCGGGCCGATGCTGTACGACGTCGCGATCGCCTTGAATGACTGGTGTTCGGACGAAGACGGAGTCATTGATGGGCCGCGGGCCCGGGCGCTATTGGGGGCTTATGCAGGCTTGCGTCCCTTCACCGCGGCGGAGGCTGAGTTGTGGCCGACCATGCTGCGAGTGGCGTGTGTGCGGTTCTGGCTGTCGCGGTTGATCGCCGCCGAGTCGTTTGCCGGCCAGGATGTGTTGATTCACGATCCGATGGAGTTCCAGCGTCGGCTGGCGCAGCGGCAGAAGGTGAGTACACCGCTGCCGTTTGCCCTGTAACCCCATTACGTGTAGGAGCGAGCTTGCTCGCGAGGGTCGTCAACGATAACGCGGGGTGCCTGGCACCCCACATTGCTGCAGATTTCTTCGCGAGCAAGCTCGCTCCTACAGGGGGGTGGTGTTGCTTACAGTGACTCCAGGCACCCCGCCAGATCATTGCCCAACTTCTCCAGCACCTGCTCATACCCCTGGGCGGTCGCTGGCGTGTATCCGCCCAGCGCATCCAGCTCTGCCAGTTTCACCGGGAGGCCAGCCACCAGGGTTTCCGCCAGGCGCGGGCGTAATGGAGGTTCGCTGAACACGCAGGTCTTGCCGACTTCCTGCAGTCGCGTGCGCATGGCGGCAACGTGCTGGGCACCCGGTTGCACTTCGGCGGCAACGCTGAACACACCCGCGTGCTTGAGGCCGTAAGCGTCCTCGAAGTAGTCGAAGGCCTCGTGGAACACGAAGTACGGTTTGTCGGCGATGGCTGCCAGGCGCTTTTTCAAACGCAGGTCCAGTGCGTCCAGGCGCTCATCGAAGGCCTTGAGGTTGCTCTCGTAACGCGCAGCGTTGGCGGGGTCCGCAGCGCTGAGGTCGGCGGCCATTTTCGTGGCGATTACCCGGGCGTTGACCGGGGACAACCACAAATGCGCATCCAGGCTGCCCGGACGATGATCATGATCATGCTCGTCCGCTTCCTCGGCATGGGAATGACTGTCTTGGGCAAAATGGCGCAATTTCAGACCCGGCAGGTCCTGCACGGCGACGCTTGGCAGCGTGCGACCTTTCAGCACGCGAGGCAGGAAGCCTTCCATATCGGGGCCGATCCAGTAGACGAGATCGACGGCCTGCACCTTTCGTACATCGGATGGGCGCAGGGCATAATTGTGCGCAGAAGCGCCAGGCGGCAGCAGTACTTCCGGAATCGCCACGCCGTCCTGGACGGCCGCAGCGATCAGTTGCAGAGGCTTGATGCTGGTCAACACCCGTACCTCGGCATGGGCACTGGCCATCATGATCGAACTGGCGAGAAATGTAACAAAGAAAGAAAAAAGTCGGGACACAATGACCACTCGAAGAGGCGAGAAGGGGTAACATAATAACGTCTCTCACAAAACTCGTCGCCGCTCATGCCAAAAACACCGATAGCCAGCCGTCCCCATGACCACTCTCATTGCGTCCACAGCGCTCTGTCGGAGGCTGACGCCCTGTGCGCGCGTCAAGGCCTGCGCCTGACAGCCTTGCGCCGTCGGGTGCTGGAACTGGTGTGGCAAAGCCACAAGCCGCTGGGGGCATACGACATTCTTGCGGTGCTCAGCGAACAGGACGGCCGACGAGCCGCGCCGCCTACGGTATACCGGGCCCTGGATTTCCTGCTGGAAAACGGCCTGGTGCACCGGATCTCGTCACTCAACGCTTTCATCGGCTGCAATCACCCCGAGCATGCGCATCAGGGCCAGTTCCTGATCTGCCGGGAGTGTCACGCAGCTATCGAGCTTGAACAGAAGTCCATCAGCGACGCGATCATCGACAGCGCCAGTGATGTCGGGTTTGTGGTTGAAGGCCAGACCGTTGAGGTCGTCGGGCTGTGCTCGGGTTGCCAGGGGGCTTGATGAGCAACGCGCTGATCCGTCTTGAGCAGGTTACCGTAACCTTCGCCGGGCAAAACGTCCTCGATAACATCGAACTTGGCGTCGAACCCGGGCAGATCGTTACTCTGATCGGTCCGAACGGTGCGGGTAAGACGACCTTGGTAAGGGCCGTGTTAGGTCTGTTGAAACCGGACAGTGGCAGCGTTTGGCGCAAGCCGAAGCTGCGGGTTGGTTACATGCCGCAAAAACTTCACGTCGACCCGACGCTGCCGCTCTCGGTGCTGCGTTTTCTGCGCCTGGTGCCGGGTGTAGACCGTGCCCGGGCCCTGGCTGCTTTGAAGGAAGTCGGTGCCGAGCACGTGATCGACAGCCCGGTGCAAAGTGTTTCCGGCGGCGAGATGCAACGGGTGCTGCTGGCCCGCGCGCTGTTGCGCGAACCTGAACTGCTGGTGCTTGATGAGCCGGTACAGGGCGTGGACGTGGCGGGTCAGGCCGAGCTCTACAGCCTGATCACCCGATTGCGCGATCGCCACGGTTGCGGCGTCCTGATGGTGTCTCACGACTTGCACCTGGTGATGAGCACGACCGATCAGGTGGTGTGCCTGAATCGCCATGTGTGCTGTTCCGGGCACCCCGAGCAAGTCAGCGGCGATCCGGCCTTTGTCGAGTTGTTCGGCAAGAACGCGCAAAGCCTGGCGATCTACCACCACCACCATGACCATGCCCATGACCTGCATGGTTCGGTGGTCAGTACGGCCTCACCGGCCTCTACCCATGTTCATGGAGATAGCTGCAAGCATGGCTGATTTTCTGCTCTACGCCCTTCTTGCAGGCTTGGCCCTGGCGCTGGTGGCGGGGCCGCTGGGTTCGTTTGTGGTGTGGCGGCGCATGGCCTACTTTGGCGACACCCTGTCCCATGCCGCCCTGCTCGGGGTAGCCTTGGGTTTCCTGCTGGATGTCAGTCCTGCCGTTGCGGTCACCGTGGGCTGTCTGTTGCTGGCGGTGCTGCTGGTGACCTTGCAGCAACGCCAGCCTCTGGCGTCGGACACGCTATTGGGGATTCTTGCACCAAGCACCCTCTCATTGGGCCTGGTGGTACTAAGCTTCATGCATGAAGTGCGGATAGACCTGATGGCCTATCTGTTTGGCGACCTGCTCGCCATCAGTCCCGGCGATCTGGCCTGGATTCTCGGCGGAAGTGCGGCGGTTCTTGTGGTGCTGTTGGCGATGTGGCGACCTTTGCTGGCCATCACTGTGCACGAGGAATTGGCCAAGGTTGAGGGGTTGCCGGTGGCATCTCTGCGCCTGACCTTGATGCTGCTGATTGCCGTGGTCATTGCGGTCGCGATGAAAATTGTCGGGGTGTTGCTGATCACTTCGCTGCTGATCATTCCGGCGGCGGCAGCGCAGCGTCACGCTCGCTCGCCGGAGCAGATGGCACTGGGCGCGAGCCTGCTGGGCATGCTCGCCGTGTGTGGCGGCCTGGCGTTGTCCTGGTTCAAGGACACTCCGGCGGGCCCGTCGATTGTGGTGACGGCGGCCGCGCTGTTTCTGCTGAGTTTTGTCCTGCCCCGTCGAGGGGTGTAGACTTGCTCGTTTTTTGCGCAAATAGAGAGTCGCAGGAATGAAGCCGTTCACCTCCCGTTATCTGCTCCTTGTCGCATTTTCCATGCTGCTGGGCGCTTGCCAAAGTACGCCACCGGCGACCCCCGAGGTCACTGATGCGCGAGCTGCGGCTGTCGCGCAACTGGAACAAAGCCTCGCCAGCAGTGAGCTGGCGACTGCCGAAGGGCAACTGGCTGCTTTGCAGGCCGAGGCCCCGAATGACCAATCGCTCGAGCAGTACCAGCGTCAATTGGCCGAGGCTTATCTGCTGCGTAGCCGCATTGTGCTGCAAAAAGGTGATGTGAATGCTGCCGCCACGGCCCTCAGCCGGGCTCGGGCGCTGATGCCCAAGGCACCCGCGCTGACCGGCGGAGTCAACAATGCCATCGTCAATGCACGCAAGGCCGAACTGGATAAAGCGGAAGCGGCGCTCATGGCGGCCGAAGCCAAGCCACCGGCCAAAGTCATCGACCCTACGGCCGAAAGCACCACGGTGGCGCTCAACCTGACAGATATGGCCAAGTTGCGCCGCCAGTTGGACGCGATCGCTGCCGATGTAGTGAATTATCAGTGCGATGTCAGCATTCAGGCGCCGCGCACCCAGGACTATCCATGGTTGGCAACTTTGTTGACCAAGCGAGTGAAGAAGCTGGATTCGGGCTTTGATCTGAAGCTGAAGAAGCAGATTCTGCGCAATATTCCTGCGCAGATGGTTTTGATTCCGCGTAAACCTTAAAAGCATCGCGAGCAAGCTCGCTCCTACAGTGGTTAGCGCTGATCACAGCCTGTGTGTTCAGCCGTAAATCCTGTGGGAGCAAGGCTTGCCCGCGATGGCATCCTTACAAACGCAACAAATATTAAGCGGGAACCGCCTTGGCTTTCGGCTCACGATCCCAAACCCGATGTTGCCCGATCGCTGCAATAAACGGTTTGAACAGCTTCGTATCCGCCCCCACGATCAATCCCGCATCCGCCTCTAGCTTCAGCACGTCCAGCAACTGCTTGGCTTCGCCGTGCAAGGCGATCGCCTTCAGATGCTTGTAGGCTTCCAGCACGTAATGCAGCGCCACCCCATCGGTGCTCAAGGCCTTGATCGACGCTGCGCCACCGGGCACGAACACCGCGTCAAACGCCACTGACGGCAAGCCTTCCATCGACGCATCCACCGGCAGTGTCTTGCCGTCTGCGGTCTTCACCGGTGCCGAAGTCGGCCCCAGCAGCTTGGCGTGCGCCCCTTCGGCTGCCAGCGCCTTTTTCAGCGCGTCAATCGCTGCGCCATCGACACCGTTGGCCGCCAGAATCGCCACCTTGCGGCTCTTGATGTTGCCGGGCAGAAGGTTGGCCTGGCTGAGCGCGGGTGAGCGATCCAGCGACGTCTTCGGCACATCGACCGTGCCGGCCTTGGGTGCCGGCAAACCGAGGTTAGCGGCTACGCGTGCGGCCAGTTCAAGATCAATGTTGGCGAGGATCTCGTTCACCTGACGGGCACGAATGAACTCACGTTCGACTTTGCCCAGCTCGAAGCTGTAGGCCGCAATGATGTGTTCCTGCTCGTGCTTGCTCATGCTGTGGAAGAACAGCCGCGCCTGGGAGAAGTGGTCGCTGAATGACTCGCTGCGCTGGCGGATCTTGTTGGCGTCGATGCGTTCGGGATAGGACTCGAAACCACCGTCCTGTGCCGCCGGCGGCGTCTCTTTCGGCCATCCGCCGTCGATGGAGTTAGGCTCGTAGGCCGCACGGCCCTTGTCGATCGTGGTGCGGTGCAACGCGTCGCGCTGGCCGTTGTGGAACGGTGCCACCGGACGGTTGATCGGGATTTCGTGGAAGTTGGGGCCGCCAAGACGGCTGATCTGCGTGTCGGTGTAAGAAAACAGCCGGCCTTGCAGCAGCGGGTCATTGGAGAAATCGATGCCTGGCACGATGTGCCCCGGGCAGAACGCGACCTGTTCGGTTTCGGCGAAGAAGTTATCCGGGTTGCGGTTCAGCACCATTTTGCCCAGTGGCGTGATAGGCACGATTTCCTCGGGGATGATCTTGGTCGGGTCGAGAATGTCGAAGTCGAAGGAGTGTTCGTTTTCCTCTTCGACAATCTGCACGCCCAATTCCCATTCCGGGTAATCGCCCATCTCGATCGCTTCCCACAGATCTCGACGGTGGAAGTCGGTGTCTTTGCCGGCGAGCTTCTGTGCTTCATCCCAAACCAGCGAGCAGGTGCCGTTGGAAGGGCGCCAGTGGAATTTGACGAAGCGCGATTTGCCTTCGGCGTTGATCAGCCGGAAGGTGTGCACGCCGAAGCCCTGCATGCTGCGCAGGCTCTTGGGAATCGCGCGGTCGGACATGGCCCAGATCACCATGTGCGCCGACTCCGGGACCAGCGAAACAAAGTCCCAGAAGGTATCGTGGGCAGAGCCGCCAGTAGGAATTTCGTTGTGGGGCTCAGGTTTCACGGCGTGGACGAAGTCGGGAAACTTGATCGCATCCTGGATGAAAAACACCGGCATGTTGTTGCCCACCAGATCGAAGTTGCCTTCGTCGGTGAAAAACTTCACGGCAAAACCGCGCACATCGCGCACGGTATCGCCCGAGCCGCGAGGGCCCTGCACCGTGGAGAAGCGGGTGAATACCGGGGTTTTCTTGCCCGGGTCCTGGAGGAAACCGGCCTTGGTCAATGCCGCATGGTTTTCGTAGGCCTGGAAGTATCCATGAGCACCGGTGCCGCGGGCGTGGACGATACGCTCGGGAATACGCTCGTGGTCAAAGTGCGTGATTTTTTCACGCATGATGAAGTCTTCGAGCAGCGAAGGCCCGCGCGCGCCGACCTTCAACGTGTTCTGATTGTCCGAAACCTTTACGCCCTGATTGGTGCGCAAGGCCTGGCCTGTGGCGTCGGAGCGGAATGTTTCCAGGCTGTCGAGCTTGGTATTGGTATTGTTACGGTCCAGGGTATCGGTCCCGGCCAGTTCGCTTTTAGGTGTGGCAGGTTTCTTGGTACTCATCAGTCGTAAACTCCTCGTTGCGATCTCGTCCTAGCCGGACTTGTGAGCAATGTTCCAGGCACGGCACCTGGCGATTCTCGAGCTGCCTAATTAGTGACTGGTGACTGTTTCAGCCGTTCCTTTTTTCTGACCTTTGATCGCGTTATTGCCAAATCGCTGGTTGAATGCGAAATAAATGCTAAGAACCTCTATACGGACAGGCTAAAATGCGCGCCCGGCTAACCGCTGACCCTTTTCCAACGCGCCCCACAAGGTTCGCTACGTGATCGAGTTTCAAAACGTCCACAAAACCTACCGCGTCGCCGGTAAGGAAATTCCCGCCCTGCACCCGACCAGTCTGACGATTGAGAACGGCCAGGTGTTTGGCCTGATCGGCCACTCCGGCGCGGGCAAAAGTACCCTGCTGCGACTGATCAATCGTCTGGAGAATTCCACTGGCGGCAAGATCTTCGTCGACGGCGAAGAAGTCACTGCGCTCGACGCCAGCAGCCTGCGACGCTTCCGCCAACAGGTCGGGATGATTTTCCAGCACTTCAATCTGCTGGCCTCCAAGACCGTGGCCGATAACGTCGCGCTGCCCCTGACCCTGGCCGGCGAGCTGTCGCGCAGCGAGATCGACCAGCGCGTGGCCGAATTGCTGGCGCGGGTCGGGCTGTCCGATCACGCCAAAAAATACCCGGCTCAGTTGTCTGGTGGGCAGAAGCAGCGCGTTGGCATCGCCCGCGCCTTGGCCACCAAGCCGAAAATCCTGTTGTGCGACGAAGCCACCAGCGCCCTGGACCCGCAAACCACCGCGTCGGTCCTGCAGTTGCTGGCTGAGATCAATCGCGAGTTGAGGCTGACCATCGTGCTGATTACTCACGAAATGGACGTGATTCGTCGGGTCTGCGACCAGGTGGCGGTAATGGACTCTGGTGTGATCGTCGAGCAGGGCTCGGTTGCCGATGTGTTCCTGCATCCCAAGCACCCGACGACCAAGCGCTTTGTGCAGGAAGACGAGCAGATCGATGAAGGTGAACAACGCGACGACTTCGCCCATGTCCCAGGCCGCATCGTGCGTCTGACATTCCAGGGCGAAGCGACCTACGCGCCTTTACTGGGTACTGTCGCTCGCGAAACGGGTGTGGACTACAGCATCCTCGCCGGCCGCATCGACCGCATCAAAGACGTCCCTTATGGGCAACTCACTCTGGCCGTCACCGGTGGCGACATGGAGGCGGCATTTGCCCGCTTCACCGCGGCTGACGTTTACATGGAGGTGCTGCGCTGATGGAAGCCCTGACAAGTTTTTTCTCCAACATCGACTGGTTCGAAATCTGGCTGGCCACTGGCGACACGCTGCTGATGCTAGGCGGTTCACTGTTGTTCACCGTGCTGTTGGGCCTGCCGCTGGGTGTGCTGCTGTTCCTGTGCAGCCCGCGTCAACTGCTCGAAGCCAAGGGGCTGTACGCCCTGCTGTCGCTGGTGGTGAACATCCTGCGTTCGCTGCCCTTCATCATTCTGTTGATCGTGATGATTCCGTTCACTGTGCTGATCACCGGCACCTCCCTGGGTGTAGGCGGTGCGATTCCGCCGCTGGTCGTGGGCGCCACGCCGTTTTTCGCGCGACTGGTGGAAACCGCCTTGCGTGAAGTGGATCGCGGCATCATCGAGGCGACCCAGGCCATGGGTGCGACCACTCGGCAGATCATCACCAATGCCCTGCTGCCGGAAGCCCGCCCGGGCATCTTCGCCGCGATTACAGTGACAGCGATTACATTGGTGTCCTACACGGCAATGGCCGGTGTCGTCGGCGCTGGCGGCCTGGGTGACCTGGCGATCCGTTTCGGCTATCAACGTTTCCAGACCGATGTGATGGTGGTGACTGTGGTGTTGCTGCTGGTGCTGGTCCAGGTGCTGCAAACCGTTGGTGACAAATTGGTTGTGCATTTTTCCCGGAAATAAATACTCTCGTCTTTTGCAAATGAGCCGGCCATTCGCTGGCAGGCGCCGCATAACTGGCGCCTCACATGGAGTTAGCTGAATGAAAAAACTACTCGTCGCGTTCGCCGCCGTTGCTGCGTTCTCTGCCCAGGCGGACACCCTGACCGTTGCCGCCACGCCAGTCCCGCACGCAGAGATTCTCGAATTCATCAAGCCAGCCCTGGCCAAGGACGGCGTGGACCTGAAGGTCAAGGTCTTCACTGACTATGTCCAGCCCAACGTGCAAGTGGCCGAGAAGCGCCTGGACGCCAACTTCTTCCAGCACCAGCCATACCTGGATGAGTTCAACAAGGCCAAGGGCACCAACCTGGTCGCCATTGCCGGCGTGCACCTGGAACCACTGGGCGCCTATTCCAGCAAACACAAAACCCTGGCCGACTTGCCAGGCGGCGCCAACGTCGTAATCCCCAACGACGCCACCAATGGCGGTCGCGCCCTGTTGCTGCTGCAGAAGGCTGGGCTGATCAAGTTGAAGGATTCGAACAACATCCTGTCGAGCGTCAAGGACATCACCGAGAATTCCAAGGACCTGAAATTCCGCGAACTGGAAGCGGCGACCATCCCGCGCGTGCTGACCCAGGTCGACCTGGCGCTGATCAACACCAACTACGCGCTGGAGGCCAAGCTCGATCCGTCCAAGGACGCGCTGGTCATCGAAGGCAACGACTCGCCCTACGTGAACATTCTGGTGGCCCGTCCGGACGACAAGGACAGCGAAGACATGAAGAAACTGGTCGCGGCCCTGCACAGCCCTGAAGTCAAAGCTTTCATCCTGGAAAAGTACAAAGGCGCGGTATTGCCAGCGTTCTGATCTAGCGATAAAAACACAAGATCGCAGCCTTCGGCAGCTCCTGCACAAGCATCGGTATCGACCCGATTCCGTAGGAGCTGGCGCAGACTGCGATCTTTTTTTGTGCCTCAAAAAAACTATTGGCGTTTGAGCATCACCGGCAACTGCGCCACCAGCTTCACATTATTCAACGGCGCCCGAATAAACCCGCGCTGCGTCCCATCCGGGCCAATCACCGCCAGGTTGCCGCTGTGATCCACCGTGTAGTTTGGCTTGGTGGTATCTGCCGGGATGAACGGGATGCTCACCGCATTGGCGAATTTTTGCAGGTCGGCGATCGAGGTCGGCGTCAGGCCGATGAACTGCGGGTCGAAGTAGCCCAGGTACTGCTTGAGCTGCTTGGGCGTGTCGCGATTGGGGTCGACACTGACCAGGATGATCTGCAGCTTGTCCACCACGTCCGCCGGCAACTCACTCTTGATCTGGCGCAGTTGGGCGAGGGTGGTCGGGCAGATGTCCGGGCAGAAGGTGTAGCCGAAGAACAGCAGTGACCATTTGTCTTTCAACTCGTCGACCGCAACCGGCTTGCCATCCTGGTCGGTCATGGTCAGATCCGGCAGGTTGCGGCTTTGCGGCAGCAGGATGATGCCGGCGTCGATCAACTCCGTCGGGTCCCCCTGGCCTTTGCCAGACAGCACTTTATTGATGGTCAGGCCCAGCACAAGCGCGATCAGGGCGACGAGGATGAAGACGGTTTTCTGGGTTCGAGTCATAGGTTCAACAGTAAGTAGTGGTCTACGAGCAGCGCGATAAACAGCAGGAACAAGTACCAGATAGAGTACTTGAAGGTGTTGATCGCCGCGTGCGGCCGAGTGCCACGGTACAGCACCACGGCCCATTGCAGGAACCTCGCGCCCAGGACGAGCGCGCAGGCCAGGTAGAGAAGGCCGCTCATGTGGATCACGTAAGGCATCAGGCTGACGGCCAGCAACGCGAAGGTGTAAAGCAGGATGTGCACCTTGGTGTAGTGCTCGCCGTGGGTCACGGGCAGCATCGGGATGTCGGCCTTGGCGTATTCCTCCTTGCGGTGAATCGCCAGCGCCCAGAAGTGCGGCGGGGTCCAGGCGAATATGATCAGGACCAGCAGCAGCGGTTCGGCGCTGACATGGCCGGTCGCAGCGGTCCAGCCAAGCAGCGGAGGCGCGGCACCGGCCAATCCGCCGATGACGATGTTTTGTGGAGTCGCGCGCTTGAGGAAACCGGTGTAGACCACCGCGTAACCCAGCAGGGAGGCCAGGGTCAGCCAGGCGGTCAACGGGTTGGTGAACGTCAACAGCAGGGCCTGGCCGAGCACGGCCAGCACCAGGGCAAAGGTCAGCGCGGCGGCCGGTGAAACCCGTCCTTCGGCCAGGGGCCGTTTGTGTGTGCGGGCCATGACTGCATCAATGCGCCGATCCACCACATGGTTGACCGCCGCCGCGCCGCCGGCACACAACGCAATCCCCAGGTTACCGAAGATCAGCACCGTCCAGGGCACCCCGGCGCGGGTCGCGAGGAACATGCCGACCAGTGAGGTGATCAGCATCAGCACCACCACTTTCGGCTTGGTCAGCTCCAGATAGTCACGCCAGATCGCCTGGCTGTGACGTTCGCCGATCAGAGTCGCCATGGCATCTCTCCTTTTATTGTTATGGGCCCGGCTGAATGTTTACGCGGGCTGAACCGCCAGCGTGCAGGGAATTGCTGCTTGACCCGAACCAGGCTGGTTCGCGCGTGATAATTGACCAGCACCAACGTCAGCAGCAGTGCCGCGCCGCCGGCGTTATGCGCGACGGCCACCGGCAATGGCAGGTGGAACAGCACGTTGCTGATGCCGAGGGTGATCTGGGCGGCAAGTGCCACCAGCACCAGCCCCGCCAGCCGGGTCATGCCGACGACCTTGAGTTGCCACGCCAGGCCGAGCAATACAAGCGTTACCAGCAACGCGCCGATTCGGTGGGTCAGGTGAATCGCGGTGCGGGCATCGCTGTCCAGTTGTCCACCCAGGTAGTTCGGGCCGATGTGCTGTGTGAGGTGAAAGCCGTTGGCAAAATCAGCCGGCGGCAGCCATTGCCCGTGGCAGGTCGGGAAGTCGATACAGGCTACGGCGGCATAGTTCGAACTGACCCAGCCTCCAAGGGCGATCTGTCCGATCACCAGCAGCAAGCCAGCCGTCGCCCAATGCTGCAGGCGTCGTGGCACGGTCAGTGCGGGTAATACCCCGGACAGGCGCAAGGTCAGGAGAAACAACAGGCTCAAGGTGGCAAAGCCGCCGAGTAGATGCCCGGTGACCACTTGCGGCCAGAGCTTGAGCGTCACGGTCCACATGCCGAACGCGGCCTGGGCGATCACCACGGCCAACAAAAACAACGGCAACTTCACCGGTTGCCCCGGGTGCCGACGATGCACCCACGCACGGCCGGCCAGTACGGCAATCAGCAGCCCAAGGGTGCCGGCAAAGTACCGATGGATCATCTCGTTCCAGCCTTTATGGGCTTCGACGGGCGTGTCGGGGAAATGCAATTCGGCATGGGCCAGCTGGGCCTCGCTTTTTGGCACGCTGATGAAGCCGTAGCAGCCCGGCCAGTCCGGACAGCCAAGGCCGGCGTGGGTCAGGCGGGTATAGGCGCCGAGCAGCACCACTATCAGTGCCAGCAGGGTGGCAAACAGCGCGAGGCGAAATCCAGGTTTGGCCATGACGATGCCCTTATCCGATGTTCGACAGTTTCAGCAGGTGGCGCAGGTCGTTGAGCAGGTCCTTGCCCTTGACGGTCGGGTCGTAGCGCAGCACCAGGTTGCCGTGGGGGTCGATGATCCACAGCTGCGGCACGGCGTGGTCACCAGTGGTCTTGCTGAACGTGGTCAGGTCCATGGGATAACGTTGCAGTTGTGGGTATTCGCGGGCGAGCTTGGCTTCGTACTCGCTGTTGAGCGGCTGCGCGGCGGCCAGGGCGTGACTGGCCCGGGATGCATCGCGGGAGAGGCCGATCTGCACCTGGCGCGCCAGGTACACCAGCTGCTGGCAGTCAACCGAGCAGTCTTTGGGTGCAGTCACCAGCATTTGCCAGCGTTGCTCCTGAGCCTGCACGCCAAGATCGGCGCGGGTCTGGCCATTGCCGATGAGTTCGCCGTGATAACTGCGCCCCTCCGGTACCCAGAACTGCAGTTTGTACATGCCGGTGGCGAGGATCATCGGACCAATCACCCCAAGCAGAATCAGCAGCAGCTGCAAACGCCCTTTGCGCCGACTTGCCGGCGACTTCGCTTCAGACATGCTGGGTGGATTCATGGCCGCTCCCATGGTGTTTCTCCTTTGCGTTGTGCCAGCCGAGGTAGATGAACAGGCCGAGCAGGGCGATCGACATGGCGAACCACTGCACGGCATAAGCGATGTGTTTTTCTGGCCCCATGGCGACCACCGGCCAATCGGCCTGGTAGATCCCGGGACCCGGTTCTGCACGTAATTCGTAAGGGAAACCATCACGCTCCAATGCTGCCCAGAGCTTCGCCGGTTCCACCGCTGTCACCAGTTGCGGCCAGGTGGTGGTGGCCGGGTCGGCGTGAAGCTGGAAAGTAGCGCCCGGAGCAACGTAGACCCAGGCGGTGAGGGTCAAGACTTCGCCAGGCGTGGTGAATTGCGCGGGGATGCGCCGGTCCGGCCAGGGCAGCCAACCGCGATTGACCAGCAGCCATTGGCCGCTGGCTTGATCCTGAAACGGTTGCAGCAACTCGACCCCGACCTTGCCGTCCCGTTGGCGGTTATCCAGCAGCAGGCTGTGCGCGGCATCGAACTGGCCACGCAGCACGACCCGGCGGAAGGCGGGATCCTCGGTGTGCTGTAACGCAGTGCTGGCCATCGGTTCCGCCAGCCGGCGCTCGGCATAACTGTCCAGCAGCGCGCTTTTTTCCGCGCCGCGATTCAGTTGCCAGAAACCGAGCGAGACCAGCAGTGGCAGCAACAAGGCCACCACCAAACTCGGCACGATGCCTGGCCGGAAGCGCTTCATGACGTCGCCAGAATGTCGGTAGTCGCGATAGCTATACTCAAGTGCATCGCATTTCCCCTGGAGTCTCACCATGCTCAAAGCAGCCATCGTCCTGATGCTGATTGCCACGGTTGTCAGCCTGTTCAGCGGCCTGTTTTTTCTGGTCAAGGACGACAGCAGCTCGAACCGTCTCGTCATTGCCTTGAGTGTTCGTGTGGCCCTGGCCGCCATTACCGTCGGCTTGATCGCCTGGGGATTCTTCAGCGGCCAGCTGGTGTCTCACGCGCCTTGGTGATGCCTCAAAGTACGTAGACGAAGACGAACAAACCGATCCACACCACGTCCACGAAGTGCCAGTACCAGCTCGCCGCTTCGAAGCCGAACTGATGCTCGTTGTCGAAGTGCCCGCGCATCACCCGCATCAGCATCACGAACAGAATTATCGTGCCCATGGTCACGTGGGCGCCGTGGAACCCCGTGAGCATGAAGAACGTCGCGCCGTAGATGCCCGAACCCAGTGTCAGGCCCAGTTCCTTGTAAGCGTGGATGTATTCTTCAGCCTGGAAAAAGAGGAACGCGCAGCCCAGCAGCACGGTGATCGCCAGCCAGAGCTTCAGCGCGCCGCGATGGCCCTTTTTCAAGGCGTGGTGGGCGATGGTGACGGTCACGCTGGAACTCACCAACAACACCGTGTTGAGCAACGGCAGGCCCCATGGGCTGATGACTTCCTTGGGTGGCGGAAACAGTTTCGAGTCAGGGTTGTTCAGCAATGGCCAGACGAACTCGAAGTTAGGCCAAAGCATGTGAGCTATGCCTTTGGCGCCTTCTCCGCCGAGCGCAGGGCCGGAGACGTGGCGCACGTAGAACAGTGCACCGAAGAAGGCGATGAAAAACATCACCTCCGAAAAGATGAACCAGCTCATGCCCCAACGAAATGAACGGTCCATCTGCGCGCTGTACAAGCCGCTGCGACTTTCCTTGATCACGGTACCGAACCAGCCGAACAGCATGTACGCCACCAGCAGGCCGCCGACGAAAAAGATCAGCGGGCCGTGAGATTCCGGGCGCGCCGCTTTCAGGTCGTTGAACCAGGTGGCCAGGCCGAACACGGTGACGAACATGCCGACCGTGGCGATGATCGGCCACTTGCTCTGGGCCGGTACGTAATAGTGCTCATGAGTTGCCATTTATTGTTCTCCTTATCGGGCACGCTCAGCCGCCAGTGTTTACAGCTACCGGGGGATGTCGGGCGGTGATATCGAACAGCGTGTAGGACAGCGTCAGGTGCTTCACATCCTTGGGCATGTCACGGTCAACAATGAAACGTACCGGCATCTCGATCCGTTCACCGGGCTGCAGCACTTGCTGGGTAAAGCAGAAACATTCGGTTTTGTGGAAGTACGCTGCCGCAGCGCTGGGCGCGATGCTGGGCACGGCCTGGGCGCTCATCGGGCGATCGGTAGGGTTGTGGGCGATGAAGATCATCTCGTTCACGGCGCCAGGGTTGGCGGTCAACTCATCGTGCTTGGGATAGAAGTCCCAGGACATGTCGGCGGAGTTGGTCGACAGGAACTGCACGCGTACCTGGCGAGACAGATCCACCGTCTGTTCACCTTCGTACTGTCCGGAAGTTTTGCCATTGATACCGAATGCCTTGCACATCACGTCGTAGATGGGCACCAGGGCAAACCCGAAGACGAACATTGCCACCACCACCATCAGCAGGCGGGTGACCAGTTTTTTCATCGAAATCGAGTCAGCCATGATTCCAACTCCATACCGAGACCCCTGTGGGAGCTGGCAAGCCAGCTCCCACAGGAATTCGTGCAAGGCCGAGGGTGTTCATTTCACTTCCGGCGGCGTGGTGAAGGTGTGATAAGGCGCCGGTGACGGGATGCTCCACTCCAGGCCCTCCGCGCCATCCCATGGTTTGGCCGGTGCTGGCGGGCCGCCGCGAATCGTCTTGATCACGATGAACAGGAAGAACAGCTGAGTGGTGCCGAACATGAATGCACCAATCGACGACACCATGTTGAAGTCGGCGAACTGCAGGTTGTAGTCCGGAATCCGCCGCGGCATGCCTGCCAGCCCCACGAAGTGCATCGGGAAGAAGGCCATGTTCATGCCGATGAACGACAGCCAGAAGTGCAGCTTGCCGAGGGTTTCGTCGTACATGTGGCCGGTCCATTTCGGCAGCCAGTAATAAGCCGAGGCGAAGATCCCGAAAATCGCCCCTGGCACCAGCACGTAGTGGAAATGCGCAACCACGAAGTAGGTGTCCTGGTACTGGAAGTCCGCCGGAGCGATGGCCAGCATCAAGCCGGAGAAGCCGCCAATGGAGAACAGGATCACGAACGCCACAGCGAACAACATCGGCGTCTCGAAGGTCAGCGAGCCTTGCCACATGGTGCTGGCCCAGTTGAACACCTTGACTCCGGTCGGTACCGCGATCAGCAGCGTGGCGTACATGAAGAACAACTCGCCCACCAGCGGAATGCCGACCACGAACATGTGGTGCGCCCAGACGATGAACGACAGGAACGCGATGCTCGCCGTGGCGTAGACCATCGAGGTGTAACCGAACAGAGGCTTGCGTGAAAAGGTCGGGATGATCGAGCTGACGGCACCGAAGGCCGGCAGAATCATGATGTACACCTCGGGGTGCCCAAAGAACCAGAACACGTGCTGGAACAACACCGGGTCACCGCCCCCGGCCGCACTGAAGAAACTGGTGCCGAAGTGGATGTCCATCAGCATCATCGTTACGCAACCGGCCAGTACCGGCATCACCGCAATCAGCAGGAAAGCGGTAATCAACCAGGTCCAGACGAACAGCGGCATTTTCATCAACGTCATGCCTGGAGCGCGCAGGTTGAGGATGGTGGCGATCACGTTGATCGCGCCCATGATCGAACTGATCCCCATCAGGTGGATGGCAAAGATGAAGAAAGTCACGCTTTCCGGTGCATAGGTTGTCGACAGTGGGGCGTAGAACGTCCAGCCGAAGTTAGGCCCGCCGCCGGGCGTGAACAGGGTCGATACCAGCAGGATGAACGCAGCTGGCAATAGCCAGAAGCTGAAGTTGTTCATCCGCGGCAGGGCCATATCCGGCGCGCCGATCATCAACGGGATCATCCAGTTGGCCAGCCCGACGAATGCCGGCATCACCGCACCGAAGACCATCACCAGGCCGTGCATGGTGGTCATCTGATTAAAGAAGGCTGGTTCGACGATTTGCAGCCCCGGCTGGAACAGCTCGGCGCGAATCACCATCGCGAACGAACCGCCAAGCAGGAACATGGAAAACGCGAACCACAGGTACAGTGTGCCGATGTCCTTGTGGTTGGTGGTCAGCACCCAGCGCATCAGCCCTTTGGCGGGGCCGTGGGCGTGGTCGGCATGACCATGGTCATCGATGACGGCGCTCATGGCGTGTCTCCTGCAAACAGATGGGCTGGGCAGGCCGGGGCACGCTGCCCCGACCGGTTCCTTGGGTACGCAATAGACCGGGTCATTTGCTTTCCGCCTGTTTCAGCTCCAGCACTTCTTTTGGCGTGACCATGTCGCCTTTATTGTTGCCCCAGGCGTTACGCTCGTAAGTCACGACCGCTGCGATGTCGACTTCCGAGAGCTGCTTGCCGAACGCTGCCATGGCGGTGCCTGGTTTGCCGTGAAAGACAATGCCCAAGTGCCCTTCTTTCGGTCCGGTGGCGATTTTCGAGCCTTTGAGTGCCGGGAACATTGGCGGCAGGCCCTGGCCTTCGGCCTGGTGACAGGCTACGCACGTGGTGTGATAGACCTTGTCACCGCGTTCCTTGAGTTCGTCGAGCGTCCATTCCTTGCTGGTCAGCTCCTTAAGCTGCGCCGCTTCAGCCTTGCGTTCGCCCAGCCATTTTTCGTAGTCGGCCTTTTCCTTGACCTCGACCACGATCGGCATGAAACCGTGGTCCTTGCCGCACAGTTCGGCGCACTGACCGCGGTAGATGCCGGGCTTGTCGACGCGTGTCCAGGCTTCGTTGACGAAACCGGGAATGGCATCGCGCTTGACCGCAAAGGCGGGCACCCACCAGGAGTGGATAACGTCGGCGGAGGTCACCAGGAAACGCACCTTGGCGCCAATCGGCAGCACCAGCGGCTTGTCGACTTCGAGCAAATAGTGCTCGCCCTTGGTTTCCTTGTTGTGGATCTGCTCGGCGGGGGTGGCCAGGTTGCTGAAGAACTCGACGTCCTGGCCCAGGTATTTGTAATGCCACTTCCACTGATAACCGGTGACCTGGATATCGATATCCGGCTCACTGGTGTCGTACATCTTGATCAGGGTTGCAGTCGCGGGAACCGCCATGGCCACCAGGATCAGGAAGGGCACGATGGTCCAGAGGATTTCTACGGTCGTACTTTCATGAAATTTTGCGGCCACCTGCCCGGTTGAGCGGCGGTGGAGGATCATCGACCAGAACATGGCGCCGAAGACGATGATGCCGATCACTACACAGATCCAGAAAATGGTCATGTGCAGGTCAAATACTGCGTGACTGATTTCAGTCGCTCCAGGCGCCATATTCACAGTCCAGGCCGCTTGCGCCTGACTGAAAATCGACCACAACAGGAGGCCCATCCAGACGTGTGGATGTCGCATCATTGCGGGTTCCCCTTATCGTTCTTGTTATCCCGCCGGCTTTCACCAGTGGCAAGGGAGCGGCTTTTCAGACTACGAACTTGATTGCCGGGCCTTGCTGCGTGTGCAGTCGGGCGTCATCAGCTAACTCCATTCCAACCCGAGTATAGACAGCGACTGAGACCTCGCAATGCGATGGGGTAAATGAACCGTGACAGGACGCACTTGCGCTCAAGGGCACGAATGGAGAAGGATGCAGACGAGTGGTGGCAAATGGATATAACTTTGATGTCTTAAGGGTGAAATAATTATGACAAATGCGTCTGAAGAATTTTCCTGCGCCAGCTAAGTTATGTCTTCCCTATTTCTTTGCCTTGTTTCCTGGAGTTTTCATGAACACCGCCGCATTGCGCGAGCAGATCCAAAAAGCCCAACAGCACGAAGCCGAGACTGGCTTGCTGACTCGTCAGCTGGAAAGCAAACTGCCACATCTGCACCCGTCCATCCAGCTGCCGGAGACGGACGCCAAGGGTGTGCTCACTCGTTTTGTTGCGGCCTACATTGACGAGGTGCCTGACCTGCTGGATGCAGCCAACGAAGTGGCCAAGGAAGCGGGTATCCAGTCGCAGATCACCCCAGTGTTGAAAATCGCCGAGCAGTATTTCCTCCAGCCGCCCGCCATCATGGCCGGCCACATCGGGCTCGACAGCCTGCTGGATGAAGCCTACCTGGCACATCGCTTTGTCGAAGAGGTCAATGACCTGTACATCAAGCATCTTGGCCAGCCCTTGATCCCATTGGACATGACTGTTGCCAACCTGATCGCCCACCAGTTGATCGGTGAGGAATTTGCCAACCAGCTGGACGAGGCCGTGCATCACGCGCTCGACGAAATGCTCGACGACCAGAGTTTTGCGCTGGAGTCGGTTGAAGCCTATCGCGAGAAGCTCAGCAGCCCGCACACTGGCGCCGCGTGGAAACGCTGGCCGTGCATGTCGCGCCGGTTAGGCGTGGGCCTGGACCTGGATCAGCCTGCGGCTTAACCGTAATACTTGAAAGATCGCAGCCTCCGGCAGCTCCTACGGAATGCACACAGGTCCAATTAGGAGCTGCCGAAGGCTGCGATCTTTTGCTTTAGACCCCTGCAGACCCTACGCCAGTAGTGGTCCGTAAACGCCCTTCCAGCCTGCGCTTCAACCCACGCGCCTCGATCAGCAGCTTCGAACCCTTCGCCGCATTGGCTCGTCCCCACTCCTCAAGCAGTTCCAGGCACGAGTGATCGATGTAGCTCAGGTTATTGAGCGGCACGTGCACAGTCGCGCCCGGTGGAATAGCCCCCAGCACCTGCGTCAGCGCCGGTACCTTCAGAAAGGTTGCGGCACCGCTCAAGCGCAACTCCATCTCGCCATCGGCAGGCAGGTCGATCAGGCTGATCTTCAAGCGCGAAGCTTTCCACGCCAGCTTCGCCAGCGTCAGGCCAAAGCCGATCAACACGCCGGTCAGCAGGTCGGTGAAGACAATCGCCAATGCGGTCGCCGCATAGGTGAACATCGGCATCCTGCCGTAACGCCCCAGGCCGCGAAACGCCTTGAGGTCGACCAGTTTGAAACCGGTGTAAACCAGAACGCCCGCCAGGCTCGCTACCGGAATGCTCTGCAGCACACTGGAGAGCAACAGGACGAAAGCCAGCAACCATAGCCCGTGGAAAATCGTCGACAATCGCGTGGTCGCGCCGGCTTGCACGTTGGCCGAGCTCCGCACGATCACGCCGGTCATTGGCAACGCACCCAGCAGGCCGCAGAGCATGTTGCCCACACCTTGGGCAGACAGCTCCCGATCGAAGTCAGAGCGCTGGCCACTGTGCATGCGGTCGACGGCGGCGGCGGAGAGCAAGGTTTCGGCGCTGGCGATAAATGCCACGGCAAACGCGGCGATCAGCAGGGTGGGATCGGCCAGGTTCAGCAAGTCCGCCGGCTTCAGCCAGTCGATCGCTTCCGCGAGGTTAGCCGGGACTTCCACTCGTTTGACCTGCAAGGCCAACACCAGGCTGGCCACGGTTGCCAGCCCCACACCGAGCAAGGCGCCAGGTATGAAGCGCAGTGAGTGCGGACGAAATTTTTCCCACAGCCACATCACTGCAATCGTCCCCAGGCCGAGCAAACCAGCCTGCCAGCCCACCGATGGCAAAGCTTGCGCAACGGCTGCGGGGAAGGTGGCCAGGTTGTCCAGGCCGGAAGGTTTGGGCACGGCGTCGAGCATCACATGCACTTGGGACAATACGATCAGCACGCCAATGCCTGCGAGCATGCCGTAGACCACGGCGGGTGCCGTCACCCGAAACCAGCAGCCCAGTTTCAACCGACCGGCCACCAGTTGCAGGAAACCCGCTAAGAGCAGGATCGGCCCCAGCATGGCAATACCATGCTGACGCACGAGTTCGAAGACGAGTACCGCAAGCCCGGCGGCAGGACCGCTGACTTGCAAGGGGGAGCCGGCGAGCCAGCCTACAACCAGGCCGCCGATGATCCCGGTGATCAGGCCTTTGGCGGGTGGCAGGCCGGAAGCGATGGCGATACCCATGCACAAGGGCAGGGCCACCAGAAATACGACCACCGAAGCCAGCAGCTCCCGCGGCAGTGCAGCTTTGAGTTGCGCAGCACGCATGTTGATTCTCCCGACATTTCTTCAGGCGTGGCAAATCCAGGCTGCTTATTCAGCGGCCGGCTTTGCTACACAGGGGTTTAGGAGGCGTTAGAAGCGCGCTTTGGGCGTCGCCACGGGGATCGGATGGCTGCCATCCAATGGCAGGAAACAACCTTTGTCCGCGTCGTAAGCTTTTATTTCGCTGGTTTCGATGTTGTAGACCCAGCCATGGATGAACAGTTGGCCGTTGGCCATGCGCGAAGCCACGGATGGGTGCGTGCGCAGGTGCTGGAGTTGCGCGATCACGTTCTCTTCAGTGAGGACATGCATGCTTTCGTTTTCGTCGGCGCAGTTGCAGTTCTCATGAACCATGGTTTTCGCCACTTCTGCGTGCCGCAGCCAGGCTTTGACCGTCGGCATTTTTTCCAGGCTATCGGGGTTCAGCACTGCGCGCATGGCGCCGCAGTCGGAATGTCCGCAGATGATGATGTGCTGCACACCCAGCGCCAGCACCGCATATTCGATGGCAGTGGAAACGCCGCCGTTCATTTGCCCATAAGGTGGCACGACGTTGCCTACGTTACGGGTGACAAACAGATCGCCGGGCGCGCTTTGAGTAATCAGTTCAGGAACGATGCGCGAGTCGGCGCAAGCGATGAACATTGCCCGGGGACTTTGTGCCGTCGCGAGCTTTTTGAAGAGTTCTTCCTGCTGGGGGAAGACGTCGTGATGAAAATGCAAGAAGCCATCAACGATATGCTGCAGCGCTGCATCGGCAGACTCCGCTTCGGGTTGGGCGGAAGCCGACGCAGCCAGCGGCTGTTTATCCTTGTCACTCATAAATTCATCCTCTTGGGCGGAGTGGGGGAATTGTCCCGTGTTGTCCGATGTGAAGCCAGTGGCTGTTAAAAACATCCAGGCCAAGAAATCTCGACCCGTCGGTCACTCGATGAACAAGGTAGCCCGCGAAACTTAACTCAAACTGAATCAACCGCTCTAGAACTTGTGTTCCAGGTCACAAAAAACGTGACTGGTGTGGTGGCCACATGCTTTGTGCCGCTTCAACAATAGGCTAATTCTCCCTAAATCAGCGACATTTGGCGACCCGGGGGACAGAAGGCACTGCAGTCCAGATCAAAACCTTCCCGACGATTGAGCCCCAGGCGTTTGATGGTCTTGGCGAAGCGCTGCGCCAGCAAGTCGGCAAAGGGGCCTTCGCCGCGCATTCGAGCGCCGAATCGACTGTCGTACAGCTCCCCTCCACGGCTTTGGCGGATCAGGCTCAATACATGCGCAGCTCGCTGAGGATAATGCGCGGCCAGCCATTCCTCGAATAAAGGTGCTACCTCCAGAGGCAGGCGCAACATCATGTAGGCTGCACTCTGGGCACCGGCTGCCTGCGCTTCGGTAAGCAGGCTTTCGAGTTCGCTGTCGTTGATCATTGGAATCATCGGCGAACACAGCACCCCTACAGGAATACCGGCGTCACGCATCACGCGGATTGCCCGCAGCCGGGCCTTCGGTCCTGCGGCGCGGGGCTCGAGAATGCGCTTGAGCTCATCGTCCAGCGTGGTCAGGCTGATCATCACCGCCACCAGCCGCTGCCGGGCGAGTTCGGTCAACAGGTCCAGGTCTCGAAGAATCAGCGAACCCTTGGTGATGATGGTGACCGGATGGCGGTAGCGCAGCAAAACTTCCAGGGTTTTTCGGGTAATCCCGTGTTCGCGTTCGATCGGCTGGTACGGGTCGGTGTTGGAACCCAGGTTGATGGGGGCGCACTGATAGCCCCGTCGTGACAGCTGCTCTTCCAGCACGTCGGCGGCATTGGTCTTGGCGATCAGCCGGGTTTCGAAATCGAGTCCGGGCGACATGTCCCAATACGCATGGCTGGGCCGGGCATAGCAGTAAATGCAGCTGTGCTAGATTATACGTACCGATAGGTTACTGAGTTTGCCACCGTGCCTCTATGCTTTCCATACGTTCGCTTTTCCAGCCAGAAACAGGCGGATGGTAACTCCGTCGTTCGCCAGTCTGAGCGCATTGAATCCTTTGTCAGTAGGCACAACCTCACGGTTGATACCAGACTTGAGGATCATGGCATCAGTAGCTTCCGTGGTGCGAATGCAAAGAAAGGTCAGCTTTCGGGATTTCTTCAGAGGGTGCGTGATGGGGAGATTCCACGCGGCAGCTACCTTCTAATTGAGAACTGGGACCGGCTATCACGTCAGGTGCTCGACGCCTCCATAGAGATATTTTCTGACCTGATCAGATCCGGTATCAAGATTGCTGTATTGGACGAAGATACAGTTTATGACGATCTCACCAGCAACAGTTTCATCCGGGCGATTGTCCAGTTTGAAAGAGCTCACTCGGAAAGTTTACGCAAATCGGATATGTCGAAGGCGTCGTGGCGGGCTAAACACAAAGCGATGGGGGAAGGAAAAATCGCCACAGAGAAATGTCCCCAATGGCTGGTAGTGAAGGATGGGGCGTGGTGCAAGCTTGATGATATTTGCCTACACATTAAAACAATGTTCTCTCTCGCTCAGACCTACGGTGTGGCAGAAGCGGGAAGACGCCTCAACGCTCAGTTTGGCACCAGTTACAAAACGCACCAGATTCAATACCTGTTACGTAATCGACGTCTGCTAGGCGAGCACTCCCCGGTGGAGCGGAGCAAGGAGCACGGCAAAAATGTCCCCACCGGGCAAGTGGTGGAACATTACTACCCTCAGGTAATCGCTCCAGCTACGTTTGAAGAAGTACAGACAATCCTCAAGAGTCGAAAGCCGTTTTCAGGCAGGCAGGATGCAACCAACCTCAATATCTTTCGTAACCTTCTCGTCTGTGCAGAATGTGGCAGCAGTACACGGTTTATGCTCAGGAGTGGAAAAGAATTCTACTACTGCACTGCATCAATGACTGGAGGCTGTGTTGACGATCAGATCAGGTCAATACGGGGGGAATTCCTTCGCCGTGTACTATTTAAGTTTGAGCATTGGACTGCTATCCGAGACTACATCGCCGCTGGCTCAGATGTGCTGAAGACGCTGAAAAAAGAAGAAACCGTTGCCGTCGCAAAACTGACCAGATTGGAAGTTAAGGCAGAAGGGTTGAGGAATAAATACGCTGCTGAAGATGACGAGGACAAAGCTGAAACCTACGTCAGCCTGCTTACTGAAACCCGGAAAGGTATTGCCACCGCTAATGCTGACCTCGGCCGCATCAAGCAAGAGCTTGCCAGCCTGGATGGGGCATTTGCTCTGACAGACAGCAATGCCGACTCCTTTGAATCAATGCTGACATCTGATAGCGAACAAGCCCGCACAGACCGGCAGCGGCTGAATAGATACCTGCGGGGAATATTCCTAAAGCTTGAGCTTCACTTCCCCACGCGCAAGTTGGTGACACAGCCTATACCCGCTTTGGCGAACAGAATCAGCCCGGTGGTGGCCTACATCGAGCAGCCGAAAGATAATCGTACAGGCGACGACTACGGCCATCACACATGGATCAGCAAGGATCAGCAGACGCTAATAATCAAGAGGATCAAAGCACGCCTGCGCAGGGCCGGCATTCCCTCGCCAACCTTTGAGCAAGTGAAGCCGATCTATGAGAGCGTGGCGTATTCCCTCCTTCCTAAGAGGAAGCCTCAGTGCAAGAATCGTCCAAAGCTGGCTGACCTTCCAGAAGAATTAAAAGATGTAGTTTGGAAGGCTCCAGACCTATTCCTGAAGTAAGAGGTTGTCCCTCAAGCTTTGAGGCGGAGAAAATCCGGTATCACTGCGGTGTTTTTGGGTGTCAAATCGACGATCTCTAAAATGGGCTACCCATGTAGCCCCATCGACCTAGCGCCTAATCTAGATGCTCTAGAGCCCTTACACTTATTTAGTGGCGAGTGCAAGATATTAATTGTCAATGTAAGATATATGCTGTATTATTGATGCACTCCTTAAAACTCTAAGCGAAAGCACATTGGATTAAGGATCGGTTTGAAGGTCGGTTAACATGGTGGTGAAAACTTCCCGTGTGAGATGGCAGCTTCATTCTTAAACAAGCGGACTACTGTGAGTGATGGGACAGTCTGCAAGGTAAACTGAAAAACACTACCTCCCTAACGATTCTAATAAAGTCGTGCGATATGCAATGTGTTGAGACAATGCGTTATTAGTGTCATTGTCCTGAAGGCAGCTGCCCTACCCGTGCAGACTGTATAGAATCTGATTTTTCGGATTCACTTACCTCGTTCCCAATTTCGATACAGTTAGTACCACACGGGTGTGGGTTTTAGGTGAGCTATCAGATAAGGTACTTTTACTGAGTCGAGGTAGGGCGTTGGCTCTATATGATTCGGTAGGTATTCCTTTATCTGAAGTTCTTCCTGAAACCCATTTCGATTTTATAAGCTTTACAGGCAACTATAGATTCAGGATCAATATCACCCACACAGACCTGGAAACATTATAATTAATTAAGTTGCACTTAACACAAGTTATAACAATACAGCAGATTATAACTAATTAGTCTTAACTAAATGCAAATAAAGTTGCAATTACAATACGAAGTATGAGATACTTTACCAGTAAATGAAGAACAACGCCGAAGAATACTAAGTTTCACTTGCTTCACCCATCTCGCATACCCCTCGTTAAAGAACATCGACCTCGTGGTGTTATTAGAGTTTCCCCGCTAGGTCAGTGTAGGCGGTTACTGTTTTCCTTCTTTACAGTAGCTGCCATAAAAAACCCTATGAAGTTTCAAACACAATTCGCGCTAGAGATTTAGTCCGTGTTGTGTTTGTTTTTTGTTTAAAATCTTTTATTCCACCCACAATTTAATTCACCAATCACCTTTGGAGGTATCCCGTGGCCGTTACGATTCGTCCCTGTATTGTTTGTCGCTGTCCAATGGAGTGCAATCGCAGCAACAAATATTGCTGTTCAAATCTTTGCCATTCTCGTTTGCATAAACGCCGTGTAAAGCTTGGATTAACAACCAAGGAAATTATCGAGTTGTATCGAGAAGAAATAGAAACATCCAACAATCAACAACCCATTGAGGAAATCTCATGAAAGAGTGCCAAGTATGCCAGCGTGATTTTGAACCAAGTCACAATGGCAATTTTTTGTGTAGCAACACTTGCGCAGTACGACTATTCGCTGCAAGACAGAAAGTTCGCCTGAGTATCAAAGCGGCTTTGAAAGCGCTTAAGACCCCAGAGGATGTAAAACAATTTTACCATTCCCTCGACCAACTGCTACAAGGAGCGGCCTGAGTATGCGACCTCATCTCAACGACAGATCTGCAAGCGAACTTTTAGAAATTATGCGGTATTACGATCACGGATCGCCCAATCACACACTTAACATTTTGATTTCGTCTCTTCACGCCTCTTTATTCAAAACCAAACGTCCTAGCCCATCAGATGAGGTAAACAACAATGATTACAGCAGCACCGAAAAACAATAAAACATCCGCAGCGATTGAAGCTGTTAAAGCTCGATTTGTCCGAGTTCCGTCAAACACCTCATCAGCTAGATTTCGAGATGTCGTAACTGGTACAGCCCAATCAGATGCGTGTATTCTCCAAGACTTCTACCGCCGCAATGGCGGAAAAGATAAATACGACGCAGCATATCTATTGGGATGCTTAGATTGGGCTTATGGCGAAAAATTCGTCCCTAATGGTCTAGCTATCCTTGATAACGGCTTTATCAATCTATGGCGTGCTCCAGAGCTTCAGCCTACAGGTGCGCGAGTAACCAAGGAACAAGTAGAGCCGTTCGTTGATTTTCTTCGCCGATGGTTCCCAGATGACAGTGAAAGAGATTATTTCGGTTGGTGGATTGCGATGTCTGTACGTCACCAAGAGCAGAAAATCATCGCTACGCCACTGTTGCGCTCTGAGCATGGTGTGGGGAAAGGATTCTTTGCAGAGACACTGCTACCGGGCCTCCTAGGCCCTACAGCGGCAGCCCTATGCCACTTGAAAGATGTTGTCGGGGATTTCAACGAGACTGTTGAAGGCAAGACCCTTCTTGTCGTGGATGAGGTGTATCGCTCAAAGAAGAGCACGACTGATAGTCTGAAATCCATCCAGGCTAACGCTACGCTAACTTTACGCCGAAAGCATCTGCCTGTAGTTGTCATTGATAACTACATTAATTTTTGCATTACCAGTAACGACCATATCCCGCTTGTTATTGAGAGTGGAGATCGTCGATTTTGGATACCAGCATTTATCCGTCACAGAGAGAGCAAATCGGAAACGGATCGCTTTCTTAATGATAATTTCAAACCTTGGCTAATGAATGGTGGCTTTCAACTGGTGCGAGACTACCTTGAACAAATTGACTTGAGTAAGTATCGAGCCACCGGTGAGGCACCAATGACAGATAGCAAACAAGATCTACTTGGATTCACCACAACGGATAAGTTAGAAGATGTGCTGGGTAATGTCATCGCTTCTAACAGCGTGCTGACGGTACAAATGCTGAAGGATAGCTTTTCTGATAGCTTTGAATACGGTCTGACAGATGTAGCTGTCGCAAACGCCCTCCTCGGTATAGGGTGCATTTCAAAGCGATCTAATTCCCAGCGTTACTATATTACTCCCAAAGGCATTCAAGAAGGACTAACTACCAAAACACCGCCCAAGGAATTAGATAAATTGCTCCCTAAAGTTAATTTCTGATATGAAAACGTGACACCGTGACACTGATGTTTTAAGCCGTCACTATAGCTGTCACGCAGCTAAGACCCATATTACAAGGGCTTCAGCGATTCGTGACGGGGGTGACAGTTGATTAGCATCTTTTTTTAATATGTTTAGGTTAAGTCAAAGAACGAAGCGATAGCGTAGTGAATTGACGTAGGCTAAGCGATAGCGCAGCCGTAAGATGTTCTTCCCGCCTTTGTAAAGGCACTCCCATAACTAATAGATTCTGCTCTCCAACAAGAGCAAATACCGGGCGGTCTATCGCCCAAAAACTGCCAATCAAGGCAACCAAAAAAAGGAAATAAAGATGGAAAATACAATTCAGCATGTCAGCATTCAAAGCTTTCAGTTCAATCAAGATGTGCTAGACAAACGAATCGAACACGCAAAGTTACTGTTCTTGCGATCTTATGCAGCGGTTGATCGCTATGATGCGCCAGTTTCAATTCTAATGCCGAAGCTGCAACACCTCTTTGCCGCAGGGCGGGTGCTCTCAGACAATCATCCAACTATCACCACTGGCGGTTTTACAGTGTTTCTGTTGAAAGAGAATGTTGAACAATTGCTGAAGGACGTTGCCATTGAAACAAAGACTGCTTATCTCGCAGATCTAGAGGTAGAAAAACAAAAGCAGCAGCAGATTCTTGAGCAGCAACTGTACCAAGCTCAAGTTAATAAAGAGGCTAAGAAAGCAGCAGATCGTGAAGCCAAGCTACGCGCTGACGCAGCTAAAGAGGCCCAAGACTTCTTTGCCAATCTTTCATCTGAAAAAGGTGCTGCGTGATGACCGTCTCCAACACCATATTCAATAAACAGCTAGAGCGGGCCATAGCCCGCAACGCCGCCAAGAAGGCTCCTGAGCTAAAGGCGGAACCTGCCAAGGCGAAGCTGTCAGACGAAGAGCTACAAAGCTACATTGATATACTTTTAGCGGCTAGCAAACCAACTGAAAGCATTGATCACACTATGCAAATCCTTCTTGAAAGATTCCCACAACAGGATTAAGCAGGAAATTAAGTAACTGAGATAGGGAGACTGACACCCTCCCTTCATCTCTCAAGATGCCATGTTTATTGACGTCAATATTATAACAATCAAGCACGGGCGGTTTCCGCTCCACAATTACGAGAAAACAAAATTAATACAAAAATAAATTACATAATTAGTGCGGGAGTAATAGCAATCGCAGCCACAACGCTCATGTTCACATTGCACACACACAGCCAGGCACAGGCAGCAATGGAGCAGGTAGCGAACCTAACGCGCGACCTCGCACAGCAACGCCTTATCCAGCTGTCACAGGCTTCATATGAGGAACAGAGACTCAATGCTCTCTGGGAGCGTTTGGACACCATGTCAAACCGCCTTGATGGTCGTATGGGTATCTTGGAGGCACGCCAGCGTATGCAGTGAGCTTAATGGCTGTGCATTCTGAAGGCGAAAACTCTACAAAAAGACCGACGAATGACCGCATAACAAATCTAGAACGAACGTTGTAGAAGTGTTATTATGGATTCCTAGCCCAGACATTCTGTCTGCCAAGGAGCCAAGACGATGAACAAGCCAGTACGTGTAATTGCCTACTACCGTGTTTCTACAAAGTCTCAAGGCGACAGCGGATTGGGTCTCGAATCTCAAAAGGAATACATCGAGCGTGCCGCGCTGGCGAACAACTGGGAGGTGGTGGATTCCTTCACCGATGTGGTGTCGGGCAAGCTCGCTATCGAGGATCGTCCTGAAGGTGCAAAGGCTTTGGCAGCATGCAAAAAGGAAGGAGCTGTACTCGCGGTAGCCAAGCTGGACCGCCTGTCCCGTTCTGTGCATCACATTGCCCGTCTGATGGAACAGACAAGCTTCAAGGTAGCTACGATGCCAGACGCCACCCCTTTTCAACTGCATTTGTTCGCAGCCCTCGCTGAACAGGAACGCAAGTTCATCAGCGACCGTACAAAAGACACCCTAGCGACTCTGAAGGCCAAGGCGGACAGTGGCAATGCCGAAGCTATGCAAAGTGTTCAGAACAGAGCAGACGCGTTAGCCAAGGGCCGTACAGACGCTAATCGAGCAAAAGCTCAGGAGTCTGTTCAGGCGCGTGTATCCGCCTTTACTGCGTCGCTCCACGACCCAATCGAACTTTGCATCCGTCGTGGCGCTACTTCGCTGCAACAAGTCGCTGAATGCTTAAATGGCAAGAAGGTTGCCACTGCGCGTGGCGGGGAATGGTCAGCGATGCAGGTAAGCCGTGTAATGCGGACTCTTGGACTGACTTTCGCCTGATGCATTCTTTCTTGTTGATGTGCGTGACACAGCACCGGATGAAGACCACCGATAGCATAAGGTGACCACCCTCAGGAACCCTCTTATCTAGGTAGTTTCAGCCCCTCTGAGGTGTTCTAGTGCCTCTTCCGTCTCAGCGTCAAGGGTAGCCAGTGGGCCACCCCAAAGCGACCATATTTGCCGATTTAAAAAGGATGCAAATTCGCTTTTTTATTCGCGTACTAAGCGCATTTCCACCCTCGCTGATTCAGCAGCTTTTTCACTACCTCTTCAACCACTTTTTATAGGTGTAGAAAGCTTTCCCACTGGGCGACAGGAAGCTGGCCGCATAGTCATTCTCCTGGAACACCCGCACCTTCATTCCCGAGCTGATACGGCATTTACCGTCACTGACCATCTTGTTCGCTCCGTCCTCATCCCCGTCCTGCGCAAAGGCCCCGAATTCGTCTAGTGACTTTTGGCTACCGCAGTAGATGTATTCCTTTTTCAACGTGGCGTTGTATTCCACGTCTCCCCACTGAGCTAACGCCAACCCTGAAAAACCCAGCAACCCGACTACGACGATATTCCGAATCATTCCCTGCTCCATATTTTCCTGTCCGGCAATGCGCCTTGTGGAAAGGTATAGCAGTCAAATTTCTAGGGATGGGAGTAATTTCAGCGTGGTGGATCAATAGCCGCAAAGGTATATCAACGTTCGGTATCGGTACGAATTGTTGAGTACGGCCAACCGGGTTCACACCCGCGGTAAGGGTTGATCGAGCGATCGAAAGGCAGGTCTGGGGAGTTGTTATGGGTGATGATGGTCTTCGCCGTTTCGAAGCGTACTTCCGTGCCTTGGGTGAGCGGTACTTCCTGGTACCAACCGTCGTCCTCGGCTACCGAACGGTTCGGTGAGAAACGATTGTGCGGGTTGGTGGCGGTGCCCCGGCCACGCGGCGGAAGTGGAGTAGCCATCGAAAGCGTCTCTTGAGCTGTATGTCCATACAGTACATGGCGATGGCGCGTTCGACCAGTGCCATTGGGCGCCTGGCTATGATTGAGGGGTTCAGGTCATCTTGAGAAATATATCGCGGCTGGCGTGTTCATCAGAACTTTCAGTATGCTCCTGGTCCACGGAAGTGTTCAGACCCCAATTATTAAAAGGATTTAATAAATGTCTTTCTACAATCAGCGCGGCATCTTTCTTCAATTGCTGAGGCCTTCAGCCGTTAGTCCGATGGAAGTGCGGGTGTCCATGCAATTCGCGACAAAGGAGGAGGGCTATCATCCCGTAAATGGCGATAGAATCGATTACCTCTTGAAGTGCATCCAGCGTGAAGCCGTATCGAACGATGGCGGGATAACCTTCACCATGGGCCCAGCCCAATGCGATCTGGATGGCGACGGCGATTTCGACCCGCAGGACAAGGCCATTCTTGTGGCATTGGCTAAAGCGTATTCAAAAATCGTTAACCCCTGATGTAAGCATTACGCTGTTCTAACTATTTAAAAACGAATACTTGTCGAGCGGGTTCCCTGACTTTCGGCGCGAATCCTTGCGCCGTTTTTTTAATTCACGGTTCTTTGACAAATGCCTCACACATCATTGACTGGTCGGCAGTGAAACTGTGGTCAATTATCCACATCTGCCCCATGGTCGTTCGAGCATGTTCCTACCCAGTTTTTCACCTGCTGCATTTTTATGCTTTCTGGTCGCAATTTTCGGTTTCTCCTACGCTCATGCCGAAGACACGGGGTCGACGCGTCCGGAAGAATGGGCGCAACCGGTGGAAATTCGGTACAACCTGTTTCAGATGACCCCGACGCTATACCGAAGCGCGTTGCCAGATCGAGAGGCAGTGCCTCTACTGGGACGGCTCAAGGTAGCCACGGTCATTAACTTCCTGCCCGAGCCAGATTTGGGCTGGTTGTCGTCACCTGGAGTCACCCAGGTACAACTGCCGTATCGGACTAATCACGTCGATGATGCGGATGTACTTAAGGTGCTTCGAGCTATCCGCGATGCAGAAAGCAAGGGGTCTGTGCTGATGCACTGCAAGCATGGCTCCGATCGCACCGGTTTGATGGCGGCGATGTATCGAGTCGTCATCCAGGGGTGGAGCAAGGAGGAGGCCCTGGATGAAATGACCCAAGGCGGCTTCGGAGACAATTCCCATTACCGCGATGGTGTGCGTTACATCCTGCAGGCCGATACTGGCAAACTGCGTACGGCATTGGCCAATGGTGATTGCAGCACCAGCCCTTTCGCTGCTTGCTCGATGAAGAGTTGGCTCAAGTCGGCAAATGTAGAATAAACGCGCGCTGGGGGAGCAGTGCCACCCCATTCCCATTCACGGGTAAAGGGGTGGCGGTAACTCACTGTTGCTCGTCAGGCTTCTTTTTCAATTTTGGGTTCGGGAAAAACTGCACCGCCTGAACTTTCGCGTCCGCGACTTTCAGTGCTGAAGTGTTGACCCGAGTGCCCAATTCCCTGGGCACTGACAAGCCTTGTTCATTGAGGGTGTCGGCATAACCGCAGGCCACACATTCTCGATGGGGAACGTCGTTTTCGCTCCACATCATCAGCTTGTCCGGCTCGCTACAAGCCGGGCAAACTGCGCCGGCGATGAAGCGTCTCTTGGTAATCACAGGCCCCTCGCTCATGCTGCTGCGCCCTCACTCAGGCCGCTGTGGCGTAAGAGTGCGTCAATCGATGGCTCACGACCACGGAAGTCGACGAACAGCACCATAGGCTCCTGGGAACCGCCGCGTGCCAGGATCGCCTCGCGGAAAGCGCGACCGGTTTGTTCATTGAGTACGCCGTCTTCTTCAAATTTGGAGAAAGCGTCGGCGGACAACACTTCAGCCCACTTGTAGCTGTAGTAACCCGCCGCGTATCCGCCGGCGAAGATGTGCGCGAAGCTGTTGGGGAAGCGGTTGTAGGCCGGTGGACGCATCACCGAGACTTCGTCACGCACCCCTTCGAGTACTTGCAGTACGCTGCGGCCATCACCGTGGGTGGCGTGCAGCTCGAAATCGAACAGCGAGAACTCCAGTTGACGGACCATCATCAGCCCGGACTGGAAGTTTTTCGCGGCCAGCATTTTTTCCAGCAGGTCCTGAGGCAACGGTTCGCCGGTCTCGTAGTGACCCGAGATTAATGCCAGCCCTTGGGGCTCCCAGCACCAGTTCTCCATGAACTGGCTTGGCAGTTCGACCGCATCCCAGGCCACACCGTTGATGCCGGATACGCCGGCGTGTTCGACGCGGGTCAGCAGGTGGTGCAGACCGTGGCCGAATTCGTGGAAGAGCGTGGTCACTTCATCGTGGGTCAACAGGGCTGGTTTGCCACTGTCGGCTGGCGTGAAGTTGCACACCAGGTTGGCCACGGGATTCTGTAGCAAACCGTCAGCGGCGCGACGACGATCACGGGCACCGTCCATCCAGGCTCCGCCGCGCTTGTTGGCGCGGGCATACAGGTCGAAGAAGAACCGGCCCACGTGCTGACCATTTTCCTTGATTTCGAACAGGCGTACATCCGGGTGCCAGGTGTCGAAACCTTTCTGCTCGGCGATCTCAATACCGTATAGGCGCTGCACGATTGCGAACAACCCGCTGAGTACTTTGTCGATCGGGAAATAGGCGCGAAGTGTTTCCTGGGCAACGCTGTAACGTTGTTCGCGCAGTTTTTCCCCATAGAAACCGCTGTCCCAGCTTTGCAGGTCCGGGCAGCCTTGTTCGGCGGCGTAGGCCTTGAGCTGTTCGAGGTCCTGGGCAGCGAAAGGCTTGCTGCGCTTGGCCAGGTCGCGCAGGAAGCTGATTACCTGGTCGCTGGACTCGGCCATTTTGGTGGCCAGGCTCAGTTCTGAAAAGCTGGCGAAGCCCAGCAGTTTGGCGAGTTCCTGGCGCAGGTCGAGGATTTCTTCCATGACCGGGCCGTTATCATTCTGGCCAGCATTCGGGCCCTGGTCCGAAGCACGGGTGCAGTAGGCGGCGTAGACTTCTTCACGCAGGGCGCGGTCGTGGGCGTAGGTCATCACCGCGTAGTAGCTCGGGAATTCCAGGCTGATCAACCAGCCATCCAGCCCCTTGGCCTGCGCGGCGGCGGCCATCTGCGCCTTGGCGGAATCCGTCAGGCCGGCCAGTTTGGCCTCATCGGTGACGTGCTTGGTCCACGCCTGGGTGGCGTCGAGCAACTGGTTGGAGAAGCGGCTGCCCAGCTCCGACAGCTTGCTCTGTACATCAGCGTAACGCTTCTGCTCGGCTTCGGGCAGGTCGATGCCCGACAGACGGAAGTCGCGCAGCGAGTGTTCCAGGATAGTTTTCTGCGCAACGTCAAATCCTTCAGCTTCCGGGCTGTTGGCCAGGGCTTCGAAGGCCTGGAACAACTCGCGATTCTGGCCCATCTCGGTGGAGTAGGCGCTCAAGGCTGGCAGGCAGGATTCGTAGGCTTCGCGCAATTCAGCGCTGTTGCACACCGCATTCAGGTGGCTGACAGGGCTCCAGGCGGCGCCCAGGCGATCGTTCAATTCGTCCATCGCCAACACCAGGCCGGCCCAGGTCGGTTGTTTGCCCTGGGTCTTGAGGATCTCGATAATGGCGGCTCGGTTATCCGCCAGGATCTGTTCAATGGCCGGTTGCACGTGCTCGGCACGGATCGCGGAGAACGGCGGCAGGTCGTAGGACTGCAAAAGAGGGTTGTTCACGCTCACGGTTGGCACCTTGGCTGGAAGAAACATTGCCCCATCTTAATTACAATCGACGCCGACCGCAGCTATCAGCAACAGAGAGAGAGCCTATCGTGACGCTTCGCAAGTATCAGAACCACACGCCATCGCTGTGCAAGGGCGCTTTTGTCGACAGTTCGGCGGTGGTTATCGGTGACGTCGAAATCGGCGAAGACAGTTCCGTCTGGCCGCTTACGGTGATTCGTGGCGACATGCACCGCATCCGCATTGGTGCGCGTACCAGCGTCCAGGATGGCTGCGTGCTGCACATCACCCATGCCGGCCCGTTTAATCCTGATGGCTTCCCGTTGCTGATCGGCGACGACGTGACCATCGCCCACAAGGTCATGCTTCACGGGTGCAGTGTGGGCAGCCGGGTGTTGATTGGCATGGGCAGTATTGTCATGGACGGCGCGGTGGTCGCCGATGATGTGATCATCGGCGCAGGCAGCCTGGTGCCTCCGGGAAAACGCCTGGAAAGCGGTTTTCTGTATGTCGGCAGCCCGGTGAAGCAGGTTCGTGAGCTGACTGACAAGGAACGCGCTTTTTTCACCTACAGCGCGGCGAACTACGTGAAGCTCAAGGACCTGCACCTGGCTGAAGGCTACGACCAGCTCTGACCCGGCACACTCAACTCAGGATTGCACATGCATTACCAGAACGTTTTGTTCGACCTCGATGGCACGCTGACCGACCCTCGCGAGGGCATCACCCGCTCGATTCAGTTCGCCTTGGGCAAACTTGGGATCGATGAGCCCGATCTTTCCCGGCTTGAACACTTTATTGGTCCGCCATTGCTGCAGGCCTTCATGCAGTTTTACGACTTCGACGAGCCCAAGGCCTGGGAGGCGGTGAATTTTTACCGTGAGCGCTTCAAGGTCACCGGATTTTATGAAAACAGGGTCTTCGACGGGGTTACACCTCTGCTGGAAACCCTCGGCGGGCAGGGCCGCCAGCTGTATATCGCGACCTCCAAACCATGGATTTTCGCCCGTGAGATTGCCCGGCATTTTGATTTCGCCAAACATTTCAAGGTGATCTACGGCAGTGAACTGGACGGTACCCGCACCAATAAGGTCGAGCTGCTTGCTCACCTGATGGCCGAAGAAGGTCTGGACCCGACCACCACCCTGATGATCGGCGACCGCAAGCACGACCTCATCGGCGCGCGCAGCAACGGTCTGGATGCGGCTGCGGTGGGGTATGGTTTCGGCAGCCGTGAGGAGCTGAGTGCACAAGCCCCTGCTTATCATTTTGAAACGCTGGATGAGCTGCATCAGGCGTTTTTGCGGGGTTAAACAGTACGCCATCGCTGTAAAGGCTTGCCCGCGATGGCGTACTTGCAGCGCAGCTGCAAATTCTCATGGTCCTGCCAACACCTTCAGCGCCGCCTTGCGCTCTGCCACTGGCAGCGCTCCGAGTTTCTCTGCGGCCGCATAAAAAGCAGGCCAGTCCCCATGCGCCTGCCGGAACAGCGCCTCGAACGCCGGCACCCATTGGTCATACAAGCCGAATGGCAGCAACCGGGCGTTGTTCAGCGGGGCGTTTATCCAGGCGTCATAGCGTTTGTCTCCTGCCCACTGGCTGTCGCGGATCTTGCGGTATTCAGCGCGTAACCGTTCAAATTCCGCCGCCTTGCGCTGGCGCATCTGTTCAGGTGGGAGAGGCAGGGTGTAGAGCTGTTCGAGTCTCGAGCGGGTCGCCAGTACCAGTTCGATGAATTGATCACGTTGCCGGGCTTGTGCGCCGTTATCCGGCGGCAGGCGACGCAAGGCGCGCCATTGCCTGGTGCCTTCCTGCTCCACGAATGTCGCAAATGACTCGTTGAATTCCGTGTCGTCTTTGACATAAAGACGTTGATGGGCGAGCTCGTGGAAGATCAACGTGGCCAGCCGCTCGTCGCCCCAATTCATCATGGAGCTGATGATCGGATCGTTGAACCAGCCGAGCGTCGAATAGGCCTCGACGCCGCCAATCGAAACGTCCATACCTTGCAGTCGCTGCAAGGCAGCCTCGCCGCGGGCTGCACCCTGGCTGTAGTAACCGCGATAGGCCACGCAGCCGGCAATCGGAAAGCAGTGATTTTGCGCTGCCAGGGAAAACTCCGGTGTGGCAAAGACGTTCCAGACCACAAACGGGCGACCGATGTCGGCATACAGGCGGTAACTCTGGTTGTCCGGCAGGCGCAGATGATCGCTGGCAAACGAGCGGGCCTTTTGCGACTGGGTCAGATGCGCGCGCAGCTGCTGATCGCGCCGGGGATCGGCGATCACCTCGGACACTGGCTCCCGAGAGCGCAACAGCTGCAACTGTCCGCTGGCCAATTGGCTGTAATAGCTGACGCTGGCGCAGCCATTGAGCAACAAAAGCAGCACACCCGGAAACAAAATGCGTAAAACGCGATCAAGTAACCCATGGCTTGGAAAAGGCCTGATCAAAATAAAATTATTCCTGGAAAGTCTGCCCGCAAGACTATCCCGCCGCACTGGAGCTCCGCTATGCGCAAATTGATGCTGACGGGCGGCCTGTTGATGCTGACAGGCTGTGCTGGATTCGGATTGCCTCATCACGATCCATCCCAGGCTTGGGTCGACCTCGACTCGCAGCAGGAAGACACCGCGCTGCAAGCATTGCAGGTCGATGCCAAAGCTTCCACAGACAAGCGTTACTTCGAGGTTGAGCCCGGCAGCCACGAATTGACCGTGCGTTATCAGTTTCCGGTCGACCCTGCCAACATCGGTCCTGACGCCGAGCCGTTGTGGCGCGATTGCCAACTGCATGTGAAATTCAAGGATTTCAACGCCGGCGAACGCTATCAGCTGCAAGCGGGCAACATCGGTTTCAGGCCATGGGCCAAGCTCTACGATCAACAGCGCAAAGTCGTAGGCCAAGGTGCACCGGCAGGCTGCCAGCGCACTTGATCGGCGCTATGCTGAATGTCCACGCCCAAGGACATTTATAATGCGCAGGTTGCTGCTATTGCTCGCCGCCAGTGTCGTCGCCGGTTGCCAAAGCCCGATGCCAGCCATCAATCCGCAGATGGCGTGGGTAGACTTCGCGACGCCGAGTCCTGGTGGCAAGTTGCTGATGGCCGAGCGCCTGGATAAGCAGCGGTTGCGCGATGGCCGCTTCTTCCAGGTCGCCCCCGGCAGTCATGAACTGCTGGTACGTTTCGACTTCGAGGTATTTGGCGGCGGCGGGAGCCTGATGACCGGGCCGGTAGAGCGCCTGTGTTACCTGACCATCAACTACGACCATTTCGAGGCTGGCCAGCGTTATCTGCTGGAGGCCCGGAATCTGGCGTTCACCCCCAGCGCCAGGCTGTACAACGCTAAGCGCGAGATCGTGGCCGAGGACCGGGAGGTCAACTGCCTGATGTAGTTGGATCAGTTATCGTTCTTTTGGTACACGATGGCTTTGGTGCCGTTTTCGCAGGTACCCACAACCATGGCCACGTCATGCTTCTCGGCTTCTTCCCGGGACACGATTTCAAGGGTGTAGGAAGGCACTGCATTGGCCTGGATCTTGATTTCGATCTCTTTCCTGAGTTCTTCGCAATCCTTGGGCGCCGCCATGGCCGAAGTCGCCAGTGCACCGCAGATGATCGCCAAGGCAAAACGTTTCATGTGAAGCTCCTTTTCTGGCAGCGCGCACGGTCGTGCGCTAGAGCTGCTGTCATTTATTCGACCACAGTTTGACCTGGCTGGTTTTGTTTCAGGACAAAAAAATCGCAGCCCATGGCCGCTTCTACCTGGGTAAAAGCGACTGCGGGCTGCGATCATTGTCACGCCTGGGCCAATTTAGCTCACCAGGGTCGCATCCAGAGTAATCTTGGCATTCAGCACTTTGGATACTGGGCAGCCTTCTTTGGCCTTATTGCTCAATTCTTCGAACTGCTCCTGGGTGGCGCCCGGGATCTTCGCCTTCAGGATCAATTTCACCGCCGTGATCGCAAACCCCCCATCAACCTGGTCCAGGGTCACTTCGGCGTTGGTATCGATGCTGTCAGCCTTGAGCCCGGCATCGCCGAGGATCATCGAAAAGGCCATGGAGAAACAACCTGCGTGTGCCGCACCGATTAATTCCTCCGGATTGGTACCTTTACCGCCTTCGAACCGGGCCTTGAAGCCATACGGAGCTTCGCGCAGTACGCCGGTTTCCGTGGAAATCGAGCCAATACCGGTTTTCAGGTCACCTTCCCAATGAGCCGATGCTTTCTTTGTGATAGCCATGTCTGCCTCCTCAAGATCGGGCGCGAATCGTCGCGCCTTCGTGGTTTTCGGTTGCTAGGGTTCTGAGGATAGACGCAGGTGCAAAGTTCACCCGATCTGAAAAGTCCTACCATTTTCGTAGGTTTTTTTGCCTTGGCTATTGAATCTCGGGTATATGCCCTCATTGCATGAATCACGCTTATGGATTCGGCAGGTTTTCGTTCGCAAGAAAAAACCTGCTCCCCCCGATTGGAGAAGCAGGTTTATGAAACGATTGACCGACATAAAGTTTTCGACCCTGGACCTTGTACCTGTAAGGGAAAATGGCAGTGCGGCCCAGTCCCTGCGCAATTCCCTCGACCTGGCACAGCATGTCGAAAAGCTCGGCTACAACCGCTTTTGGGTGGCCGAACACCACAACATGGACGGCATCGCCAGTTCGGCCACCTCGGTTTTGCTGGGTTACCTGGCAGGTGGTACCTCGACCATTCGTGTCGGTTCCGGCGGCGTGATGCTGCCCAACCACGCGCCTCTGGTGATTGCCGAACAGTTCGGCACTCTGGAAAGTCTTTACCCCGGCCGTATCGACCTCGGCCTGGGGCGTGCGCCTGGCTCCGATCAAATGACCGCCCGTGCCCTGCGGCGGGAACGTTCCGGCAGCGCCGACGATTTCCCGTCTGACGTGGCGGAGCTGATGCGCTACCTGGGCCCCCGCACGCCGGATCAACGGATCATCGCCATGCCTGGCACGGGCACAAATGTTCCGGTGTGGCTGCTGGGTTCAAGCCTGTTCAGTGCGCAACTGGCCGGTGAACGCGGTTTGCCCTACGCCTTCGCTTCCCATTTCGCACCGCGCTTCATGCATGAGGCGATTCGCGTCTATCGCAATCATTTCAAGCCTTCTGCGGTGCTGGACAAGCCTTACGTGATGCTGGGCGTGCCATTGGTGGCTGCCGATACCGACGAGCAAGCCGATTACCTGGCGACGTCGGTCTACCAGCGAATCCTCGCGCTGATGCGGGGCCAGAGCCTTGTGCAGCGTCCACCGGTTAAAACCATGGACGGTCTGTGGTTGCCCCATGAGAAGGAGGCAGTGGCTGATTTCCTCGGCCTGGCGATGGTTGGCAGCCCGCAGAAAATTCGCGCCAAACTGGAGGTGCTGATCGAGCAAACCCAGGCGGATGAGCTGATCTTCACCTGCGACCTGTATGAACATGCCGATCGCGTGCATTCCTACGAGCTGTTGGCGCAGGTCATGAAAGGCTGACACTCAGACGCCAGGCGTAAAAAAGCCGACGCCATTGCGTCGGCTTTCAGTGCGGCGCAACCCGCTTATTTCTTGTAGACGATTTCCTTGGCGCCGCCTTCGCAGGTGCCAACAACCTGGCCGCCAGCCGCAGCGCCTTTATCGACAATTTCCAGTGAGTAACCAGAAACGCCCTTGGCATCGAGCTTCGCGGCGATTTCGGCTTTGAGCTCTTCGCACGGTTTGCCAGCTGCGAATGCTGTACCGGCGAGGCTCAGCAGACCTACCGCCAAAATAAACTTCTTCATCGGATGCATTCTCTGGTCGGATAATAGGGGCACCCCGGTTTCACAGGGGTGCACTCATGTAGCGCTTTTGCCATTCCCTATGGCATTCGGCCAGCGCGCAAGTTCAGAAGACTAGCTCAAACTCAGCTGCTGGCAATCCGGAAGCCGACCTTGAGTGTTACCTGAAAATGCGCGGCCCGACCATTCTCGATATGCCCACGGGTCTCGGTCACTTCAAACCATTCCAGGTGCTTGATGGTCTTGCTTGCTTCGGCCAGTGCGTTGTTGATCGCGTCTTCGATGCTGGTGGCAGATGAGCCAACCAGTTCGACTTTTTTGTACGTATGGTGATCAGTCATGGCGTTCTCCTTGGGGTATGAAATACAGACTAGCAGTGAATTTTCGTATTACTTCTGTCGGTCAACTCGATACAGAAGTTCAGATTTACTGCACTTTCTCAAACGGCTGTAGTCCCAACCAACACACGCCACTCATCACCAATGCAGGAGAGCCACCATGGCCAACACCTCTTTACGTAAAGCCTCATTGCAAAGCATGGAAGCCGAGATCGAGAGTCTTCTGAAGTCTTTGGAAAGCCTGAAGGACGACGCCTCGGACGAGTCGCGCAAAACCCTGAAAGTCTTGAAAGCCAACGCTGAGAGCGCGCTGAAGCACTCGCGCCACCTGCTTAGCGATGCCTACGAAGAAGTCAAAGTCAAAACCCGTGAAACCGGGATTGCCACTCGTGACTACGCTCAGGAACACCCTTGGACCACAGCCGGTGTCGCTGTCGGTGCACTGGGTTTGCTGGCCGCTTATCTGCTGTGCAAACGTGGTGACTAATCCGCTTGGCGCAGCTCGTTTTTAAGCCACTGCGCCAACTGCCTGGCGCGCCCGTCTGCGGCGCGCTTGGGTAACCACAACGCCAGTTGCGCCGTCGTTTCAGTGAAACCCCATGGCGCAACCAGGCGACCCGCCTTCAAGTCTTCGATCACCAGCGGTTCGGGTGCAATTGCCACGCCCAGCCCTGCTACTGCCGCCTCCAGCAAATAATACAAATGCTCAAAACCCTGTCCGTACGTCAGCGCCTTGGCGTTGAGGTCGCTTTGCTGTGCCCAGCTTGGCCATGCTTGCGGGCGGGAGGTGGTGTGCAATAACGGCTCACCGAGCAGTGCGCTGGCCGGCGCATTCTGCAAATGTGCATAACCGGTGAAGCGCGGGCTCATCACCGGGCCGATCCGTTCACTGGCCAGGGCATACACCTGCATGTCCGCTGGCCAGGGTGGCTCGGCGAATACCAACAAGGCATCCAGCCCGGGGCGCCGTGGATCGAGGTCACCTTCGCCCGCTGAAAGGTGCAGGCGCAGGTCCGGCAGGTCTGCATTCAGTCGACCCAGGCGCGGAATGAACCAGCGCGCCAACAGGCTCCCCGAACAGCCCAGCACGAAAGGCGCGTCGGCGGTGCTTTGAGTCAACTCTGCGCAAACCGTACGCAAGCGCTCGAACGCTTCACTGCTGGCATCTCGCAGTCGAACGCCTGCATCTGTGAGTTTCAAGCCGCGACCGTCCTTGATGAACAGGCTGACGCCCAGATGCTCCTCGAGTACCTTCAATTGCCGGCTAACTGCCCCGTGGGTGACGTGCAACTGCTCGGCAGCCTGGCTCACGCTGTTCAGGCGCGCAGTGGCCTCGAAGGCGCGAAGGGCATTTAACGGCGGGAGGTCATGGCTCATGGGATATGTGAGTTTTCCTGACAGGTTGTAGCGATCTTATCGGTTTTCAGTGCAGGACGTCAGGGGTAAAGTGAGCGTCATTGTCATCACACGAATTCAACTGGAGCAACTTATGACCCAGACCAATCTGCGCAGTGGCCCCGATGCCAGTGGCCTGTTCGGCGGCTTCGGCGGCCGTTACGTTGCTGAAACCTTGATGCCGTTGATCCTCGAGCTGGCCCGTGAATATGAACTGGCCAAGGAAGATCCGGCCTTCAAGGAGGAGCTGGCGTACTTCCAGCGCGACTACGTCGGTCGTCCGAGCCCGCTCTACTACGCCGAGCGTCTCACTGAGTTCTGTGGCGGTGCGAAAATCTATCTCAAGCGCGAAGAGCTGAACCACACTGGCGCGCATAAGATCAACAACTGCATTGGCCAGATCCTGCTGGCGCGGCGCATGGGCAAGAAACGCATTATTGCCGAGACCGGTGCCGGCATGCACGGCGTGGCGACTGCCACGGTCGCGGCGCGTTTCGGTCTGGACTGCGTGATCTACATGGGCACTACTGACATCGAGCGTCAGCAGGCCAACGTGTTCCGCATGAAGCTGCTGGGTGCCGAAGTCATTCCAGTCGTTGCCGGTACCGGCACTTTGAAAGACGCGATGAACGAGGCGCTGCGCGATTGGGTGACCAACGTCGATAGCACTTTCTACCTGATCGGCACGGTGGCTGGCCCCCACCCTTACCCTGCCATGGTGCGTGATTTCCAGGCCGTCATCGGCAAGGAAACCCGGGACCAGCTGCAAGCCCAGGAAGGCCGCCTGCCAGACAGCCTGGTGGCGTGCATCGGCGGTGGTTCCAACGCGATGGGCCTGTTCCACCCGTTCCTCGATGACCAGAGCGTGGAAATCATCGGCGTTGAAGCGGCCGGTCACGGGATCGAAACCGGCAAGCACGCGGCAAGCCTCAACGGTGGGGTTCCAGGTGTGTTGCACGGCAACCGCACCTTCCTGCTGCAGGACGATGACGGCCAGATCATCGACGCTCACTCGATTTCCGCTGGCCTGGATTATCCCGGTATCGGTCCGGAACACGCCTGGTTGCATGACATCGGCCGCGTGCAGTACACCTCCGTGACTGACGACGAAGCCCTGGATGCATTTCATAAGTGCTGCCGCCTGGAAGGGATCATTCCTGCGCTGGAAAGCGCTCACGCCCTGGCTGAAGTCTTCAAGCGTGCGCCGAAGTTGCCAAAAGATCATTTGATGGTGATCAACCTGTCCGGCCGTGGCGACAAAGACATGCAGACTGTGATGCACCACATGGAGCAGTCCCAACACATGCAATCCAAGCAGGAGAAACACTGATGAGCCGCCTGCAAACGCGTTTTGCCGAACTCAAGGAACAGAATCGCGCTGCCCTGGTGACCTTCGTCACCGCCGGCGACCCAAGCTATGACACTTCGCTGGCGATCCTCAAGGGGCTGCCTGGCGCGGGTGCCGACGTTATCGAACTGGGCATGCCGTTTACCGACCCGATGGCCGATGGCCCGGCGATCCAGCTGGCCAACATTCGTGCCTTGGGCGCTAAACAGAACCTGGCGAAAACCCTGCAGATGGTTCGCGAGTTCCGTGAAGGCAATGCTGAGACCCCGCTGGTGTTGATGGGCTACTTCAACCCGATCCACATGTATGGCGTGCCGCAGTTCATTGAAGACGCCAAAGCTGCCGGCGTGGATGGCCTGATCGTGGTTGACCTGCCGCCTGAGCATAACGGTGAGTTGTGCGATCCGGCACAGGCTGCCGGCCTGGATTTCATCCGCCTGACCACGCCGACTACTGATGATGTGCGCCTGCCAACGGTGCTGAACGGCAGCTCCGGTTTCGTGTACTACGTGTCGGTAGCCGGTGTGACCGGTGCGGGCGCGGCGACCCTGGAACACGTGGAAGAGGCTGTTGCTCGCCTGCGACGCCATACCGACCTGCCGATCAGCGTTGGTTTCGGCATCCGCACGCCAGAGCAGGCGGCGGCGATCGCGCGTCTTGCGGACGGTGTAGTGGTGGGTTCGGCACTGATCGATCACATTGCCAATGCCTCCACACCTGACCAGGCGATCGACGGCGTACTGAGCCTTTGCGCAGCCTTGTCCGAAGGCGTGCGCAAGGCTCGAGTCTGACGCCTGTCAGCGGCTTTTGCTCAAGGCAGTTCCAGCCCTCCGGCTGCCTTGTGCAATTTGCGTAAATGTTCGCCAACCTGCTTCAGGTTGGCCTCATTCTCCGCCATCTCGGCTGCCCGGGCCGGGTCCAGCAGGGCTCTGACTTCCTTGTCCAGATCGCCGGTCAGCGCCTGAAGCTGTTTCTGCCGAAGGCTGCTTTCCGATTCAAGGCGCTGCCACTCGCTTGGCTGCGGCAATCCGTAACCGCCAGTACCCAGCAATTCTGCCGGGCGGCTTAGAAACCCGCTGTTGGCAAGAATCTGCTGCAGCGTGGCGTTGGCCTTGTCCATGCCGCCGTTCTTCAATTCCCGCGCGCCCAGATAGCGTTGCTTGACCTCATCCTGCGCCAGCACCAGTTGTTGCCGGAACGCTGCCTGCTCGAGCAGCAGCAGGGCGGCACTGGTGCGCAGGTCCGCCTGGTCGATCCACTGGCGCCGCTCTGTAGCCTTGATCGCCAGCCAGTCCTCGACGTTCTCCTGCTTGATTGGCAAATGCTTTTTCAGCACCTCGAACATCGCCTGGTAGCGGTCGCGGAACGAGTCGAAGCGATAGCCCAGGCGCAAGGCCTCGCGCGGATCATCAAGGACGCTGGTATCGGCCAGCCCGCGACCCTTGAGCACTTCCAGCAACCCATTGGGCATGATGCTGTCCAGGCCCACCAATTGCTTGTTGTTGGTGCCACTACGTAGCAGTTTCAGCCCTTCCACTGCACAGTTGTTGGACAGGAAGAAGTAGTTGCCGTCGTAACTCCAATGCATCTCGGCCGCGTGCTCGACCACCTCTTCGATCTCTTTGCGTGACAGGGTCAGCGGGATCGAGGCCAGGCTGCGTAACTCGGTCTTGGTGTATTCGTCGATCACTTGGGCTAGCGGCAGCACGAACAGGCGTGACGGATACTTGCCGACCAGCCCGTCCCAGCTCGATAGCTGCACGTCGCCGACGAAGGCGCGGTACGACAGCACCAGGTGTTGATCAAGATCCAGGCGGCAATCCGGCCCCCGCGGTCGCCCCGGCGCGCAGATCACCAGGCGCAACATGCTGTGGCCCCAGCGACTGACCCAGTTCTGATTGGCTTCGGCCAGCAGATAGTCCACGGCGTAAACCCGCTCCGGGTCTACCTGACCCAGGGGTTGCCTGGCGAAATCGTTGCCTGCATTGAGGAAGGCGAAAGATTTGGCGCAGGTCTCCTTGGCAGCGGGGGCCCAGCCAAAGTGTTCCTGGTAGTAGCGATAGAGCGCCGGGCGACGGCAGGCGTAGCTTGGGTCGAGGAGGAAATACTCCATGTTGACCGCCACAAACTCCTTCGGGCTGCTCGTCTCGTAAATGTCCGGGCTGCGCGCGATCTGCCGATTGTGCTGTTCACGCTCACCACGGCGACCGACATATTGTTGCCAGCCAGCAAGATCAAGCAGGCGTGGATCGTCGCTGAGGGTGAAGCGGCGGTCGTTCTGGCCGCGACACTCGTCTGGCATGCCGACCAGCCCGGCACTGCTGTTGCGCCGGGTGCAGCGCTGGATCAGCGTGCGTTCGGTCCCCGTCCACAGACGAGAGCGGTCATAGATGTGCGTGAGCTCGTGCAACACCGTGGCGAGCATCTCCCGGCGCACGGTGCCGTGGGGGCGATAGGTTTTTTTGCTGGCGGCACTGCCGTCCGTGAGGCTGTCGAGCAGGTTGCGGTTCAGGTCGAGCTCAGAAACCAATGAAGCCTGGCCATAGGCATTGGCGGGCATGTCGTCGGTCCAGCCAACGTCGATGCGACGGTCCAGTTGCTGGATGAACTGTGGCGGTAACGCCTGCATGGCTTCATCAAGGAGCGCCTGGCTGGCCTGTTGTTGTGCGGGGCTCAGGCCTGTGGTCTTGAGCCGTAATTGCAGGTCAGCCTGAGCCGTGTTGCCAAGCAGCAACACGACCCCGGCCAGCAGCCAGGCGCCTACCGACCTCACAGTGCGAGGATGGCTTCGGCGAGAACCTGGTCACTGGCGTCGCGCGCTTCGGGCACGCGGGTACGCAAGGTATCGAAGGCGGCTTCAAGGTGTGCTCCGCGAATGTCGCCATTGCTGGCCACAAAACTGGCGGCATCGTCATGGGCTTCGCGAACAATTTTCGAATCACGGATCGACGTGGTGGTGTCCGAGGTGAAATCGAGCGTGCGCTGGCTGGCACGAATAACAATATTACTGGTGGCTACCAGGGTTTGCGCCTGGGCCAGGTCGGCCAGCAACAACAGGCCAAGGGTGGCGGCAATCAGCGGGTTACGCATGGAACGACTCCGGAAGGACAAGGATAACTATTGGACGAGAATTGCCTGCGCCAGTTCAAGGTCGCTTGCATGAAGTTTTGGCCGTGTATGGCGCAGATAAACCAGTGCGGACTCCAGGCGCGCGCCAAGCAATGCTCCATCGGTGGCGATGAAAGCGGCAGCGTCATCCTGTGCAGCGAGCAGTAGCTTACGGTCGAAGGGGGCCGAGGTCACCATGCTCGTGGCATAGCCGCTGGCTACGATGCCCTGGGTGGACAGATTGAAGGCGTCGTAGGCTTGGGCAGATCCCGACCAGCCAATGGCCATTAATACCGGAGTGATCAACAGATTTGAAAGAAAACGCATGAGGCTCGATAGTTGGAAAACGAGTCCGAAGGCTAGCGTAATGCCTGTTTTAGAGCCAGCGCGGAAACAATGGGACACGACTTGCGCGCCCCATGGCAGTCATCCGAGTCAGATGGTCAGGATAGCCTGGGCCAGTTGTGCGTCGGTTGCGTTCAGTTGAGGTGCCTGGTGGCGAATGTGGTCCAGAGCACTTTCCAGCTTCACGCCACGGATCGAACCTTCGCTGGCTACGAAACTGGCAGCGTCATCGCGCGCGGCACGGACGATCTTGTCATCTCGGAAAGAGGAGGTGACGTCGGAAGTCGCATCGGAAGTGGCTTTCAGTGCACCGACGACGGCATCGGTGGTCACGATGAAGCTGGTGGCGTGGGAATTGGCAGCCACGGCGAGCAGGGCTGCAGCGCTGAGCAGACGAAGACGGGACATGGTGTAACTCCTTAAAATGAACCGGATTGGGAGGTGGCTTGTTTAATGGGACGTCTGTTTTGCAGCATTCGCCACGTTCCCCTTGGATATTAGGCCGGGGTGGGCTGGTTCGAACAGTCCAGCGCCGAAGAAACCCTGCGTAGGCGCTGCCGAAGGTTGCGATCTGTTGATCTTTGTTTCGCCACGCCAACGATCAAAAGATCGCAGCCTTCGGCAGCTCCTACAGAACTGTACTTGCAGTATTCACTGCTTAAGAAACTGTACTGGTTGAGTTTTTCAGGGGCCTGAAACGACAAAACCCGTCGCGGTTTCCGGCGACGGGTCTTGTTTGTGCAATTCGGGTTGCTGGCGGTGGACCCTGCAGGTCAGAGCCAGCGACGCTACTTAGCGCCAGAACGGCTTGCTCAGCTCTTCGTAGCGTTGTGCTTCGCTAATCCCGGCATCAGCCAGCAGACGCGAATCCAGACGAGCCAGTTGATGGCGGCTGGAGATGCGGCGCTGCCACAACATCAGGTTGGCGATAACGCGAAGAGGCATCGAAGCCTGGGTTTTTGCAGCGGTATCTTCGAAGAACAGTTCGGAACTGAGTGTACGTTCCATGGTTGACATCCTTCCGCTTGTGGCGGGATTAGGTAGTGGTTTAACTGATGCCAATGATCCTCTCGTTTGGCCAGTCCCTGTAGATACAGTTCAACTGTATTGTGAGGTACCAGTTAACTGTTAATAGGGGGTGTACTGGTCTAAATTGAGGCAACTGTACTTGTCGGCACTTTATTGGTGCGATTGTGCCGTTGATACCGATACGTTGGGGACTTTTCTGTAGGAAACAACCAGTACAGTAGTACAGTTTTATTCGGATAGGGGCTTTCCAATAGGTCGCTGGCGAAACTGTGTTTGCGCCAGCGGCTATCTGTACTATTTACACGGCCAGCATCCGGCCGGTTTCTTCCAGGTTTATGTGCCAGCTCAGTGCTTCGCGCAGGATGTGGGGGGTATGCCCGCCGATGGCACAGGCCGCGGTGAAGTAGTCATCCAGCGCCTGGCGGTAGTCGGGGTGCACGCAGTTGTCGATGATGACCCGTGCGCGTTCCCTGGGTGCAAGGCCGCGCAGGTCCGCCAGGCCCACTTCGGTCACGAGGATGTCGACATCGTGCTCGGTATGGTCAACGTGGCTGACCATGGGGACTACGCTGGAGATCGCGCCGGCCTTGGCGATCGACTTGGTCACAAAGATTGCCAGGTGGGCATTTCGTGCGAAGTCGCCGGAGCCGCCGATGCCATTCATCATTCGCGTGCCGCAGACATGCGTCGAGTTGACGTTGCCGTACAGATCGAACTCAAGCGCCGTGTTGATGCCGATGATACCGAGGCGACGTACGACTTCCGGGTGATTGGAAATTTCCTGAGGGCGCAGGACCAGTTTGTCCTTGTAGCGCTCCAGGTTACCGAACACGTCGCTGTTGCGCCGGGCTGACAAAGTGATCGAGCTGCCTGAGGCGAAGCTCAGCTTGCCGGCGTCGATCAGGTCGAATGTCGAGTCCTGCAGGACTTCCGAGTACATCGTAAGGTCTTCGAACGGCGAATCGATCAAGCCGCACACCACCGAGTTGGCGATGGTGCCGATGCCAGCCTGCAAGGGGCCAAGCTTGTTGGTCATGCGCCCGGCAGCGACTTCCTGCTTGAAGAAGTCGATCAGGTGATCGGCGATGGCCTGAGTGTCCACGTCCGGCGGCAAGACGGTGGATGGCGAGTCGGATTGATTGGTGATGACAATCGCCACGATCTTTTCCGGCGGGATCGGGATGGCAGTGCTGCCGATGCGGTCATCCACCTTTACCAGCGGAATGGGCGTGCGGGTCGGGCGATAGGTCGGGATATAGATGTCGTGCAGACCTTCCAGGTTTGGATTGTGTGCAAGGTTGATTTCGACGATGACCTGTTTGGCGAAAATCGCGAAGCTGGCCGAGTTGCCTACCGAGGTGGTGGGCACGATATGGCCCTGTTCGGTGATCGCTACGGCTTCGATGACGGCGATATCCGGCAGCTTGAGCTGTTGGTTGCGCAGTTGCTCGACGGTTTCCGAAAGGTGTTGGTCGATGAACATGACCTCGCCGGCGTTGATTGCCTTGCGCAGGGTGCTGTCCACCTGGAACGGCATGCGCCGCGATAGCACGCCAGCCTCGGTGAGCTGCTTGTCGAGGTCGTTGCCCAGGCTGGCGCCGGTCATCAAGGTGATTTTCAGCGGAGAGATTTTGGCGCGCTCGGCGAGTGCGTGGGGCACGGCCTTGGCTTCGCCCGCGCGGGTGAAGCCGCTCATGCCGACGGTCATGCCGTCCTCAATCAAAGCGGCGGCGTCGGCGGCGCTCATCACCTTATCCAACAACGAAGGCAAGCGAATACGATCACGATACATGGATTGTTATCTCGGGCAACGGAAGCAAGGTGGGCAGTTTAGTGATTTCCAGAAAAATCCTCCCGCTACCATGGTCGAATGCAGACCACTGATTTAGAGCCTTTGGTCGGGTTGGCGGGGATTTTTACAGGCAATAAAAAACCCCAGCCTACTAAAGGCTGAGGTTTTGGGTATTGCGCTGGAGCAGGTTTTACTCGACGGCTTTGACCATGTCCTCGATGACCTTTTTAGCGTCGCCGAACACCATCATGGTTTTGTCGAGGTAGAACAGTTCGTTGTCCAGACCGGCATAACCACTGGCCATCGAGCGCTTGTTGACGATGATGGTCTTGGCCTTGAACGCCTCGAGAATCGGCATGCCGGCAATCGGCGATTTAGGATCGTTCTTCGCCGCCGGGTTGACCACGTCGTTCGCCCCGAGCACCAGTACCACGTCGGCCTGGCCGAACTCGGAGTTGATGTCTTCCATCTCGAACACCTGGTCGTAGGGCACTTCGGCCTCGGCCAGCAATACGTTCATGTGCCCAGGCATCCGACCCGCCACCGGGTGAATGGCGTACTTCACGGTCACACCGCGATGGGTGAGCTTCTCGGTGAGTTCCTTGAGCGCATGCTGCGCGCGAGCGACCGCCAGGCCGTAGCCAGGAACGATGATCACGGTATCGGCGTTGGTCAGCAGGAAGGTTGCGTCGTCAGCCGAACCGGATTTGACCGGACGAGCTTCCTTGGCGCCTGCAGGGCCGGCGTCTGCCGTGTTGCCAAAACCGCCGAGCAGTACGTTGAAGAACGAACGGTTCATCGCCTTGCACATGATGTACGAGAGGATTGCACCGGACGAACCCACCAGCGAGCCGGCGATGATCAGCATCGAGTTGTTCAGCGAGAAACCGATACCTGCCGCCGCCCAGCCCGAATAGCTATTGAGCATCGACACTACCACCGGCATGTCCGCGCCACCGATCGGGATGATGATCAGCACGCCCAGGACGAAAGCCAGGGCCAGCATCAGTGCGAAGGCACCGAGGTTGCCGGTGAGCATGAAGGTGATGCCCAGGGCCAGCGTTGCCAGGCCCAGCAGCAGGTTCAGCTTGTGCTGGCCACCGAACTGCACGGGTGCGCCCTGGAACAGGCGGAACTTGTACTTGCCGGAGAGCTTGCCGAATGCGATCACCGAACCGGAGAAGGTGATTGCACCGATAGCTGCGCCAAGGAACAGTTCAAGGCGATTACCCGCAGGGATTGCATCGCCCAGCTGCTTGACGATGCCCAGGGACTGCGGCTCGACCACCGCTGCGATGGCGATGAATACCGCCGCCAGGCCGATCATGCTGTGCATGAAGGCGACCAGTTCCGGCATCTTGGTCATTTCAACGCGCTTGGCCATGATCGAGCCGGCGGTGCCGCCGACCAACAGGCCGACAATGACGTAGCCGATGCCCGCGGTGGCGAGCTCAGCGCCCAGCTTGTAGATCAGGCCCACTGTGGTGAGGATCGCCAGGCCCATGCCGAGCATGCCGAACAGGTTGCCGCGTCGGGAGGTTGTCGGATGGGACAACCCTTTGAGGGCTTGGATGAAGCAGATGGACGCGATCAAGTAGAGCGTCGTGACTAGGTTCATGCTCATTACTTGGGCGCCTCTTCTTTTACGACTTTCGGGGCTTTTTTCTTGAACATCTCAAGCATCCTGCGGGTGACCAGGAAGCCACCGAACACATTCACTGCCGCCAGGGCCACGGCCAGAGTGCCCATGGTCTTGCCCAGCGGGGTCACGGTGAGCGCCGCAGCCAGCATGGCGCCGACAATCACGATCGCCGAGATGGCGTTGGTCACTGCCATCAAGGGGGTGTGCAGTGCAGGCGTAACGTTCCAGACCACGTGGTAACCGACATAAATCGCCAGCACGAAGATGATCAGGTTGTAGATACCGGGGGAGATAAGCTCTTCCATCGTCTGAATCCCTGCTTAGGCGTTTTTGCGGATGACTTGGCCGTCGCGGCACATCAGGCACGCGGCGACGATGTCGTCTTCGAGGTTGATCTCGAACTGGCCTTCCTTGTTGAAGACCAGCTTCAGGAAGTCCAGCAGGTTGCGTGCGTACAGTGCCGAAGCATCTGCCGCCACTGCGCCGGCCAGGTTGGTCGGGCCGCAAATGGTCACGCCATTCTCGACTACTACTTGGTCCGCCACGGTAAGCGGACAGTTGCCGCCCTGGGCTGCGGCGAGGTCGATGACCACCGAGCCGGGTTTCATCTGCGCCACGGTTTCCGCGCTCAGCAATGTCGGTGCCTTGCGGCCAGGGATAAGGGCCGTGGTGATGACAATGTCAGCCTGTTTGGCACGTTCGTGAACGGCCAGGGCCTGGCGCTGCATCCAGCTGGCAGGCATGGGCCGGGCGTAGCCGCCGACACCGACGGCGCACTCACGCTCTTCATCGGTTTCGTAGGGCACGTCGACAAACTTGGCGCCGAGGGATTCGATCTGCTCTTTAACGGCAGGACGCACATCAGACGCTTCGATCACTGCACCCAGGCGCTTTGCTGTGGCAATCGCCTGCAAACCCGCGACGCCGGCGCCGAGAATCAGCACCCGCGCCGCTTTCACGGTGCCCGCAGCGGTCATCAGCATCGGCATGAAGCGTGGATAGTGGTGAGCGGCCAGCAATACGGCTTTATAGCCGGCGATGTTGGCCTGGGAGGACAGCACGTCCAGGCTCTGGGCCCGAGAGGTGCGTGGCGCCGCTTCCAGGGCAAACGCGGTAACGCCGCACTCGGCCAGCTTGGCAATGGTTTCATTGCTGAACGGGTTGAGCATGCCCACCACAACGGTTCCGCTCTTGATCAAAGCGAGTTCGCTGTCGCTGGGAGCGACCACCTTGAGAATCAGCTCGGCACCAAACGCCTCATTGGCACTGCCAATAATCGCGCCTGCCGCTTCATAGGCACTGTCGACAACACTGGCATTGATGCCGGCGCCGCTTTGCACAGTGACCTTATGACCCTGGCCGATCAGCTTCTTGATGGTTTCCGGGGTTGCAGCAACCCGTGTTTCACCCGTCTGGGTTTCGAGAGGAACACCAATGTGCACGTCAAATCTCCTGCGTGATCTTATTGAGTAAACCCAGGCACTTCGGATGGTGCGAGCTGGGGCGGCCGATCAGCACGATCCCGCTAAATAAGGGCGGGGCGCGGCATTTTGCAGGCGAACTTTGCACCCTTCAAGGGATTATGATGCGTGACGGAAAATTAACTACAAGTCACCCCGTGACCGAATGTCGCAAGCATTCGGGCCAAGCCCTTGTTAATCGGGGCCTGCAGGGAGTTTTTGGAAGATTCTGGATTTCGCGCATGAGTCAGGTGAATGAGTAATTATCGCTAGGCAATACCGGCTCAAAGCCACGGTGGCACGAGCTTGTGGCACGATTGTGCTCCCTTCAAGTACAGTCTGCTTAAATGCGACAATTACTTATATCTGTAGGGCTTTGATTTACCTGACTACGAGGTCAGCTTATCGCTGTAAGTCGCTAGGACTCAAGGCTATAGCCCTGTGCTTGATTGACCAGCCAATCACGAAAAGCCCTCAAAGAAGCCGATTCGACCTTTCGCTCTGGAATCATGAGGTAATAGGCCTTGATGCTCGACAGCGCATTTGGGTTCGCAATCACCAGGCGTTTCTCCGCCAGCTCACGCTGAATCAGGAAAGGCGGAATCAGCGCGATGCCCATCTCGTGCATCGCTGCCTGGGCGAGCATGGAGAATAGCTCGTAGCGCGGCCCTGTCATGTCCCGCGGGATATTAAGGTGCTGCGAGTTGAACCATTGGCGCCAGGCATAGGGGCGGGTGGTCTGCTGCAGCAGTGGATACTCTGCAATTTGGGCGGGTGTCAGCGAATCCTGGTGTCCAAGCAGGTGCGGGCTGCAGACAGGCATCGGATTTTCCCCCATCAGCCTGTGGGATTCAGTACCCGACCAATCGGCGTCGCCAAAGTAGATAGCCGCATCGAAATCCGTGTCGGCAAACAGGAAGGGGCGGGTCCGGTTGGTCAGGTTGACGGTTACTTCCGGATGCTTGTGCTGGAAGTCTTTCAACCGAGGCAGCAGCCACTGTGTGCCAAATGTCGGCACCACAGCGAGTTCGATGACGTTGGCGCCTTGCTGACCCATCACCGACAAGGTATCGCGCTCAACCGCGTCCAGCTGGGTGGCCACTCGCCGGCTGTAGGAAAGCCCGGCTTCGGTCAGTTTCACTCCGCGACGAGAGCGTCGGAACAGTTCGACACTCAGGAACTCCTCGAGGCTGGCGATCTGTCGGCAAATGGCGCCCTGCGTCAGCGAAAGCTCCTGGGCTGCCTTGGTAAAGCTCTCGTGGCGCGCAGCCGCTTCAAAGCTGATCAGGGCGGTTGTACTGGGGATTTTTCTGCGCATGTACCTCAACCTCACTAATCCATCGCATGATTCGACTTTGGCGATGTTACGGAGTGAGAAATTAGCACAACAGTATGCAAAATCCTCGTTTGCCCTTGCGCTTGGGCAGGCCTAGGATCAATCCACGTTATTTGATGCCTTTCGAGAGGACTTGCTCATGGCCGGTAAAGCTAGCTTCAACTGGATCGATCCGCTGCTGCTGGATCAACAGCTCACTGAAGAAGAACGCATGATTCGCGATACCGCCGAGCAATTCGCTCAGCAGAAGCTGGCGCCGCGTGTTCTGGAAGCTTTCCGTCATGAAAAGACTGACCCGGCGATCTTCCGCGAGATGGGTGAGGTGGGCCTGTTGGGCGCAACCATCCCTGAACAATACGGCGGCAGTGGACTGAACTACGTCAGCTATGGCCTGATCGCTCGTGAGGTTGAGCGCGTCGACTCCGGTTACCGTTCGATGATGAGCGTGCAGTCCTCGCTGGTGATGGTGCCTATCAATGAATTCGGTACCGAAGCGCAAAAACAGAAGTACCTGCCGAAATTGGCGTCGGGTGAGTGGATCGGTTGCTTCGGTCTGACCGAGCCTAACCACGGTTCCGACCCGGGAGCGATGATCACCCGTGCGCGCAAGGTCGAAGGCGGCTACAGCCTGACAGGCAGCAAGATGTGGATCACTAACAGCCCGATCGCCGACGTGTTCGTGGTCTGGGGCAAGGACGATGCCGGCGATATCCGCGGTTTTGTACTCGAGAAGGGCTGGAAAGGCCTGAGCGCACCGGCAATTCACGGCAAGGTAGGCCTGCGGGCATCGATCACCGGCGAAATCGTCATGGACAACGTGTTCGTTCCTGAAGAGAACATCTTCCCGGACGTGCGCGGCTTGAAAGGTCCGTTCACCTGCCTCAACTCCGCCCGCTACGGCATTTCCTGGGGCGCGCTGGGTGCGGCTGAGTTCTGCTGGCACACCGCTCGTCAATACACCCTGGATCGTCAGCAGTTCGGGCGTCCTTTGGCGGCCACTCAGTTGATCCAGAAAAAACTGGCCGACATGCAGACCGAGATCACCCTGGCATTGCAAGGCTGCCTGCGTCTGGGTCGTATGAAAGACGAAGGCACTGCAGCGGTCGAGATCACCTCGATGATGAAGCGCAACTCCTGCGGCAAGTCCCTGGATATCGCGCGCATGGCTCGCGACATGCTGGGCGGCAACGGTATCTCCGACGAATTCGGCGTTGCACGGCACCTGGTCAACCTGGAAGTGGTGAATACCTACGAGGGCACGCATGACGTTCACGCGCTGATCCTTGGTCGCGCCCAGACTGGCCTGCAGGCGTTCTACTAATAGGAGAACGGCCATGGGCGCGCTTTCGCATCTGCGGGTACTGGATTTATCACGCGTACTGGCCGGACCCTGGTCCGGGCAGATCCTCGCTGACCTTGGCGCTGAAGTGATCAAGGTCGAGCGCCCGGGCAATGGTGATGACACGCGCGCCTGGGGCCCGCCTTTCCTGAAGGATGCCTATGGCGAGAACACCAGCGAAGCGGCTTATTACCTGTCCGCCAATCGCAACAAGCAATCGGTGACCATCGACTTCACTCGCCCTGAAGGGCAGAAGCTGGTGCGCGACCTGGCGGCCAAGTCGGACATCCTGATCGAGAACTTCAAAGTCGGCGGCCTGGCTGCTTATGGTCTGGACTATGAGTCACTGAAGGCTATAAATCCCAATCTGATCTATTGCTCGATTACCGGATTCGGCCAGACCGGCCCCTATGCCAAGCGCGCTGGATACGATTTCATGATCCAGGGACTTGGTGGCTTGATGAGCCTCACCGGGCGGCCTGAGGGTGATGAGGGCGCGGGGCCGGTGAAGGTTGGCGTCGCCCTGACGGACATATTGACCGGGCTGTATTCGACCGTCGCGATTCTGGCAGCGCTGGCGCATCGGGTTCACAGTGGCGGCGGCCAGCACATTGATATGGCGTTGCTGGATGTCCAGGTGGCCTGTCTGGCTAACCAGGCGATGAACTACTTGACGACCGGTAATGCACCCAAGCGCTTGGGCAATGCCCATCCAAACATAGTGCCTTATCAGGATTTCCCTACGGCGGATGGTGATTTCATCCTTACCGTGGGTAACGATGGGCAGTTCCGCAAGTTTGCCGAGGTGGCGGGTCGGCCACAGTGGGCTGACGATCCGCGGTTCGCTACCAACAAGTTGCGGGTGGCCAATCGTGCCGAACTGATTCCTCTCATTCGCCAGGCGACCGTATTCAAGACAACCGCCGAGTGGGTGTTGCAGCTCGAGCAGGCGGGCGTGCCCTGCGGGCCGATCAACGACCTGGCGCAAATGTTTGCCGATCCCCAGGTGAAGGCGCGAGGGCTGGCGATTGAACTGCCCCACGCGCTCGCTGGCATGGTGCCGCAAGTGGCGAGTCCGATTCGCCTGTCCGAAACACCGGTGGAATACCGTAATGCGCCGCCTTTGTTGGGAGAGCACACGCTGGAGGTGCTGCAGCGGGTGTTGGGTCTGGATGCTGGTGCGGTGGCCGCCTTCAAGGGAGCCGGGGTGCTTTAAGCTGTTCCTTCTATATAGAGGTGTACTTATATAGAAGGAAAGGCGCGTTTTCGGCCCTTTCCTAACTAATTGATGGAAAAGCAGAATTTACGCTTGACGGCAGATCTCAGGTGTCTATAATTCGCCCCACTTCCGGCGCAGTCGAAACGGAAAACTCCTTGGTAAACA
>NZ_JBEOPV010000021.1:0-100912 GCF_040310425.1 Pseudomonas sp. 65/3-MNA-CIBAN-0223
AGGCTCCCACAGTTGAGAGCATTTCAATGTGGGAGCCAGCAGGTTGGATCCCACAGTTTGAATGCATCCCAGAGCGGTACAGCAGCCCGAGGCTCCCACAGTTGAGAGCATTTCAATGTGGGAGCCAGCAGGTTGGATCCCACAGTTTGAATGCATCCCAGAGCGGGACAGCAGTCCGAGGCTCCCACAGTTGAGTGCATTTCAATGTGGGAGCCAGCCTGCTGGCGATTCGGTCGCAAGCACATGCACATCTGTGTAAGTAGCCCAAGTTAATCCCTTCTTAACCGCCCTGTCGTTTATTCCCCGACATCTATTCCATGCGCCCCGGGGCTCTCCAAGCCAGGGGCCAGCGTGTAGACTTCCGGTCAATCGAATTCAGAAGGGAAACGCAATGAGCGAGGAAACGATGCGGTTGGGCCGTGAGCGGCGCTACCTGGTATTGCTGGGCATCATCTGCCTGGCGCTGATCGGCGGCGCGCTGTACATGCAAATCGTCCTGGGCGAGGCGCCTTGCCCGCTGTGCATCCTGCAACGTTACGCATTGCTGCTGGTCGCGGTGTTTGCCTTCATTGGCGCGGCAATGAGCACCCGGCGCAGCATTACCATCCTGGAAACCCTGGTGGTGATCTGCGCGCTGGCCGGTGTGGCAGTGGCCGGGCATCACGTCTACACCCAGTTCTACCCGGCGGTCAGCTGCGGTATCGACGTACTGCAGCCGATTGTCGACGGGCTGCCGCTGGCGAAGATCTTCCCGCTGGGGTTCCAGGTCGACGGCTTCTGTTCCACCCCGTATCCACCGATCCTGGGGCTGTCCCTGGCCCAGTGGGCGCTGGTGGCGTTCGTGATGATCGTGGTGCTGGTGCCGGTGCTGACAGTGCGTAACCGCAGGGCGCTGCGCTAACTCGCCGCTGTTGCCAGGGTTGCTGAGACGCCCCGGCCTTCGTTGAGAAGGCAGGGGCATTTTTTTGTGGGTAAAAAGCCTGTTTCAGCCCTGAAGTAAAAACAGCGTGATGTGTGACAGTCGAGGGTGCGACAGGTGTGCGACATGTTGTCACAGAGCAAGTGTCGCAGGGCGTTTCAAAGTGACTGATTGGCGCAGTCCTGCGCAACGAAATTGGCTCTAGTTTCAGGTGCGCGCCGTACTACCGAAAAACCTCGAACAGGCAGTTTTAACAGGCCCTGGCGATTTGCCGGAGCCCTTGTCATATAGGGGCTACGGCGGGGTAGACCGAGGCTGAAAAGCCTTCGACACTGTCTAAACTGCGCCCGGTAGACCTACTATTTTTGGTGTTTTTGTTGAGAATTATTTTCGATACCATGGCGCACTTTTGCGAAAATCATGAATGATTGTTGCCGGAATGGATAAAAATTATTTCGGGATAAGACATGGTTTATAAAACGTTACATATCTACAATCGCCACCACTGAATTCCCGGCACTGCTCACCCCAGAGCAGAACAGGGCGTCGAGAAGCTCCAGAGCTTCGTGCGACTCCCCAGGTGTCGGTGCCTTCCAATTATCCGCACCAAATGGAATTGGTCTGTAACAAGGCCTTTGACCACGAATTCGAATAAGAACTCACCGCTGGCCCAGGATTTGTCGAACAGCGTCTGACGCGCGACGGGCAGCCCTTATTCAATCCAAGAAAAATGCCAACCCTTGGCAGGGTGAAGTGTTGGCGATCAAAACCCAACTGCATTGCGCAAGCTGCTTTAGAGGTCGTGAGATGAGTAAAAACAGGTACCCCAGACTACTAGGCTTATTGCCGCTGATCGGCACGTTGTTGCTGTCAGGCTGCAACATGACCTTGCTCAATCCAACGGGCCAGGTGGGCCTGGAGCAGCGAAACCTGATCATCACCGCAACGTTGCTGATGCTGTTGGTCGTGGTCCCGGTCATCGTCATGACCTTCCTGTTCGCCTGGAAATACCGCGCGACCAACACTGACGCCGTGTACACGCCCAAGTGGTCGCACTCCACCAAGATCGAAATCGCGGTGTGGGCTGTTCCAATCCTGATCATCATTGCCCTGGGTTACGTCACCTACGTGTCGACCCACGAACTTGACCCGTACCGTCCGCTGGAATCCGACGTCAAGCCGATCACTATCGAAGTGGTCGCACTGGACTGGAAGTGGGTATTCATCTACCCGGAGCAGGGCATCGCAACGGTTAACAAGATCGTGTTCCCGACCAATACCCCGGTCAATTTCAAGGTCACGTCGGACTCGGTGATGAACTCGTTCTTCATCCCGGGCCTGGGCGGCCAGATCTACGCGATGGCCGGCATGCAGACCAAGCTGCACCTGATTGCCAACCGTGACGCTGAAATGGAAGGCATCTCTGCCAACTACAGCGGCGCAGGTTTCACCGGCATGAAATTCAAAGCGATCTCAACTTCTCAGGAGAATTTCGACACCTGGGTAAGCGAAGTCAAAAAGGCACCTAAACAGCTGGAAAAAGCTGAATACGAAGCCCTTACCAAGCCAAGCCAGAACAACCCAGTCGAGCTCTACTCCTCGGTGACGCCGAACCTGTTCCAGATCATCGTCGACAAGTACGAAGGCATGAAACCGGGCAAGCCGATGCATCACGAGAAGAAAGAGAAAGAAGTGGCCCAAATGGAAGGGATGGACATGAGTTCGCATTCAGCTGCCGGGGCAGAGGAGTAAACGATGTTTGGTAAATTAAGTTGGGAAGCGGTCCCGTTCCACGAACCGATCGTGATGATTACCATCGCCATGATCGCACTCGGTGGCCTGGCGCTGTTCGCTGTAATCACCTACTTCAAGAAGTGGACCTACTTGTGGACCGAGTGGTTGACCTCGGTTGACCACAAGAAAATCGGCGTGATGTACATCATCGTCGCCATGGTCATGCTGCTGCGCGGCTTTGCCGACGCCATCATGATGCGTACCCAGCTGGCTATGGCCACAGAGGGTTCGCCTGGCTACCTGCCGCCTGAACACTATGACCAGATCTTCACCGCTCACGGTGTGATCATGATCATCTTCATGGCGATGCCATTCTTCACCGGCCTGATGAACCTTGCAGTGCCGCTGCAGATCGGCGCGCGCGACGTTGCCTACCCGTTCCTGAACTCCTTGAGCTTCTGGCTGCTGGTATCGGGCGTAGTACTGATCAACCTGTCCCTGGGCGTCGGCGAATTCGCCAAGACCGGCTGGGTTGCCTATCCACCGCTGTCGGGCTTGCAATACAGTCCTGGCGTAGGGATGGACTACTACATCTGGGCGCTACAGCTATCCGGGTTAGGTACGACGCTAACGGGGGTCAACTTCCTGGCCACCGTGCTGAAAATGCGTACCCCTGGCATGAAGCTGATGGACATGCCGATCTTCACCTGGACCTGCACCTGGGCCAACGTCCTGATCGTGGCTTCGTTCCCGATCCTGACCGCTACCCTGGCACTGCTGACGCTTGACCGTTACATGGATTTCCACATTTTCACCAATGAACTTGGTGGCAATCCGATGATGTACGTCAACCTGTTCTGGGCCTGGGGACACCCCGAGGTTTACATCCTGATTCTGCCGGCGTTCGGGATCTTCTCCGAAGTCATCTCGACCTTCACTGGCAAGCGTCTGTTCGGCCATCACTCGATGGTCTACGCCTCTGGCGCGATCTCGATCCTGGGCTTCATGGTCTGGCTGCACCACTTCTTCACCATGGGTTCGGGTGCGAGCGTCAACGCCTTCTTCGGGCTGGCGACCATGCTGATTTCGATCCCGACGGGGGTGAAGCTATTCAACTGGCTGTTCACCATCTACCAGGGTCGTCTGCGTTTCACCAGCCAGGTTCTGTGGACCCTGGGCTTCATGGTGACCTTCGCCATCGGCGGCATGACCGGCGTACTGCTGGCCATTCCGGGTGCTGACTTTGTCTTGCACAACAGCCTGTTCGTGATCGCTCACTTCCACAACGTGATCATCGGCGGCGCGGTATTCGGCTACATCGCAGGCTTCGCGTTCTACTTCCCGAAAGCGTTCGGCTTCAAGCTGCACGAGGGTTGGGGCAAGGCTGCATTCTGGTTCTGGATCACCGGCTTCTTCGTCGCCTTCATGCCGCTCTACGTACTGGGCTTCATGGGTATGACCCGTCGCCTGAACGCCACCACCAACCCTGAGTGGGTGCCGTACCTGTACGTCGCCATGTTCGGTGCGGTGATGATCGCTGTCGGCATCGCCTGCCAGCTGATCCAGCTGTACGTCAGTGTGCGTGACCGCAACAAGCCGGAAAACATGTGCGAACACGGTGACCCGTGGAATGCCCATACCCTGGAATGGTCGACCTCGTCGCCACCTCCGTTCTACAACTTCGCCGTGCTGCCGAAAGCGCAAACCATCGACCCGTTCACCGAAGCCAAGGAAAACGGCACCGCGTACCAGGCACCGGCCAAGTACGAGCCGATCCACATGCCAAACAACACCGCTACCGGTGTGGTCATGGGTGCTCTGCTGACCGTGTTCGGTTTCGCGATGATCTGGCACATCTGGTGGCTGGCAATCGTGGGTCTGGTTGGCACCGTGGTGTATTTCACTATCCATGCCGCCCGTGACGATCAGGGCTACATGGTGCCGGTGGATGTCATCGAGCGCATCGAAGCCGAGCAGCACAAACGTCTGGTAGCGGCCGGGAAAATCCCAGCCAACGCCACCCGTGTTGAAACCTCGTTGGAACAGGCTTAAACCATGTCGAACTTAGTGACCAATGCTGGACACACCCATGTCGATGGACATGGGCACGATGACCATCACCACGACTCGGGCGAGATGACCGTATTCGGTTTCTGGCTCTACCTGATGACCGACTGCATCCTGTTTGCGTCGATCTTCGCGGTGTACGCGGTACTGGTTAACAACGTAGCCGGTGGCCCGTCGGGCGCCGACATTTTCGAGCTGCCGTACGTACTGGGCGAAACCGCTCTGCTGCTGTTCAGCTCGATCACCTACGGCTTCGCCATGCTGGCGTTGTTCAAGGGCAAGAAGACTCAGGTCCTGGGCTGGTTGGCCATGACCTTCCTGCTGGGCGCCGGCTTTATCGCCATGGAGATCAACGAGTTCCACCTGCTGATCTCCGAAGGCTACGGCCCTAGCCGTTCCGGCTTCCTGTCCGGGTTCTTCACCCTGGTCGGCACCCACGGTCTGCACGTGACCAGCGGTCTGATCTGGATGGCGATCATGATGTACCAGGTGCAGAAAAACGGCCTGACGGCGACCAACAAGACTCGTCTGAGCTGCCTGAGCCTGTTCTGGCACTTCCTGGACGTGGTGTGGATCTGCGTATTCACCGTTGTTTATCTGATGGGGACTATGTAAATGGCTAACGCTCATTCCCACGATAGCCACGACGCCGGCCACGGCAGCGTCAAGTCCTACGCTATCGGTTTCATTCTGTCGGTGATCCTGACCGTCATTCCATTCGGCCTGGTGATGTACCCGACTCTGCCGAAAGCCATGACCCTGTGGATCGTACTGATCTTCGCAGTCGTCCAGGTGCTGGTGCACCTGGTGTACTTCCTCCACCTGGACCGCTCGGCCGCCCAGCGTAACAACGTCATTGCGTTTGTTTTCGCCGCGATCGTTATCGTCCTGCTGGTTGGCCTGTCGCTGTGGATCATGTTCAGCATCCACACCAACATGATGGCGCACTGAGGTAAATCCGGATGTCCTTGAAGCACTTTATCCAAATCACCAAACCGGGGATCATTTTCGGTAACGTGCTTTCAGTGGCAGGCGGATTTTTCCTGGCCTCCAAAGGGCATGTCGATCTGGCCATCTTCCTGGCCGCCATGATCGGCACGTCCCTGGTCGTCGCTTCCGGTTGCGTGTTCAACAACTGCATTGACCGCGACATTGACGTGAAGATGGAGCGCACCAAGAACCGGGTGCTGGTGCAGGGCTTGATCTCCCTGAAACTGGCCCTGATCTACGCGACCGTCCTGGGTGTCGCCGGCGTTGCCTTGTTGTACAAGGTGGCCAACCCGCTCGCGGCGCTGTTCGCGGTGATCGGCTTTGTCATCTACGTCGGTTTCTACAGCCTGTACCTCAAGCGCAAGTCGGTTCACGGCACGCTGGTGGGCAGTCTGTCGGGGGCGATGCCGCCGGTGATCGGCTACGTGGCCGTCAGCAACAGCTTCGACATGGCAGCGCTGACGCTGCTGGTGATGTTCAGCCTGTGGCAGATGCCGCATTCCTACGCCATCGCGATCTTCCGCTTCAACGATTACCTGGCTGCATCGATTCCGGTGTTGCCAGTGAAGCGCGGGATCAAAGTGGCCAAGAAGCACATCCTGCTCTACATCCTGGCCTTCCTCGTGGCCACCTTGATGCTGACCTTCAGCGGCTACGCCGGCATGAGCTACCTCGCCGTCGCCGCGGCCATGGGCATGTACTGGTTGTACATGGCCTGGACCGGCTACAAGGCAGTGGATGACACGGTCTGGGCACGCAAGCTGTTCGTGTTCTCGATCTTCACCATTACCGCGTTGAGCGTGATGATGTCCCTGGACTTCAAAGTGCCGAGTGAGTTGTTGCTGACGTACGCGCCTTAAGCGTCGACTGCCGTAAAGAAAAACCCCGCCTTCGAGAGAAACGCGGGGTTTTTTATGGGCGACAGTTCACGCGCTGCCACCAATGTTTACAACGCCAAACCCCTGTAGGAGCTGCCGCAGGCTGCGATCTTTTGATCTTTTGCGGTGAAGAGAAATTGCGAAGATCAAAAGATCGCAGCCTTCGGCAGCTCCTACAGAGACCTCATGCTCGACGCTGATATTTTTGCGGATGAGCCTGTGGGTACTGCGTTAAACAATCGTAGCGTAGGAAGTCTCTGAAGGAGTGTTCTGAAAATCTGGAATGCGGTGTTCGTAAGCTTGTGAGCGCTCAACTTCTGTCGTTAGATTTCCTTGTCGGGTGGTTTTTAAGAGCCCTGAAGTCAACTGTCGTTAGAGGGCTGTTAGCGTGAATGCATCAAAAAAATACCTGACCGATGCGGCGGTCCACCAGGCTCTGTTACTGGTTGATCTCACCGAAAAAAGCGCTCCCGAGCATGCCGTCCGACTATTGCTCAATGAAATCCTTCACCGACTGGCTGAAAGCGGCTGGCCCCAGGCTCAACTACAGACAGGCCCACGCGTTGTGTCTGCCGAGGAAAACTACGGGTTGCTCGGCTATGACCCCGCTGAAATCACATTGGGCAGCGAACATACCCGTTGGGTCGATGAGCACTCTCTGTTGCGTACGCAAACCACCAGTCAGATTCCATCGGCGTTGCAGCGTGCCGCTGGTAGTCGGCAGCCGGGCGAGACGATATTGCTGGCCGCGCCCGGTATCACTTTTCGCCGAGACAGTCGTGACCGCTGGCATTGCGCGGAGCCGCATCAAATGGATATCTGGGTCCTCGGTGATCCGCAGCTGTCGACGCACGAGCATTTGCTGCGCTTGGTCGGCGATATTCTTCAGGCGGCCGTGCCTGAAAAACCATGGGTCTACAGTGACAGCCCGCATCACTACACCGAGGGTGGAATCGAAGTGAACGTGATAAATGACGGCGCTCCCGTCGAGGTCCTGGAGTGCGGTCGTATTGCGCAATCGTTGTTGGAACGGTTGCAGATAGATCCATCGCGTCATGGTGGGTTGGCGCTCGGGATGGGGCTGGATCGGCTGACGATGCTGCGCAAAGGCATTCCGGATATTCGCTTGCTGCGGGATCAGAATGTACGGGTGCAGGCGCAGATGCATGATTTGAATCCATGGCGTGCGGTTTCGCGTTTGCCGTCGATTGCTCGTGATATTTCCCTGGCGGTTACACCGGGGTTGAGCGAAGAAGTGTTGACCGAAAAAATGTTACTCGCGGCCGGCGACTGCGCCGAATGGATTGAGGAAATGCAGGTCAAGGGACGTTGGGGATTCGCTGATTTGCCTGTGCAGGCCATCGAGCGCCTCGGGCTGTTGCCGGGGCAGGAGAATGTACTGCTCCGGGTGGTGCTTCGAGATTGTTCGCGATCGATCACGACGGCTGAGGCGAACTCCTTGTACGCGGATATCCAGTGCGCGTTGCACGAGGGCGCCCCCGGGGCGGGGTACAAGATGGATGTTTCGAATGTTTGATGCCGAGTAGGCAAACCGAACCCCTGTAGGAGCTGCCGAAGGCTGCGATCTTTTGATCTTTTTGCGGTGAAGAGAAATCGCGAAGATCAAAAGATCGCAGCCTGCGGCCGCTCCTGCGGGGAGGGCGGTAGTCGGCTATTTTTGTGGTGTATCCAGCAACCGGAAAAAGCGCTCGCGAACCTGGCTGCTGTCGCTGTGGGCAACATTGAAGCGCAGGTGCTGGCAGGCGTCCGGGGCTTTGCTGAGCAGGGTGCCAGGAGCCAGGACCAGGTCGATTTCCAGGCCTTTTCTGGCCAGGGTTTCGGCGTGGAACCCATCAGGTAATCGGGTCCAGATGAACAACCCTTCATGGGGCAATGATGACACCGAGCAACCGGCTTCTTCCAGCCAGCGGGTCACCCGGTTGCTCGAGTCGTAGAGCCGGTCCACGGTGCGGCGGGTGTGCTTGGCGTAGCTCCCGTCGCTGAGCATGTTGCAGATGATCTGCTCGGCCAGTTCCGAGGTCATGCCGCCGGCCGCCATCTTGAGCCCGATCATGCGTGCGGCCAGTGGCGGCGCAAGCACCGCGTAGCTGACGCGACTGTTGGCGGTCAGGGTCTTGGAGAAACCGGACACATAGCTGACGTTGTCCAGCCCGCCTGCCGCCAGGCGCGGGGTGCTTCGTTGTTGCAGGTCGCAATACAAATCGTCTTCGACAATGTGGAAACCGTAGCGGTGACTCAACTCCAGCAAGCGATAGACCTGCGCCGGCGAGAACGAGTGTCCGGTGGGGTTATGCAGACTGTTGTTGGTCATGTAGAGCACAGGCCGATGGGCAATGACTGTCCGCTCGAACGCTTCCAGGTCCATGCCCTCGACACCCCGGTGGACGGTCACTACCTTGGCACCGTGCAAGGCCAGGTTGGTGTGCATGGTGAAGTAGCACGGGTCGTCGAGCAGCACGGTGTCGCCGGGTTTGATCAGCAGGCGCATCAGCATATCGATGGCCTGCACGGTGTTGGCGGTGGTGACGATCTGCTCCACCGGCACCTCGATGCCGATGGCTGTCAGCTTGACCCGCAAGGCTTCGCGCAACGGCGGATAACCGGCGGCCACGCCGTATTCACCCATGCGCAGGGAGGCGTCGCGCAGGGTTCCGCGAACGGCTTTGAGCAATTCATCGGCCGGTAGCCATGAGGAAGGCAGGAAACCTGCGCCAGGACGTAGTGCGCCGTTGTCCTGCAGCACCGCGCGGCGGACCACGCTGAGCGTGTCCTGGGGCAGCAGGTCGGGGCCGGCATCCAGTTTGGGCATGGCGCTGGAGCGGTGCACGAAATGCCCCGAGCCTTGGCGGGAAACCACCAGGCCCTTGGCACGCAGCCTATCCAGGGCATCGACCACCGTGGACTTGCCCACATTCATCAGGTCCGAAAGCTCGCGAATGGGCGGCAGGCGGGAGCCGTGGGGCAGGCCGCCCTGGTTGATCGCCACCGACAGCTGATCGACGATCTGCTGCACCAGCGGTACGCCGGGCTGGAATTCGATGGCCGCGATGACTGCGCGTTGAACCTGCATTTTACTGGTCTCTCCGGCAGTAAAGTTCGTTTGATTCTATACGAACTTGCTCTGATCAAGACACCCGTCTCTCTCTACCATCACCTTACAGTCTTTCCTGATTGTCGGCGTTTTTTGCTCGCACAATCATTTGGTTCCAGAGGTGTTGCATGAGTATCGAGACAACGGCCGCCATCGCCAAACCGGTGATTAACATCCGTCTGTTCACGATCCGGATCATTACCGCCGTGTCGTTGTTTGCCGTGCTGGGCAAGGCCAACGTCTGGCTCGACACCGCCACCAACAGCATCCTTGCCCTGGGTTATCGGGCGTTGTTATTGCTGCTGCCGTTGACGTTGCTGGTGCTGGGTCGTCGTTCCCTGAGCGTCACCTTGCTGTGCGCCGCCCTGGGGTTGGTGCTGCTGGCCGTCACCAGCAATCAGGGCATGGTGATGTTCGCTGCGGCGCTGTTTGCCTATGGCATCGCGATTGCCGGGTACCTGATCAAGAGCGAAGCGGCGCAGACCAAGGAGGGCGCGGCCTACAACCGTGTGGCGATGAACATGGGCAGCCTGCTGGCCGGGTTGATCCTGCTGTCGCCACTGCTGACCCCGCCCCTGTTTTTCCTCGGTGCCGCCAGCTTTGTCCTGCTGTGCGTGCCAATTGCCATGGGCGCGACCTTCACCACCCAGTCAGCAGCGGCGAGTCCGGTGACACAGGACGGCAGCGGCTGGCGCAACAAACTGCCGTGGGCGATCGCCGGCATCATCATGGGCATCAAGCTGTTTGCTGTGTTCTCGATTCTTCCACAAGCGATCTTGCTCGAAACCGGTGAGTTGCCAGCCTGGTACGGCCTGATGCTGATCCTCAACAGCGCGGTCGTGGTGTTTGCCCAGGTGCCGGTGATGAAACTCATCGAGCGCACGGGGCGCTTCAAGGTGCTCGCCGTGATCGGGATCATCGTCGCGGGCTTCGCGGTGCTCTCGTCTCCCGCGGCCTTTCATGTGGAAACCCTGATCGGCGCGTTGATCTGGGTGGCCTTGCTGTCCATCGCCGAGTGCGCCTTCAGCTACCTCGATTACTTCTCGGTCAAGCAGAACAACATGTTCGTCAAGGAAGTGTCCCTGGGCGTCGGCGCCGGGCTCACGGTGCTGATCATGCGGGTGGTGCCGGCGCCCCATAACGCGTTGCTGCTGGCCGCCATCGGCGCGGGCGGGATTCTGGCGTGGTACTGGCTCAACCGCACATCCAACGCGGCGCTGCACGACTGAGCCATTGCGGTTGCTTTTTTTGCTTCACAGGCAGGAGGTTTCATGAAGACGACGTCATGCGTAGTAGTGGTCGGGTACAACGGCAACCGGGTTCACGATATCCAGAAGCTGCGCGACCTCTGCAAGACGCTCTACAACGCAAGGCTGATCCTGGTGGTCGAGCGCATTGCCCCTGATGACGACCAGGTGGCGGACCACGTCTGCAGCGCTTCAATGGCGCCCGAGGATGTAACCGATTCCTTGGAACTGGTGGTGGGCTGCCTGGCGGTCGATCGCTGGAAACTGATCGGCGTGCTGCCGTTTTCCGACCGCGGGGTGTTGCTCGGCGCGGCCCTGGCCAGTCATTACGGCCTCCCGGGCATCACGCCCAACGAAGCACGGGCGGGGCTGGACAAGCAGATTTTCCGCAAGCTCGAAGCAACCTCCAGCACGGCTCCCGAAGATTACCGTCCCGTATTTTCAACCCGTGTCGAGAGCCTGGCAGAACTGCGCCAGCGGGTCGTCGAACTGGGCGGCAGGGCGTTCATCAAGCCCGCCTGTGAAGGTGCAAGTCGCGGCTGCCGGGTGATCCATCACCCGTCCGAATGCGACGAGGCGTGGCAGGCACTCAAGCCTTATCGCAATGGCGGCATCGTGCTTGAAGAATTGGTTCGCGATGCTCGGGAGTACAGCTGGGACTACGTGGCCGGCAGCACCTGGATCACCGAAAAAACCACGACCGAAGGCGCCTTCCGGGCCGAGATCCAGCAGGTGGTGCCTGCGCCGTTGCAGGGTGATGCCCAGGCTCGCCTGGCAGCGGCGGGGCGGCACATGTCGGGGCTGGTGTCCTTGGACAACGGTGCCTACCACAACGAAATCTTCCTGCGCCCTGACCAACTCACTTCGGCGGTGGAAACCAACATGCGCCCTGGCGGCATGCACATCTGGGACCTGGCGCGCATTGCCTTTGTCGACTTCGACCCATGGGAGCGCTGGGTGAGGTGGGCCGTGGAGGGCCAGTGCGAGCGACAGGATCCGGTCGCGCGGGGTTATTGCGGCATTCGCCTGCTCAGGGCGCCGGGCGGTGGCCTGTTACGTGACCTGCCAGACATCGACGCCGTGGCACGGATGCTCGGCATCGAGTTGGTGGCGGCCGTGTATGAGCGGCGCATCGGCGACGCGGTGTCGGCGCTGGTCAAGGACAACACTTCATTTATCGGCCACATCGTCCTGTTCAACAAGGACTACGAGCAACTCACCAGTGACTTGTTGCGTCTGGCCGAGGCGGTTGAAGTGCGCATGGAAGTCGCCTGCCTGGCGCCGCCCGCCAGAGCGATGGGCTGAACACGATTTGATTGAGAGGTAATACCCATGTTTGAACACACAACCTGTGATGAGCGCTTCCTCACCCTCGCCAAGGAGTTGGGTTACGACATCTATGGCGAAAACACCGCCGGCGGCCACTACGCGCCCTTGGTCCGGCACCATGATGAGCTGTACATCAGCGGCATGGTGCCGCGCATGAATGGCAAGATCCAATACCCCGGACGGGTTGGCCTGGAGCTCAGCCTCAGTGATGCCCAGGCAGCCGCCAGCATCAGTGCCATGCGCGGGCTGGCGTTGATAGTGGATGCCATCGGCTCGCTGGATAAAATCAAGTCGCTGGTGCGGGTCACTGTGTACGTGAAATCCACTGCGGACTTTGTCGACCTCAGTGAAGTGGCCAATGGCGCATCGGACGTCTTCAGTCATGTGCTGGGGGATGCGGGTAAACATACAAGAACCACAGTTGGGGTTTATCAGTTGCCAAAGAATGCGGCGGTGGAAGTGGACATGATCGCAGCCTTGCGGCCTTCTGCGTTATAAGCGCGGCGTTTTGGGTTTACAGTGTCGATGGCTTCACCTATTGTTCGGTGAATGACGTCGACATCAAGTTGGAATGCGCGAATGAATAATGTTCAAGGTGCGTTTTTTTCATATGACGAGTTTCGTCAGAGTTTGCATCAGCCGCCCCAGAGTGCGCGGGTATGGACGAGCGATAAACTTGCTGCAATGCGCGAAAGTCTTGCGGGCAGCGAAGTCGATATCGTCGCATTGGCCCACGACAACAGCCTCGAAGGCTGCAAGTTGACACCGGGTGTGGCGGTGTCCATGCAATGGTTGAAACCCGGCGCTGTGTTGAATGGCCACGCCCATGGCTGGTGGCATCTGTTTGTCATACAGGCCGGCAGCGGCCTGCTGACCATGGGCGAGGATGACGAGGTGCGCGCCAGCACCGGCGACGTCCTGCTGGTGCCCGCCTGGACCCGACATGGCTTCGTCAACACCAGCGCCACCGAGTCGATGGCCATGCTCAACATGAGCAACATGCCGCAATTGGCGTTGCTTTCCAGTATGGCTACCGCAGTGAGCTGAGCCTCGACAACCCCCATACTCTGTTTGCTGTCCTTCCGGGAGTCCGCATTAGCCGACTCCCTTTTTTTGTTTTTGTATTGTCCGATGCGCGATTTCTGTATCCGTGTAAACAGATAATTTCTGTATCTGTTCAGTGCGTGAGCAACTATCTAGCATCGACTCCAGTGCAACGGATTAATAGTCTTGATGCAAGGGAGTGGTCCATGGAAAGTGCAAAGATAAAGTTGTACGTAGGGGCGGATTTTGTCAGTGCCTTTGCCATGTCGGCATTTGTGGCGCTGAAAGAAAAACAACTTCCGTTTGAATGTGTAACCCTTGATTTGAAAAATAGAGAGAACTATCAGGCGAGTTATCGAGACCTGTCGATGACTTGCAAGATACCTACCCTGGTCCACGAAGACTTCGCGCTTTCAGAGTCTTCGGCCATTGCCGAATACCTGGACGAAGTCGCGCCCGAGGGCCGAAAACTGTTCCCTGCAGACACCCGGCTGCGCGCCCGGGCCCGCCAGCTTCAGGCGTGGTTACGCAGCGACCTGCTGATCATTCGCCGGGAGCGTCCGGCGGATCTCATCTACTTCGGAACAAAAGACACGCCCCTGTCCGAGGAGGCCCTGGTGGCTGTGGATCGATTGTACTTCGTGGCCGATCGCCTGCTCAAAGGCGGCGCTGATCACCTGTTCGGTGACTGGAGCATCGCTGACACCGACCTGGCAATCATGCTCAACCGCCTGCTTGCCAATGGCGATCATGTGCCAGCGCGACTTGCCGCCTATGTTCGCCGGCAGTGGGACCGCGACAGCGTGCGGGCGTGGCTGGACATCGAGCGCACAGCACCGACTGCCCAGTAACTCGTCAGGAATTCATCGGGAGCGCTGCCATGCAGGGAATGTCGGAGCTGCACAGATACAAGCCCTATAACGCCCGGACCATCCGCGAGACGCCGTACTGGCACAGGCTCACGCCAGCGTTACAGGAAGCCATGGACGTGGTCGCGCGGGTGATGCCATTTCGCACCAACGAATACGTGCTCGGAACATTGATCGACTGGGACAGCATTCCCGATGATCCGATTTTTCGCATGACTTTTCCCCACCCGGACATGCTGTTGCCGCAGGAGTATGCGTCGCTCAAGCAACTGATCGAGCAGGACGACGCTGCGGCCATCAAGCGCCGGATCGAAGCGATCTGGCTGCGCATGAACCCCCATCCGGCCGGCCAGTTGACCCATAACGGCGCAAGCCTGGACGGTAAAGTCCTGCCGGGCATTCAGCACAAGTACCGGGAAACCGTGCTGTTCTTCCCTGGCGCCGGCCAGACCTGTCACGCGTACTGCACCTTCTGTTTTCGCTGGGCGCAGTTCATCGGTGAAGAAGAACTCAAGTTCAACGCCCGTGAGTCCCAGGAACTGGTGAGTTACCTGCGGGTGCACACCGAAGTCACTGACGTGCTGATCACCGGCGGTGACCCGATGATCATGAACACTCGCTCGCTGGCCGGCTACATCGAGCCGCTGCTGGAGTTACCGCACCTGCGCAGTATCCGCATCGGTACCAAGTCGGTGGCTTACTGGCCGCAGCGGTTCGTCAGCGACAAGGATGCCCCCGAGCTGCTGGCACTGTTCCGGCGAATCGTCGCGGCAGGCAAGCACTTGTCTGTGATGGGGCATTACAACCACCCGGTCGAGCTGCGCCAGGACATCGCCCGCCAGGCCGTCGAACGCATTCGCTCCACCGGCGCCGTGTTGCGCATGCAGGCGCCGGTGATCCGCCATATCAACGAAAACCCCGCCGATTGGGCCGAGCTCTGGACCGAAGGCGTGCGACTTGGCGCGGTGCCCTATTACATGTTCGTCGAGCGCGACACCGGCCCTCGTCATTACTTCGCGATGCCGCTGGCCCGGGCCTTCGAGATATTCCAGGCGGCCTATCGCAGCGTGTCCGGGCTGGCCCGTACGGTGCGGGGGCCCTCCATGAGCACTTTCTACGGCAAGGTTCTGATCAACGGGATTGAAACCGTGGCCGGAGAAAAAGTCTTCGTGTTGCAGTTTCTCCAGGCCCGGGATCCGCAATGGGTGCTGCGCACCTTTCATGCGCAATTCGATCCCCACGCCAGCTGGTTCGATGACCTGCGCCCAGCCTTTGGCGAGCGGCGATTCTTTTTTCAGGACGAGCCGCTGACTGCGCCCGAATTGATACCGGTCCTGCTGGAAACGGCGTAGGACGATTCACCAGGAGATATGGACATGAGTGGCATCCCGTTTGATCAGCGCGAAGGGCTTATCTGGCTCGACGGCGAGTTCGTCGAATGGTCCCAGGCGCGCTTGCATGTGTTGACCCATGGTTTGCATTACGCGAGCACCGTGTACGAAGGCGAGCGTGTGTACAACGGCAGGATCTTCAAGCTGCGCGAACACAGCGAGCGGTTGTATCGCTCGGCACAATTGATGGATTTCGTGATTCCCTATGAGCTGGCCGAACTGGAAGCGGCCAGCCATGAGCTGCTGCAGCGCAATAACGTGGTCGACGGATACGTGCGGCCGGTGGCGTGGCGTGGCAGCGAAATGATCTCGACTTCGGCTCGCTTCAATCGCGTGCACCTGGCGATCGCCTGCTGGCAATGGCCGAGTTACTTCGACCCGGCAGGGCACATGGGCGGCATTCGCCTGAAGACCGCCGACTGGCGCCGGCCGCCCCCCAGCAGCAGCCCGTTCGAAGCCAAGGCTTCGGGGCATTACCAGATCGCTACCCTGAGCAAACACGATGCAGAAAACAACGGCTTTCACGATGCGCTGATGCTCGACTGGCGCGGCCATGTCGCCGAGGCCACCAGCGCCAACGTGTTTTTCGTCAAGGACCGGACGCTGCACACCCCGCTGCCCGACTGCTTCCTCAACGGCATCACCCGCCAGACCGTAATCGAATTGGCCGGGGCGCTGGATTACCAGGTGGTCGAGCGCACGATTCTTCCTACCGAGCTCGGCGACTTCGAGGAGTGTTTTCTGACGGGCACCGCTGCCGAAATCACCCCCGTGCGCAGCATTGATGAGCAGCGCTATCGCCCGGGCAACGCCTGTCGCGAATTCATTGCCGCCTACACCGCCACCGTCAACGCCGGATAAACCGCCAGGAATCTCACCATGTCCGATCAAGGGATTGCATTCAAAGCTGATGTTTCACTGGGCCACCGCCACGAAGAATTATCGGCACGGGGCTGGACAGTACTGACCGCCGACGAATTTGACGATGACGTGGTCGGCACACTGCAGCAGTTCGGTCCGATCATTCCGCAGTTCAACGGCCAGACGGCGTTCGCGATCACGCGCAAGCCGGGCTACGAAGACCTGCCGTACTCCCAGAGCATGAACGGTATCGGCCCGCACACCGAGGCGCCGGTCTATGCTCCGCCGCCGCGTTACCTGGCATTGCATTGTCATCAACAGGCGACCTGCGGCGGCGGCCATACGGGGCTGGTCGACGGCTACCAGTTCCTGGCATTGCTGGAACGCACCGAGCCGCAGTTGCACCAGTGGCTTGTCGAGACGCCAGTGGAGTTCGTGGCTACGGCCAAGCCTGGGGAGGCCGCGCAACGGCGGGTTAAGGAATACATCCTGACGCCGACGCAGGACGGTGACATCTTGCGCTTCAGCTACAACCAGTTTCACTACGGCGACGTCAATCCTTGCAAAGAGGATCTGCAGCAGTCGCTGGTGGCCAACAGCCCCTCGCCGCTGGCGCGGTTCGCGGTGCTGGGGGAAGCGTACTTTCTGGAGCACAACACCCCGGTGTTGATCCCTGACGGCTGCCTGCTGATTTGGGACAACTGGCGGATGATCCACGCCCGCAGTCGATACAATGACCCGGCGCGCAACCTGACCCGCTATTGGCTGGCCTGAATTTTCCGGCGCCATTCATTCTATTTGCGTACCCCTGGGTGGGTACGCGTACAACAGGTAACGCGTTATGCAAACAGCCATCGAGATCGCCAAAGTCGATCATCAATTGATCGTGCGGCTCAACCAGGCGTGGACCAAACGAGCCACGGTGTGTGCGCCGGACAAGTGGCAGGCCGGCGAAGCCTTCGACCCTGCGCGTCCGGATTACCCGGAGTGCATGGTGCCGTTTTTCCAGCACCCGAAATTCCAGGCCCTGAGCGACGAGCTCAAAAGCAGCGTGCTGACCTGGGGCTGGATCGGCTACAACCTGCGCACGGTCACTGCCGAAGAGCACGTGGTAAACCCAGCATTGAGCGTCATCGCCAATCAATACCTGGGGCAGCATGACTGGCATTTTCGCGAGGCGATGCAGCAGACGCTGATCGACGAGCACTACCACACGCTGATGCACCTGCGCGCGATCGAGCGCACCCGGGTCGACCGCGCGCTGGACCAGACGCTGGACTTGCCGCCGTCGGTCACCTATCTGCGGCTGCTGGCCCTGCGCGAAGCGTTGCCGGAACAGTGGCAGCGGGACCTGGCCTCGATCACTTTTGCAGTGGTGGCCGAAATCAGCGTCAATGCCTACCTGGATCTATTGGCGGACGATCAGAGCATCCAGCCGCAAAACCGTCGCGTGGCCGAGCTGCACAATCGTGACGAGTATGCCCACAGCAAGGTCCTGGCCGAGGTGGCCAAGGTCATGTACGGGAACATGCAGCCGCCGCAGCGGGAATTTTTCGCCCGTACGTTGTCCGTGGCCCTGAGTGCCTTTGTCGCCCAGGACTACTCGATGTGGGAAGCGATCCTGACTCAACTGGGGGTTGAGGACGCGGCGCTGATCATCGCCGACACCCGTGAGAGCAACCGTAACGCGACCATCATGCGCGACTACAGCGGGCTCCAGCGTCTGGCCGAGGACCTGGGTATCACCGGGCAAATCGATTTCGACTTCCGACCGACGCTCAAGACCGCCTCGGTGGCCTGAACCAGGAGCTGCCCCATGCCCGTTCCCGAGTACGAAGTGTTCGCCATCCGTGTCGGTGCCAATGCCCAGCGCACGGCCCGGGAGAATTTTCTGTACGACGCCTGCTGTGGTGATCCGAACGCGCCGATGCCGCTGGATTATTACTTCTGGGTGATTCGCCATGAGCAACGCGTGATCGTGGTGGACACCTGTTTCCAGCCTGCCACTGCGGATCGGCGCAACCGTCAGATGTATCGCCTGCCGGAAGAGTCCCTGCGCCAGCTGGGGATTGATCCGGCACAGGTCGACAACCTGATCCTGACTCATCTGCACTGGGACCATGCCGGAAACCTGGGTTTGTTTCCCAAGGCCACCGTGCATCTGCAGGAGGCGGAACTGCACTTCTGCACCGGGCCGAAAATGGCCCATCGCACGGTGAACAAAACCTACGAGGTCGATGACGTGATGTCGGCGCTGCCGCCGCTGTTCGAGGGGCGCATGCGTTTGCACACGGGTACCGTCGAGGTCGCCGCCGGCGTGACCCTGCATCCGGTGGGCGGGCACACGCCGGGCAGCCAGGTGGTGCGGGTCAATACCCGGCGCGGGTGGATTGTGCTGGCTTCGGACGCTGCGCATTTGTGGGTGAACATTCGCCAGCGCAGTCCGTTTCCGATTATCGATGACCTGGCGCAAACGCTGGAAGCCTTCAACGAAATCGAGCGTCTGGCGGACGGCGAGGAGCACATCATCCCTGGCCACGACCCCCTGATCGCCGAGCGTTTTCCGCATTGGAATGATGACCCGCACATCATCTGCCTGCATGAAAACGCCCTGGGGCTGCACCCAAACCCGAGCTGAAATACAGCTCCTACGGGGTACGTATACATCCCGGGGATCTCCATCAAACAGGCTTTACTTCTGGTTTTTCAGGAGTTGGCCCAGGGTCGCCAGCGCCTCCTCAATCCTCGGCGTAAACGGCGCGCCACACGCGATTCTCAGGCAGTGCCCAAACCCCGGCCCATTGGAAAAGATATCCCCAGGCAAAATCTGAATACCCACCTTCAACCCCTCATGAAACAAACGCATCGACGCATACCCAGGCGGCAGTTCCACCCATAACAGGGTGCCGCCCTGCGGCTCGGTCACGCGGGTGCCTTGGGGAAAGTGGCGCAGGATCGCGGTGCGCATCGCGTGGCGCTGCTGGGTCAGGGCGTTCCTCAGTCGGCGCAGGTAACGCTCGTAGGACGGTGTCTTCATGAACGCACTCACCGCCAACTGCGACAGCGCCTCACATCCCCTCGACTGGCTGTGCTTGAGCATCTCCACCCGGTCGTGCCAGCGGCCGGCACTGATCCAGCCCAGGCGCATCCCCGGTGCGAGGGTCTTGTTCAGCGAGGCGCAGTAGATCAGGTTGTCGCTGCGGTCCCAGTGTTTCAGCGTGGACAACGGTTGCTCGGTGTCTACCAGGTCGCCGTAGGTGTCGTCCTCGATCAGCACCGTGGCGTGCTCGGCGCACAGTTGCACCAGTCGGGCCTTGTGCGAGTCGGGCATGATGCTGCCCAGGGGATTTTGCAAATTGGGTATCACGATCACGGCGCGGATCGGTTCAGAGCCGCGCAGCAATTGTTCCAGGGCGAACAGATTGATCCCGCAGTGCGCCGCTGCCGGCACCTCGCACACCCGCAGATTAAGGCTTTCGAGAATCTGCAGCAGGCCGTGGAAGGTTGGCGACTCGACGGCAACCGTATCACCGGGCTGGGTGACGGCGCGCAGGGCCAGGTTAAGCGCCTCGGTGGCGCCGTTGGTGATCACGATTTGCTCGGCGCTCAGGTGGGTTTTGCTGGTCAGGGCGCGGCGAGCGAGGATGTTGCGCAGTGCGAGGTTGCCGCTGGTGGGCGCGGTGGTGCCCAGCAGCTGTTGGTTCTGACGCAACGCCTTGACCATGTGGTCCTGCAGGGTCTTCAGCGGGTAGAGCTGGGGTGCGCAATAGGGGTTGGCGAAATTGACCTTGATCGTCGCTCGCTGGCTGGCCTTGAGCACCGAAGACACCTGTTGGTGAATGCCGACATAGGCATCGGCAGCCAGCGGTGCCGGTGGCAGGGGGTGCGGCAGGGGTTCCGGCTGGCGAATATAGTTGCCCGAGCGCGGGCGCGCCTCCAGCACCCCCTGACCCTCCAGCTCCCGGCACACCTGCACCGCCGTCGACAGGCTGACTGCGTGCTTCTCCATCATCAGGCGGATGGACGGAAAGCGTTCGCCGTTTTTCAAGGTGCCGCTGCGGATCGCGTCGAGGTAGTGATTGGCTAACTGACGGTACAGGGGAAGTGTGTTCATGCAGGCCTCAGCAGTTGCACCACTGAGGTCTGGGCTGGACAGTGAGTAGACGCTCCCCGCAGGCGGACCCATGGTGCTCGAGGGTTAAGGGAAGTGTTAGTGCTGTTTCGATACTGGAACAGTAGTCGCGGACTTGCCTGAATCGCAGGCAATAAAAAGCCCCGCACAAGGGCGGGGCTTGGGAGAAACACGAGCTGGCGAAAAAGCCTGTGGCTTGCTCGCGCTTGAGTGGGCAGCACTCACAAAAGAAGCGGTGCTGCCACTATTCCGCGGCCGCTACGCAGTCCAGGGGGAGCGAGCTCCCGCCCCACGGGGAGGGCGCTGCGCTGCGGGAGGTGTGTTACTGGGCAGCGATGCTGAAGCCATCGAACGCGGTCTGTTGCTGCAGCGCAGTGATGATGTTCTTGCGGTTGACCGCCTGTTCAGTCCCGGCGTTGTCGAGGAAGGTTTCGCTTTCCAGCTCCGCTTCATCGCCTTCACCGACGAACGCGAAACCGAGGAACTCCAGCGCTTGGCGATCAAGGTTCAGGCGCGAACGCGGCGTGCGCAGCGGCAAGGTGACGCTCACGCCGTCCTTGCTGATGGTGAACACTTCGGCTTCTTTCTTCGCCCGCACTGTCTTGCCCTTGCTGCTGCCCGGATTGCTGATGGCCTGATGAGTCTGGTTCAGCACTTTCAGCGCCAGGCCGTAGACGATTTCCTGGAACGCAGGGTCGTCCTTGAAACTCGACAGGATGCGGCTGATCGGGAACTTGCTGCTGAGGTCTTCCAGTGCCGCGATATCAGCGGCCTCGGCGTCCTTGAGCTGCTTGAGTTCGCCCATCAGTTCGTAGGCCTTGTCATCGTCGAAGCTGTCGTGAGCCTGGCGGATCGCGGCACGCAGTTCGCGGATCTGGTCGCTTTCACGGGTCGACTGGAACGAGTCCAGGACCATCTCGGCGATGGTCTTGGCCTGTGGCAGGTGTTGTGAAAGATTGATGGAGTTTTCGTATTCCGCTTTGGACGACAAGGTGACTACGGATTCAGCGGTATTGGAATCGGACATTGAAATTTCACTACTTCTTTTAACTTGGGATGAGGCGAGAAAGCCCGGGGCCTTTTCAGGCCGCCTAATCTATTGGACCGGCGCCGTGTTGTCACGGACGAACAGGCCAGCGGCCAAAACATCCACCTCGGTGCCCCGTAGGAGCTGCCGCAGGCTGCGATCTTTTGATCCTGATCCTGATCCTGGCGGCCCCCACCTAGCCAAAGATCAAAAGATCGCAGGCTTCGCCAGCTCCTACGCATGAGTTGCCTTGAGGCCGCGAAACACCTGATAAAACCTGATCGAGCGCCCGCAAAACAGACCGCTGGCAATCCCGGACGCACAGGCCTTGAGCAACATGACTGGCAGCGTGTTCGATTGTTGCGGGTGAACCTGCGCCTCATAGCCGAAGTAGTAGTTGACCGCAAACAACAGCAGGTAGAGCACCAAGGTCTTGCTGGTGCCGGGCAGGATCAGCCCGGCTCTCGAGGCATCCAGCCTGACGTCCTGGCTGGAAAAAATCAGCAGTGCAGTGGCGCTGCCCACCAGTACGGCGACCAGCCAGAAGCCCAGCGACAACACCGGATGCAGCGCCAGATTGAGCGAATACAGGGACCAGGCGAGCAGGATCGGCGGCGTGATCAGCAGCGAGATTTTGCTTTCCCGGGTGGGGGAGAGGGCCTTGATCCCGAAATAGCAAAGCAGCACAAAGAGCGCGTAGACCCACGGTGGGGTGTTTTGCAGGGCGTTGAGCATCTTGACGTGTCCGTGTCGAAAAGCGAGCGTGGATAGTAGTCCTGTCGGGTTCTGTGCATTGGCCTATTTTCACGCACGGGGTGAACTATCCGAACGTGTCTTGCCCGCCTTAGAGCCCTGTGGGAGCAAGGCTTGCCCGCGATGCAGGCAGCGCGGTCCGTCAGACCTTTCCCGGCGTATTCAGATTCATCGACCGCACCGCCAATTGCGTGGCAACTTCCTCATCCACCGGCAACGAAAACACCAAGGTCGCCCCTTGCCCCGGGACATCCAGCAAACGAATCTCGCGGCCATGCAACTGCAAAATCCGCTGCACAATTCGCAACCCCAACCCGCCATCCCGCCGCGCGCCGCCAATATTGAACGGCCGCAGAAACAACCCCTCACGCAACTGCGCAGCAATCCCCGGGCCGCTGTCACTGACCGTGATCTCGACGAACCCACCCTGCGGCACCAGGCTGATGCTGATGATTCCGCCCACCGGCGTATGGCGCAGGGCGTTGTCAAACAGGTTGGTCAGTACCCGCTCGATTAGCCCCAGGTCGGCAAACACCCCGGACACCGTTGGCGCAAAGTTGGCCTTGAGCTGCACCTGGCGCGCTTCGGCGGTCAGTTCGAATTTCTGGAATATGTCCTGCACCAGGTCGGTCAGGGAAAACCGCTCCAGCACGGGCTGCACAAATCCATGCTCCAGCCGCACCAGCTCCAGCAGCGACTGTGCCAGCCCGCCAACCTTGCGGCTCTGATCCAGGGCGATGCCCAGGTAACGGCGGCGGTCGGCCACGGACAAGGTCGCGTCCTTGAGCGACAAGGTTTCCAGATAACCATGCAACGACGCCAGGGGCGTGCGCAGGTCGTGGGAGATGTTCGCCACCAGCTCGCGCCGCTCCTGGTCCTGGCGAGTCAACGAGCGCCATTGTTCGCTCAGGCGCGCCTGCATCTGGCGGAAGGCGGCGTCGAGTACGGCGATCTCGTCCTGGCTGGCGGCTTTTTCCACTGGCGCCGGGGGTGTTTGCGGCATGCCGTCGATATCGAACTGGCTGACGTTCGCGGTCAGGCGCCTCAAGGGCCGGGTGATCAGCGAGAAGGCCGTGAGACCGGCAATCAGGCATAACAACGCCACCAGCCCGATTGACCACAGTGCCGTGTTCAGCGCCGCGCTGGTCGCGCCTTGTTCGGCGAAGCGGTCATGTTCCTCGCCGAGCAGCACCACATAGAGGTAGCCAACCGGCTTGCCATCGACCGTCAACGGCGCGGCACTGAATACTTTGCGTGCGTCGGCGCTGCGCGGGTCGTCGCCCAGTATCGGCAGGGCATCGCCAGCGAGCAGGCGCTGGATGGGCGCCAGGTCCACCTGCTCGCGGCGAATCCGCCCCTCGGGTGCTGCGCTGCCGACAACCCGGCCTGCAGGGTCCAGCAGGTACACCTCGACGCTGGGGTTCACCAGCATCAACTGGCTGAACAGGTTGCGCACCGCATCGGGCATCAGGCCCTGGCTGTTCATCAGCACCGTGTCATTGGCAATGTGTTGCGCCAGGTTTCTCGACAACCCTTGCACCACCTCCTGCTCATGGATCTGGTTGGCGCGCACCTGCATCCACGCCGACGTGCCGCAGCACACCAGCAGGAGCACGGCGAACACCAGTGACAGGCGTTGTGTCAGGGTCAGCTTCATGGCTGGTCCTCTTGCGCCGCGAACTTGTAGCCACGGCCCCACACCGTGAGGATGCGCACGGGCTGCGCCGGGTCGGCCTCGATCTTGGCCCGCAGGCGATTGATGTGAGTGTTCACCGTGTGCTCGTAACCCTCGTGGCTGTAGCCCCACACCGCATTGAGCAAGTCCATGCGCGAGAACACCTTGCCGGGCTGGCGGGCGAAGAAGTACAGCAAGTCGAACTCCCTGGGCGTGAGGTCCAGGCGCCGACCATCGAGGGCGACGTCGCGGGTGATCGGGTCAATGGAAAGGCCATCGAGGCTCAGGCTGCCGGCGTCCATTTTCAGGTTGCGCGCCATCGCATCCACTCGCCGCAACAGCGCCTTGACCCGCGCCACCAGTTCGAGCATGGAAAAGGGCTTGGCCAGGTAATCGTCGGCACCCAGCTCCAGGCCCAGGATCCGGTGCATTTCACTGGAGCGGGCGCTGGTGATGATGATCGGCGTGTAGCGCGCCATCGCACGGGCGCGACGGCAGATTTCCAGCCCGTCGACCCCGGGTAGCATCAGGTCGAGGATCAGCGCATCCCAGCCTCCCTGCTGCAGCATGCGCATGCCTTCGTTCCCGTCCGCGCAGTGCACCACCTCGAGATGTTCATCACGAAGATGCAGGCAGATGAGGTCGGCAATATGCAGGTCGTCCTCGACCACCAGGACGCGTTTGGTCTGTTCCATCAAGCTTAATCCTTCAGCGCGGTGTGCGTAGTGTGCGGGTTTTTCGCCCATCGAGTTATCACGATTTATTTAACTCTCCGTGAGGATTTGGCGATCACACTCAGCCTAGGCTGTGTTCCATGAAAGGCCCCCTGGATTTTTGGAGACGAGCATGTTTTCACGACGGCAGTTTCTCGTAGCGAGCGGCGGGCTGGGGGTTGCAGCCCTGGCGGTCGGTGTATTGCCGACATTTGCCGGTCGCTGCTCATTCATTGGCGATTTGATTGGCGATGCCAATGCCGCAGAGGTCTTCGAAGTGACGCACAGCGACAGTGAATGGCGCGCCCTGCTGAGCGACGAGCAATACGAAATCCTTCGCGAAGAGGGCACCGAGCGCGCCTACAGCAGTGCGCTGAACGATGAGCACCGGGACGGTACGTTCGCCTGTGCCGGTTGTGACCGGGCGCTGTTTTCCTCGGCCACCAAATTCGACAGCCGCACCGGCTGGCCGAGTTTTTGGGCGCCGCTGGACAACGCGGTGGGCATTCGTCAGGACCGTTCATTCGGCATGGTGCGCGAGGAGGTGCACTGCCGAAGATGTGGCGGTCACTTGGGCCATGTCTTCGATGACGGGCCCAAACCCACTGGCCAGCGTTACTGCATGAACGGCCTGGCGATGAAGTTCACGCCGGCTTGATCTTTCGTTTCTGGAGCAAGACCCATGAAATTATCCTTCACCTGGCGTCGCACACTGCTGGCCCTGACGGCTGCTGGCGTTATCGGTCAATGCTCGGCCTTCTCCCTGGGCGCCGAGGACGCAGTGGTCATTCCACCTCCGGCACTCGACTCAACCACCCAGGCCCGCAGTGAAACCGCGGTATTCGCCGGCGGATGTTTCTGGGGCGTGCAGGGTGTGTTCCAGCACGTCAAGGGGGTGCAAAAAGCCGAGTCGGGATACGCCGGCGGTAGGGCCGATACCGCTCGCTACGAGCGAGTGAGCGACGGCGACACCGGGCACGCGGAAGCCGTCGAAGTCACGTTCGACCCGACTCAGGTCAGCTACGGCACCCTGCTGCAAATCTACTTCTCGGTGGCCCACAACCCCACCGAACTCAATCGCCAGGGGCCGGACAGCGGCACTCAGTATCGATCGGCGATTTTTACCCGCAGCGGCGAGCAGCAAAAGGTCGCCCAGGCGTACATCGCCCAGCTCGACGCCGCGCATTCGTTCAGCAAACCGATCGTGACCAGGCTGGAAAGCTACAACGGTTTCTACCCGGCTGAGGATGAACATCAGGACTTCCTGACTGAACATCCCACCTATCCCTACATCGTCATCAACGACTTGCCGAAAGTGGCGCAGCTGAAGCAGCTGTTTGCGGATCGATACCAGGAGAAACCGGTGCTGATCAAGGGCGGGTCATAACCTTAGGCCTGCACATCGGTCAGGCGCTTGCCCATTTCGAACGCGCGCATTTCAAACCCCAGTTCTGCATAGAGGCGCTGCGCCGGCGCGTTGAAGCCCCACACGGTCAAACGCAAATCCGCCGCGCCCTGGTCGAGCGCCCAGGCTTGGGCCTGCGCCATCAATGCGCGGCCAACGCCCTGGCCTCTGGCCGCCTGGTCAACACAGACCGAACCGATGCGCCCGACTCGCTGCGGTTGCATCAGCGAGCCCTTCGAGTCGGTGACTTGCACGGTGATGAAACCCTTCACCGTGGCAGCCTGTTCGGCGAGGAACACCGCGTGATTTTCGCCCTCGAGGCTGGGTCGCCAGAAGTCACTGTCGCGGGCGAAATCCCCGGTAGAGGGTGCGTAGATGTCCGGCCGGTGCTGGTGGTGCAGGCTGTTGAGTTGCTGGCCCAATCTGCAAATGGCCAGCAAATCCTGGGAAGTGGCTCGGCGGTAAAGGGTAGGGGATGTCATTGGCTGTCCTTGGCGTGTTGATGAAGCGAGATGCTCGACGCAGAAACTAAACATCGTCGCTCTCCATGTCGATCAGGTCTCCGCGCAGACTAGTGCATGCCGGGTTTGAATGGCTACTGCTTGCCCCATCGCTGCATGGCGAAGTCGACGAAATGGCGCAGCTTGGGCAGGCGGTAGCGATCCTGGGCATAAATCAGGCTCATGGGCCGGCTGGGCAGTTGGTAGTCGGGCATCAGCGCCACGAGTGCTCCACTCGCCAGGTCCTGCTCCACCAGCGCGTCCGGCAGCATCACGATGCCCATGCCGGTGCGGGCCGCCTGATGCAGGCCCGCCGAACTGTTGATCAGCAATGTGCCGCTGACGGCCACCATCACTTCACCCTCCGGACCGCTCAGGCGCCAATGTTTCGCCACCGATTGCCAGTCGTCCCCGGCCGGATAGGCGAAGGCCAGGCAGTCATGCTGTTGCAGGTCCTGGGGTGTTAGCGGATTGCCCCGGCGTGCCAGGTACGCCGGCGATGCGCACATGGTCAGGGTGTAGTCGATCAGCGGGCGGGCGATGACGTTGCTCGGCTCGATGGCGCCCAGGCGAAAGGCGACGTCCAGGCCATTTTCCAGCAGGTCGGGGCGCCCGTTGGAGAGCATCACGTCCAGTTTGACCTGTGGGTAGCGCAGGGCGAATTCGCTGAGGGCCGGCGCGAGTTTTTCGGTGCCGAAAGTCAGCGGTGCGGTGATGCGCAACGTGCCGCGGGGCGTGTCCTGGCTTTGTTCGGCGAGGCGCTCGGAATCAGCCACCAGCCCCAGCACTTCCAGGCAACGCTGATAGTAGGCGCTGCCGAATTCTGTCAGGCGCTGGCGGCGGGTGGTGCGATGGAGCAGGCGCACGCCAAGGCGCTGCTCCAGCGCACGCAGGTGATTGCCGACCATGGTGGTGGACATGGCGCACTGCAGCGCGGCGGCGGTCATGCTGCCGCTCTCGACCACCCGCACATAAACGGTCATTGCCTGGAACAAATCCATTATCAAGCCCAGCTTTAATATCATTGAAGGGTTGCAGCGTTTATCCAGCTCAAGTGGCTAACCATACTGCAAAAACACCGACAATTGATGGAGCTTGATGTCATGACCGCCGCCTGCCTGATGACCACCTATCAACCCCTGGCCCTGAGCTTTTGCAAAGGGCTGGGCACGCGCCTGTGGGATCAGGCCGGTCGCGAGTACCTGGACGCGGTGGCGGGTGTGGCGGTGACCAACGTCGGCCATTCCCACCCGAAAATCGTCGCGGCCATCAGCGAGCAGGCCGGCCTGTTGCTGCATACCTCCAACCTGTACAGCATCGACTGGCAACAGCGCCTGGCCGGGAAGCTGACCCAATTGGCCGGCATGCAGCGGGCGTTCTTCAACAACTCCGGCGCCGAAGCGAACGAAACCGCGCTGAAGCTGGCGCGCCTGCACGGCTGGCGCAAAGGCATCGAGCAGCCGCTGGTGGTGGTCATGGAAAATGCCTTCCACGGCCGGACCCTCGGCACCTTGTCCGCCAGCGACGGCCCTGCAGTGCGCCTGGGGTTCAGCGAACTGCCGGGAGATTTCGTCAAAGTGCCCTTTGGCGACCTCAAGGCGCTTGAGCGGGTGCAGCAACGGCACGGCCCACGCATCGTCGCGATCCTCATGGAACCGATCCAGGGCGAAAGCGGCGTGCAACCGGCGCCCCCCGGCTACCTGAAAGCCGTGCGCGAACTGTGCAACGGGCACGGGTGGTTGATGATGCTCGACGAAATCCAGACCGGCATCGGCCGCACCGGCCAGTGGTTCGCGTTCCAGCACGAAGGCATCGTCCCGGACGTCATGACCCTGGCCAAAGGCCTGGGTAACGGCATCCCCATCGGCGCCTGCCTGGCCCGCGGCAAAGCCGCCGACCTGTTCACCCCCGGCAGCCACGGCAGCACCTTCGGCGGCAACCCGCTGGCTTGCCGTGTCGGTTGCACGGTATTGGAAATCATCGAGGAACAGGCACTACTGGAAAACGCCGCACGCCAGGGCGAGCGGCTGCTCACCAGACTGCGCGCCGAACTGGCAGACAACCCAAACGTGCTGGCCATTCGTGGTCGGGGCCTGATGATCGGCATTGAACTCAAGCAGCCCATCCGCGACCTGACCCTGATCGCCGCCCGGGACCACGGCTTGCTGATCAACGTAACCCGCGGCAAAACCATCCGCCTGCTGCCGCCGTTGACCATTGATGAGCGGGAGGTGGAGATGATTGTCAGAGGAATCTGCCGGGCGATCTGATCACACCAAACCAACCACAACCCCGGTAACCCTCGATAACCCCCGGCAAATCCCGGCATTACCCCGGGATTACCCTGCAAATCCCGGCAAATCCCGGCAAACCCCGTAGGAGCTGCCGAAGGCTGCGATCTTTTGATCTTGATCTTGGATAACGCGGAAACCGCCGAAGATCAAAAAATCGTCCGAACGCGGCCCGAGCCTGCGGCAACTCTTACCAAGCCCAGATCAGTAGTGATACCGGCACATCACAACCCGAAGCTCACCGTCCTCAACTGAGTACACAAGGCGATGTTCTGCGGTGATTCGCCGTGACCAAAAGCCGCTCAAATTGTGTTTGAGCGGCTCAGGCTTCCCAAGTCCGGTGAAAGGCTCGCGCTGAATTGATTTGATCAGCAGGTTGATTCGCTTGAGGCCTGCCTTGTCATTGTGTTGGAACCACAGATAGTCGTCCCAACCTTCAGGAGTGAACTCGATATTCATTCTTCAATGAGTTGCCTGGCTTTGGTTTTTCCTGCGCGTAAATTGCCGATCGATTTGATCAAGCGCTCGGCATTGGCTGGAGAGCGCAGTAAATATGCCGTCTCCTCCAAAGCGTTGTATTCCGCCAGGGACATCATCACCACCGGCTCACCTTTTTGACGAGTCACCAGCAGTGGAGCACGGTCTTCGTTCACTCGATCCATTGTTTCGGCCAAGTGCGCTCGAGCTGTCGTATAGTTGATGGTTTGCATATTGTAGTCCTCGCCTCAAGCAAAGAACGTACAGAAATGAGTACAGGGTGGCAAGGTAATACCTCTGAGTGGTCGCTACGCAAACGGTGCATTTGCGTATGAGCTGAGTATCACCCGATAGCCGCCGAGACGTTTCTGCTAGTGATGTAGGCCTTTTCCGATAAATGCGCCATCCTGCATTCCGCCAGGATCAGGTCGGTTTCTGACTGGTACGCTCCCCAAGGCTTTCCACTAACCGCACCAGATACCCATCCGGATCCTGCAGCAGAAACTCCCGCTGGCCCACTTCAACCTCACCCGCGCGATACCAGGTGTCGGCACACGCTCGAAACAGCGGCCATTGAACTTCAGCCAGCCGCCGCAAAACAGGTTCAACCGATTCAACAGTAATCTGGAAATTGATACCCCGACCGAAGGGCGCCTGCAGCGCACCACTGAGCCATTGCCCCTCGCCGGGATCGTATTGCTCCAGCATCAGCTGCGCGCCGTTCAAGTCAAGGTAGGCAAACCCGACTTCAGGCCGCTCGTAGGCAATCGGAATACCGACCAATACCGTCCAGAAATGCAGGCTTTTCCTGATGTCGCTGACCATCAGTTCAGGTACCAACTTGCTCCGTGCAAACATACATATTCCTTTGTAGGCGTGAGCCTGCTCGCGATACAGACGACCCGGGCCCCCGTCAGTCCTCTTGCGGCGCCACCATCCGCGTCTTCGGCAGGCCGTTTGAATTGTGTTGATAAATTGCCTGGGGCTGACCCTGTTCGTTAAAGAATACCTGCCCGATCCCCGCCGAATTCCACAGCCGCTCACCCGCTTCAGCATGCTCAGGCACATGCGGGACAATGCGCATCAGCCGGCGCTTGGTCAGCCAGTTCAGCGGCGAGCGCGGCGAGTAGAGCCAGCGGTTGAGCCGGTCGAACCACTCCAGCAGCCTCGGCGGAAACTCGTTCTTGATGCCACTGCTGGTCACCTGCCAGATACGCGGCCCACCCTTGCGGTGTCGGATAAATACCTCGTACACGAAGGAATAATGCACATCCCCCGACAGGACCACGTAATTACCCGGCGTACGCGAGTGTCGGAAAATATTCAGGATCACCTGCGCCGCGCCACGATGGGCCATCCAGTTTTCAGCATCCACCAGCAGCGGAAAACCGCACCAGCTGAACACTTTCTGCACCGTCTCGATCAACTTCACACCAAAGATCGGCGCCGGCGACACGATGATCGCCGAGGGGTGATCCAGCAGTTCCTGCTGCAACTCGCTGAGCGCTTCCCAGTCGAGCAAACCCGAAGGCTGCTTCAGCGTCATCTCGCTGCGCCAGCGCCGGGTGCGCGTATCGATCACCACTAGCGCCGGGCTGGTGGGCAGCACGTAATGCCACTGCTGAAATTTCAGCAGGTCATCGATCAGGTCGTCCTGCACCGGGCTGTCCAGGTAACGGTCCCGCCCGGTCGCGCTGAACTGTGCCGTTTTCTTCAGCAGATCCTTGAACGCATCCGGGTTATTGCCCCAACCCTGACACAGCATGTAGGCGATCAACGCATTGCCGATGATCCGCTTGGAGAACGGATGCCCGTAGGCCGTTTCCTCCCACTGCGCGGAAAGGTTCCAGTCATCGGTAATGTCGTGGTCATCGAAAATCATCAGGCTCGGCAAATGCGCCAGCGCCCGGGCCACACCACCCAGGCCGGCTTTGAAACCATCGATGCGCATCTGCTCCAGCGCATACCGCTCACGGCGCTGTGCGGTCAGCTCCGGCGGCTGTGGTGCAATCAGCGTCCAGGCTGTCGGCGACCACACCAGCAGGTACATCGCCATCACCTCGGCAAACGTCACCAAATGATTGTCGGCGCTGCTGCTGGTGAAAATCGGCTTGCGCGCCCCACCGAAAAATCGCTCACGCAACGTCTCGTTGCTCTCAAGCGCCGGTAACAAATCCGCACGGTGGTAATAACTGGCCGGGTGCTCATAGAGCTTGGCGCTGTCGCTGACCACCGCGCCTTCGAGGTGCTCCTCGAACAGCCCCAGCCGCTCGATCAGCGCATGAATCGCCCGCAGCGTGGGCCCAGCGACGTCATCGGCATACACCTGGTCGCCCGTCATCATCAACAACGCGGGACGCTGTTGCGGCTCGTGTTCGGTCGCCAGCAACTGATCGACACAGAGCAAACCGTCGGCAGCAGGATGATGCGGCTTGCGGCAGGAACCGTGCAGCAACTGATCGACCCGCGCGCGCAGCACAAAATTCGGTCGCAGCGCGTCGCCATACAACAAGTGCGGCGCCCAGTCGGCAATGCCGGCACCGTCAATCAACACGTCATATTCGATCAGGGTGTCGCAGGGCAGGGCGCTGTCGAGGGGCACATCGATCAAATGCACGAAAGCATGGCTGCCCACCGCAATCACCGTGCACTGCGTGGCGTCGAGGCGGATGTCGGCGACACCCTGCAAATGCAGGGTCAGCTCCAGCTCCCGCGACCCCACCAGCCACAGCACCAGCCGCGTGGGCTCCAGGCGCCGCAACAGCGGGCCGGCGAGAACCGGGGGCAGGGAGTGAAGATCGGCAGTTGGTGGCAGCGTTACGGACATCCGGTCAAGGCTCTTGGTGCGCAGAGGCGGGCGATGATAACGCAGGTGGCGGCGGACAGCGAAAGCATCGCGGGATCGCCGGGGGCACTTGTTGTTGCGCTGCGTTGCGGTACCGTCCTGGCCAGGGTTGCGCCAGCGGTTTCCAGCGCTTGTGCCAAGCTGATAGTGGCTCAATCCGTCATCAGCCCGGACAACCTCCAGGAAGCCCATGCCATGAAACCCACTCATGCATCGCACGTGCGTAGAGAATTCTTCAAAGCCGTCGGTTTCTACCTTCGCGTCGTGTGGCCCATCGTCTCCGTGCTGGTGCTCATAATCGTAGTGTTCGGCTTCACCATCGCCTATCTGGAGGGCTGGAAGGCGCTGGACGGCATCTACTTCGCCTTCGTTACCGGCTTCACCATCGGTTACGGAGAACTCGTGCCCAAACTCGGCGCATCGCGGATCCTGGCAATCCTGCTCGGGTTCAACGGCGTGTTGATGACCGCGATATTTGCGGCGGTCAGCGTTCGGGCGATTGAAGTGGCCGTGAAGGCCACGGCGGGGGAGGAGTAGGTAAGCCTGCGGCAACATGCTTAGATAGGTATTTAACCCATAGGGAATGGCACATGATCGACTTCAACAACAAAGGCTTCTTCAAGCTCAAGCAAAATGACGAATACGCCGAACGGGTTACCGCACTGCTATTGGAGGGGGAGCAGGTCATCGACTCCTACAAATCCATGCGCGACGGCGTGGTGTTTACCAATAAACGCATCATCGCAGTGAACGTCCAGGGGCTGACGGGCAGCAAGAAAGACTTCACCTCATTGCCGTACAAAAACATCGTGGCGTATTCGGTGGAAACATCAGGAACCTTCGATCTGGATTCGGAACTGGAGATATACTTTTCGTCGTTGGGCAGAGTGAAATTCGAATTCACTGGGCGCACTTCGATGGTGGAAATCTCCAAATTGATTTCCCAGCACCTGCTCTGAAGCGGGTGTACCCCCGAAAAGCTTGGGCCTGGCATCATTCGCGACCGACCCCTAATCAGCGGGAGCCCCGCTCCAAAAGGCCCGCTGTGGAAACCCCACTATGGAGTTACTTCTGTGGAAGCCCTCCTGTGGGAGACCCTGTTGAAGTGACCGCAGTGGGAGTTACCTCTGTAGGAGCAAGGCTTGCCCGCGATAGCGCCAGCCCAGCCACCCCCAATCCCCCAGCCCCTCAGGGCCTACAAGACAACCCAAATCCAGACCCCACACACCCCACCTGTGGGAGCGGGCTTGCCCGCGATAGCGCCAGATCACCCACAACAAACCCAAATGACCCAGCACCATCGCAAGCCCACCCTCAGACTAACCCCCCAGAATCCCCCCGCTCCCGCATCAAAACCTTAACCGAATCATCAACCAACGCCTTACCCATAGCCACCAAATAATGCGCAGCCCAAGCATGCCTCCCATTGTCTTTGGCATAAGCAGCATCCTCAGTCAGCGACTTGGCAAGGCAAAGAAAATCCGAAGCCATCGATAACGCATCGGCAATGGGCACACCACCAATGACGTGAAACATCGCTTGATTACCGAGGTAGATCGCGGGGGTGAAGCCGATGGTTTTGAGTTCGGGACTGTCGGTCATTTGCCACCTCCGGTGATGGAGAGGGCGTGTGGGAGGGTGGATGGTGGGGCGTTACGCAACTGGGAACTGCGTAGAGGGGGAAGCCACACTTCATACGGTTTGATGGTGCGCATTTCAAAGCTCCTAGATTTAAGAAGCTGCCACGTTCGTTTCCAAGCGAATGGGTGACAGCTGTGCGCAGGTTGGAAAACCGGGAATCTAGGAAACCGGCACGCCCGAAGACGTCCCACGCACAGCCGCCATAGATCACTACTGCGAGAGTAAAAACTCCTGCAAACGTGAGTAAGGCACTGATGCGCTTCCAGATTTGATCGGGTTTCCAAGCCCGGTCGCTGAGTTGGCAGCGACGGTGGAAGGGTAGCGTGCAGGTCCTTTTCCTGCAACCTTTGAAAACATCCTGTTTCAGGCTCATTCACTGGAAAGCCAGCGGTCTCAGGAACAGTAAAGATGCACTTGCCGCCATTTAAGAGTTTTCCGATATCTATGTGCATTTGAATATATAGATAACTTCATAAAAGTTAGCTGTGAAATTTTATGCCAGGCTTGAGCGGAATATGGCAGTGCATTCGTATTTTTTGGTTATAAAATATGTTTTTTATTAGTGAATAGAGGTGATTAAGATTAAGATTATAGGTTCTATTTCTCGTGCTCTAGGTTTTTCGCCCGCGCGTCAGGTAACAGACAAAGTTATTCGTGGTCTTGAGAAAGAGCTTTCGAGTGTAAGGCAGTCCAATAACGTGTATTTTGCCATAGCACCTGGAACAGCTGTTTCTAAAGAGGATAATTGTACCCGTGAATTGAAAATGGTGTCTTTGTCTGCGGTTTTAAAAAAAGCAACTAATATGCTAGATCTTGCAAAGCGTGAGGGCGCAAGTCCGCATAAAACTGAAGCTTTGGGCGCCGTGATATCTGACTCTAAAGATTTTAAAAAAGCGATTCCCGCAACAGCGAAACTTTTGGATGTGGAAATCGCCGGTGATATAAAAAAATATAATGATCCTTTGGCTCGTGCTATGGATGATTATCACGATTGAGTGGTTGTGAATATATAATGGAGTACCTGTGAATTTCCTGGTTTAGGCATTGAGCAGCTAGCTATTGAATCGCGGCGATGCCTCCCTTTCTTTGCACTTGGTATGAGCGAAATATGACGGTTGGTTTTTATTCCATCGCTATGATTGCACTAACTCCATAAGGAGGGGGTGAAACGTTTTGAATCTAAAGCCGTCAGTTGCGGATCGCCTATAACTGGCGGTGCTGCTCCGTCCGTCATCTGAAAGCGCAGTAGCGCAGATGTCTTGGGCGGGCAACTGAGTACAAAATATTGTGTCCACTGATTGTTTTAATAATTTGGGGGTTGTCATGAATTTCTCGAGTTTAAATTGCACTGGATCGCGCACCGTAGTTCCTCCGTATACGGTAGATATAAAGCGTGTAAAAGCCCTTGAGCAAGAACTGGCCGCAGCGACGAATATCGAGACTCCGTTTTTTATCATATTGGGGTATAAGCTAGACGCCGCTAATCAGCAGTTTAACGCTAAGGGGGAGGCGTTGCTTAAGGTGAAGGATAATATCGCCAACTTGCTTAATTTCGCCAGGATGGGGTGTCCGGGCACCAGCGAGGCCGAGGCGCTCGAGCGGATGAGTAAGGAAGTCGCCGGTGAAATTAAAAAAAATGAGGAGATGAAGGCCAGCCAAAACCGAAAAATTGAAGGTGACGTTGCACGAGCTTAAGGTTTCCACGGCGCTGCCGGGTCTTGCTTCGCATGGAACAGAGACGCTGTGGCACGCTTGAAGCTTGCCGTTACCGGTAAGCTTTTCGGCGCTTAATAAATGTCTTTCAGGTAGTTCTGCAGTATCAGAAGCGCTGCTTCCAGTTGCTGGAGAGTCTGCGCACCATCAAAATCTACCGACAACCTCTGCAGTTCGCGCCCCAAGGGTTTATCCACGTCCCCCAAGGCATCCAGTGCCAACGCCAGGCATTGGTTGACCCTCAACTGGATCGCCGCGATATCCCCCTGGCGCACCAGTAAACCAAAAACCTCGCGCTCGTAATCGCTCATGATCGGATCATCGCGCAGAATCGGGCTCGACCCCTCCGTCTCATATGCGAGCTTCAGGCAGAACAGGGCGACGGTTTCCAGGAGCAATTCCATGGGGGGAATCCTTGTGAAATTTTTCACCGGGTTTGGGAGCGGTGGAGGAAGAGCAGGATCAAAAGATCGTCCGATCGCGGCCCGAGCCTTCGGCAGCTCCTACGCGGGGTGGTGGGGTGTCGAGTGCTTTATCGTGGGCGAAAAAAAAGGCCTTGCTAAGCAAGGCCTTTCTCAATTTTGGTGCCCCGAGGGAGACTCGAACTCCCACTTCTTGCGAAAACGGATTTTGAATCCGCCGCGTCTACCAATTCCGCCATCAGGGCTCAATGGCGGCGAAGTATAGAGATGAGATTACCGTTGGTCAATCACGTTTCGTGGAGAATTTTTGATATTTCCGCTAGACTTCCCGGCCCTGCTAGACGAACCCCATCATGCGCGTTGCTGACTTTACTTTCGAGCTCCCTGATTCGCTGATTGCTCGCCATCCTTTGGCCGAGCGTCGCAACAGTCGCCTGTTGACCCTTGATGGGGTCAGCGGCGCCCTGGCACACCGTCAATTCACTGATTTGCTTGAGCATTTACGCCCGGGCGACTTGATGGTGTTCAACAATACCCGGGTGATTCCGGCGCGGCTGTTTGGCCAGAAAGCTTCCGGCGGCAAGCTGGAAATTCTGGTTGAGCGGGTGCTCGACAGTCATCGCGTGCTGGCCCATGTGCGGTCCAGCAAGTCGCCCAAGCCTGGGTCGAAGATCCTCATCGACGGCGGTGGCGAGGCCGAGATGCTGGCGCGTCACGATGCGTTGTTCGAGCTGGGGTTTAGCGAGGAGGTGTTGCCGCTGCTGGACCGTGTCGGGCACATGCCGTTGCCTCCTTATATAGACCGCCCGGATGAAGGCTCGGATCGCGAGCGTTATCAGACGGTGTACGCCGAGCGCCTGGGCGCGGTGGCGGCGCCGACGGCGGGGCTGCATTTTGATCAGCCGCTGCTGGAGGCGATTGCCGCCAAGGGCGTCGAGACCGCGTTCGTGACCCTGCACGTGGGTGCGGGTACGTTCCAGCCGGTGCGCGTCGAGAAGATCGAAGATCACCACATGCACACTGAATGGCTGGAAGTCGGCCAGGATGTAGTGGATGCGGTGGCGGCCTGTCGCGCTCGCGGTGGGCGGGTGGTGGCGGTGGGCACCACCAGCGTGCGTTCGCTGGAAAGTGCCGCGCGCGATGGCGTGCTCAAGCCGTTCAGTGGCGATACCGACATCTTTATCTACCCGGGGCGGCCGTTTCATGTGGTCGATGCCCTGGTCACCAACTTCCATTTGCCCGAATCCACGCTGCTGATGCTGGTTTCGGCGTTCGCCGGTTATCCCGAAGCCATGGCCGCTTATAAAGCCGCCGTGGAGCATGAATACCGCTTTTTCAGCTACGGTGATGCGATGTTTATCACCCGTAACCCCGCACCACGTGGCCCTGAGGACAAAGAATGAGTCGCCAAAGTCGTATGTCGTTTGAGTTGCTTGCCACAGACGGCAAGGCTCGTCGCGGTCGCCTGACCTTCCCGCGCGGTACCGTCGAGACCCCGGCGTTCATGCCGGTGGGCACCTATGGCACCGTAAAGGGCATGCTGCCGCGGGATATCACCGCCACCGGCGCGGAAATCATTCTGGGCAACACGTTTCACCTGTGGCTGCGCCCTGGCACCGAAGTGATCAAGAAGCACGGCGACCTGCACGATTTCATGCAGTGGAAAGGCCCGATCCTCACTGATTCCGGTGGTTTCCAGGTATTCAGCCTGGGCGCCATGCGCAAGATCAAGGAGGAGGGCGTGACCTTCGCCTCCCCGGTGGATGGCGCAAAGGTGTTCATGGGGCCGGAAGAGTCGATGCAGGTTCAGCGTGACCTGGGCTCGGACATCGTGATGATTTTCGACGAATGCACGCCGTACCCGGCTGACGAAGACGTCGCGCGTATTTCCATGGAGCTGTCGTTGCGCTGGGCCCAGCGTTCGAAGAATGCCCATGGCGACAATACGGCGGCGCTGTTCGGCATTGTTCAGGGCGGCATGCACCAGGACCTGCGCATGCGCTCCCTGGAAGGCCTGGACAAGATCGGCTTCGACGGCCTGGCCATTGGCGGTCTGTCGGTGGGCGAACCCAAGCACGAGATGATCAAGGTGCTGGATTATCTGCCGGGCCAGATGCCGGCTGACAAACCTCGTTACCTTATGGGCGTTGGCAAACCGGAAGATCTGGTTGAGGGTGTGCGCCGCGGTGTGGACATGTTCGATTGCGTGATGCCAACCCGTAATGCCCGCAATGGGCATCTGTTCATTGATACAGGCGTGCTGAAGATCCGCAACGCGTTCCATCGCCATGATGATTCGCCGCTGGATCCGACCTGCGATTGCTACACCTGCCAGAACTTCTCCCGTGCTTATCTGCACCATCTGGACAAGTGTGGCGAAATGCTGGGTAGCATGTTGAATACCATCCACAATTTGCGCCATTACCAGGTGCTTATGGCTGGTTTGCGCGAGGCTATTCAACAGGGTACATTGGCCGCCTTTGTCGATGCCTTCTACGCCAAACGCGGGCTTCCCGTTCCGCCTTTGGACTGAGTTTTCTGACCCCAAGATTCAACATTTGCAACTGGAGTGCTAAATGAGCTTTTTTATCTCTAACGCCATGGCTGACGCTGCTGCACCTGCTGCAGGCCCAATGGGCGGCGGCTTTGAGTGGATTTTCCTGGTCGGTTTCCTGGTCATCTTCTACCTGATGATCTGGCGTCCACAGGCCAAGCGCGCCAAAGAGCAGAAGAACCTGCTGAGCAGCCTGCAGAAAGGCGACGAAGTTGTGACCACCGGCGGCATCGCCGGCAAGATCACCAAAGTGGCTGATGATTTCGTGGTTCTGGAAGTTTCCGACACTGTCGAAATGAAGTTCCAGAAAGGCGCTATCGCCGCCACGCTGCCAAAAGGCACGCTCAAAGCGATCTAAGTTTCAACTTCTACTCAATCGACGGGGCGCGCAAGGCGCCCCGCGTCATAAGCGGGCGGCGTGATGCTGAACAAATACCCTCTGTGGAAATACATTCTGATCCTGGCGGTGCTGGCGGTCGGTCTGATTTATTCCGCTCCCAATCTTTATCCTGATGACCCGGCCATTCAGGTCAGCGGTGCAAGCACTGCACTGCAGGTCAATCAGGCTGATCTGGATCGAGTGAGCGCTGCGCTCAAGGCATCCGGGATCAATGTCAAGGCGACCTCGCTGACGGCAGGTGGCAAGGGCGGTCTGATTCGCCTGGTCAAGGCTGAAGACCAACTGCCAGCCAAGGACGTTGTGCGCAAGGCGTTGGGTGATGACTACGTCGTTGCACTGAACCTGGCACAAACCACCCCGCAATGGCTGCGCAGCCTGGGCGCGCACCCGATGAAGCTGGGTCTGGACTTGTCCGGTGGTGTGCACTTCCTGCTGGAAGTGGACATGGATAAAGCCCTCGATGCCCGCCTGAAAGTCTACGAAGGCGACGTCAAGAGCCTGTTGCGCAAAGAGAAGCTGCGCTATCGCAGCCTGCCGCAACTCAACGGTGCCATTCAGCTGGGTTTCACTGATGAAGCTTCCCGCGAGCAAGCCCGTGCACTGATCCGCAAGAACTTCAACGATTTCGATATTGTTCCGGCCGACCTCAATGGTCAGGCGGTGCTGCGTCTGGCGATGACCCCGGCCAAGCTGGCGGAAATCCGCGAATACTCCATCAAGCAGAACTTGACCACGGTACGTAACCGCGTCAACGAGCTGGGTGTTGCCGAACCGATCGTGCAGCGTCAGGGCGCCAACCGCATCGTGGTTGAGCTGCCAGGCGTGCAGGACACGGCTGAAGCCAAGCGTATCCTGGGCAAGACGGCCAACCTCGAGTTCCGTCTGGCTGCAGAGCCGGGCGCTTCGAAAGCCACTTCGGAAACGTTCGAGTTCCGTGAAGGCAATCGTCCGTCGGCACAGATCGAGCGTAGCCTGATCATCACCGGTGACCAGGTGACTGACGCCAAGGCTGGCTTCGGCGAGCAAGGTACGCCAGAAGTGAACATCCGCCTGGATGGCCACGGTGGCGAGCTGATGAGCCGTGCGACCCGTAACAATGTCGGTCGCAGCATGGCGGTGATCTTCATCGAGCAGCGTCCTGTTACCACTTACACCAAGCAAGTGGTCGACGGCGTCGAGAAAGACGTGGCGGTGCAGACCTTCAAGGAAGAGAAGAAGATCATCAGCCTGGCGACCATCCAGTCGCCACTGGGTGCTCAGTTCCGTATCACCGGCCTGAACGGCCAGGGCGAGTCCTCCGAGCTGGCACTGCTGCTGCGTGCCGGTGGCCTGGCTGCCCCGATGTACTTCGCGGAAGAGCGCACCATCGGCCCGAGCCTGGGTGCGGACAACATCACCAAGGGTATCGATGCGTCGCTGTGGGGCATGCTGTTTGTCTCGCTGTTCATCATCGCCATCTACCGCTTCTTCGGCATCATCGCCACCGTCGCTCTGGCAGTGAACATGGTGTTGCTGCTGGCGCTGATGTCGCTGCTGGGTGCTACGCTGACCCTGCCGGGTATCGCCGGTATCGTATTGACCATGGGTATGGCGGTTGACGCCAACGTGCTGATCTTCTCGCGGATTCGTGAAGAGATTGCGGCGGGCATGACCATCCAGCGGGCAATCAACGAAGGCTTCGGCCGGGCATTCACTGCGATTCTCGACGCCAACCTGACGACGTTGCTGGTCGGCGGGATTCTCTTCGCCATGGGCACCGGTCCGGTGAAGGGCTTCGCAGTGACCATGTCCCTCGGGATCTTTACCTCGATGTTCACGGCCATCATGGTGACCCGCGCGATGGTCAACCTGATCTTCGGCGGTCGTGACTTCAAGAAGTTGTGGATTTAAGGGGCTGCCATGTTACGTACAATCAACTTCATGGGCGTTCGCAACGTTGCGTTCGGCGTCACATTGTTCCTCACGTTGCTGGCCTTGTTCAGTGTTGCGACCAAGGGCATGAACTGGGGCCTGGACTTCACCGGCGGTACGCTCATCGAGCTGACCTACGAGCATCCGGCCGATGTCACCAAGGTGCGCGAGCAGCTGGTGACTTCGGGTTATCACGACGCGATCGTGCAGAGCTTCGGTGCAACTACCGATTTGCTGGTGCGGATGCCGGGTGAAGACCCGCAGCTGGGTCATCAGGTCGCTGAAGCGCTGCTGAAGGTTGGCGGCGACAACCCGGCGGCGGTCAAGCGAGTCGAGTTTGTCGGCCCGCAGGTCGGTGAAGAACTGCGCGACCAGGGCGGCCTAGGCATGCTGATGGCGCTCGGCGGCATCCTGATCTACCTGGCCTTCCGCTTTCAGTGGAAGTTCGCGGTCGGCGCCATTGTTTCGCTGATCCACGACGTGATCGTGACCATCGGTATCCTGTCGTTCTTCCAGATCACCTTCGACCTGACGGTATTGGCGGCGGTGCTGGCGATCATTGGTTACTCGCTCAACGACACCATCGTGGTATTCGACCGGGTTCGAGAGAACTTCCGGGTGCTGCGCAAGGCGACGCTGATCGAGAACATCAACATCTCGACCACCCAGACCCTGCTGCGGACCATGGCTACTTCGATCTCCACGTTGCTGGCGATTGCGGCGCTGTTGTTCTTCGGCGGTGACAACCTGTGGGGCTTCTCCATTGCGCTGTTTATGGGTGTTCTGGCGGGTACCTACTCGTCGATCTACATCGCTAACGTGGTGCTGATCTGGCTGAACCTGAGCACTGAGGATCTGATTCCTCCAGTGGCTACCGATAAGGAAGTCGACGACCGCCCATAACGGCTTTCGTCTTCCAGCTGTCGGCCTAAAAGGCGCGAGTATTGAACTCGCGCCTTTTTTTATGCTCCAAGGCTGGGAGAAGCGCGGGCGTTGTCCCGCCTATGATGGTCAGGAGGTTCAAGTGAACAAGTCGTTGCTGGTTGGTGCGGTATTGGGTGCTGTCGGTGTGACTGCCGGGGGTGCTGTTGCCACCTACAGCCTGGTTAAAAGCGGCCCTGAGTATGCGCAAGTTCTAGCCGTTGACCCGGTCAAGAAACAGATCAAGACGCCACGTGAAGTGTGCAAGGACGTGGCCGTGACCCGCCAGGCGCCGGTCAAGGATCAACATCAGATCCTCGGTACCGCCATTGGCGCAGTGGCCGGTGGTTTGCTGGGTAATCAGGTCGGCGGCGGCACCGGCAAGAAGATCGCCACCGTAGCTGGCGCCGTGGGCGGCGGTTATGCCGGTAACAAAGTGCAGGAAGGTATGCAGAACCGCGATACCTATACCACCACCCAGACTCGCTGTAACACGGTGAATGACATCAGCGACAAGGTCGTAGGCTACGACGTCCGTTATTCGCTGGACGGCAAGGAAGGCAAGGTGCGGATGGATCGCGATCCGGGCAACCAGATTCCGGTGGATAAGGAAGGCAAGCTGGTGCTGTCACAGAACGAACCGGCTCAGTAAGCGCCGACCGTTTTATCAAAAAGCGCCCTGCGGGGTGCTTTTTTGTGCCCGCTATTTTGGCAATGCCTCCTATCCCGGTGGCACAGATTTGTCGTGGAGCCTCATCATGTTGACTCCTCTAATTCGATCATTCTCATGATGAACATATGCTCGACATCGATGGCCACCCAGTCGAGACCGGAAATAAGCTTGCCCGACTGCGAAACGCTCCTTGGGTGTAAGCCATAACGAAAAATGCTGCGTGTCTTTCGATATGGGGAATTTTCTTGTGACGCATTCGCAGAAAGCTAGGTATTCATACAGTCTTGGAAGGATGCTTTTCTATACTGTAATGGCGAAAAGTTCGGTGTGCTTAAATCAATATAGGAAAATTCCTATTGTTGTAGCTTTTTTTGTCATTAATATTGTTTTTAGGCGTTAAATATTCATGCTGACAAGAATAGATAAGTAACCATTCTTGCCTGAGCTTGATTTTTTATGCTGAAAGTTATTGATGCGCTCGTGTGGTGAGGTGGATTTTTCTGATTTTCTATGGAGGGAGTGATGTTTAATTTTGCTAGAAAAACGTTGTGTGTCGGGGCTTCAGTTGCATGCCTGACGTTTTTTCCAGTGTCCGCTCAAGCTGCTCCCGATAACGGTTTGATTATCAATAAAACAGTGGAAGGTACATGCAGTGTTGGGAATTTCTCTGGTTGGGTAAAGGCGCTTGCTGTATTGAGGGCTGTGGGTGATTATCAAGAATGGACAGTTACTCTTCATCAATATAGGATTACAAAAAGTAATGGGCAGAAAGGCGGGAATAAAGCTAATTTGGATTTATTCATTGTAGAGGCTGGAAATAATTCCGCCGAAACTAAATCGCCAGATTCTATGAAGCAGGATGGGCAGCTCAACTTTACAGATGTAAGTGCTACTGTGCGTGCGACTCAGGGAGTGGCGCCCTCTGTATTACTTAGAGCCATATTTACTTTTGATAAAGCGGGCCCGGACCCATGGTGTGATCTAAGATTCCATGTGCCCAATTAATGCTTTTCTTTCTTGGTAAGGGGTATGTTCACTATGCGTGCCCCGATCTTTCTCGTATTTTAATTATGGCGTCGTAAGATCCAACTGCCTGCATTTTCTCGTCAATGACGCTACATGTAGCACCACTGTACTACTCCGTAAATAAGCACTCATCCAACGCAGTGGGCTTCACCTGTGGTGAGGCGCGCTTAAATGATCGGCGTCCGACCTGTCATGGACGCCTCATGCTTTTGACTCCCTCGGTTCAACTCCCCCAAGATGAACATTCCTCCCATTGTTTTTGCCCCCGATGACCGCCAAGCATTTATCGTGCTCAGAAGTATCAGCAAGCAGTACTGGCGCGATTATCAAGCCCACACCATTCTCGAGCGTGTTTCCTTGCAGATAAAGCAGGGAGAAAGCTGTGCCATCCTGGGCGCATCAGGGTCGGGTAAAAGTACATTGCTAAATATTCTAGGCCTGCTGGATTTACCCGATAGCGGAGACTACTTTATCTCCAATCAACGAGTGGCTGATTTGAATCACTCGCAACTGGCGGTCCTGCGCAACCAACAGATTGGCTTCGTCTTCCAGAGCTTTAATTTACTGGCGCACTTCACGGCGCTGGAAAATGTCGCGCTGCCCCTGAACTATCGTGGCGTACCGCGGCGCGAGGCGTTGGAGCGGGCTCAGCATCTACTCGATTTGGTGGGGCTGACACAGCGCAGTCATTTTCGCCCTGCCGACCTGTCCGGTGGGCAGCGCCAGCGCGTGGCCATCGCCCGGGCGTTGGTCGGTGAGCCGCGACTGATTCTTGCCGATGAACCCACGGGCAACCTTGACACCGATACTGCCCAGGAAATCATCGACCTGTTGCTGACGATCAATCGCGAGCAGCAAACCACGCTGGTGGTGGTCACGCATGCGCCGTCAATCGCTGCGCAGATGAGCCGCCAGATCCTGGTCGAGAACGGCTCGGTCAGTGAAGCAGGGCGCCCATGCACTTCGCATTGAATACTCACCTGAGCTACCGCCAGTTGTTGCGCGACGCACTCTTCAGTTTGCAGACCCACAGCCGTCGTTCATTCCTGGCGTTGCTGGGTATCGCCATTGGCAGCGCTTCGGTGGTGGCGATGATCAACCTCGGTCATAACGCCGCGGAAAATGCCGTCGCAATCTTCAAGGAAATGGGGGTCGATATGCTCAGTGTGAGCCTTGCCCGCGCGGACTCGACACAAGCGGTGCGTCCCGACTTAAATGTGCAGGCGCTGCGAGCTGCGGTGCCCACGCTCACCTTCATTGCGCCCATCTCGTCTAGCGGCAAGGAAGTGGCGTTCGACGGTCGCAGGCAATACGCGTCACTGGCCGCCGTCACTCCGGAATTTGCCGCCACCATGCGCATGCTTATGGACGAGGGTCGTTTTTTCTCACGGTTTGATGAGGCTGAAACCTTGGTCGTGCTCGGGCATCGGCTCGCCCGGGACCTGGGTACCGCCGACCACCCTGTTGGAACGGGCGACCAGGTCCAGCTGGATGGCTACCTGTTTACGGTGATTGGCATTGTGCAGCGTCAGCTGGTTTCGCCTATTGTCCCGGTGTCGGTAGACCGAACCCTTTTCCTGTCGTTCCAGGGTTTGGTGCGTCTGGGGCAGTCCGCAGACATCAGCAACATTATTGCTCGCGTGGCGCCCGGGCAGGATGTTGCCCGCGCCGCCGAGCAGCTCACGCCAGCCCTGCAGTTGCAGTTTCCCGGTCAGCAAATACAGGTCGAAGTGCCTGAGCAAATCATCGAAGGGATGAAAAACCAGACGCGTACCTTTGCGTATCTGCTGATGGCCCTGGGCATCACTTCACTGATCGGCGCGGGGGTGGGCATCATGAATGTGATGCTGATGAATGTCTCGCAGCGCCGGCGGGAGATCGGTGTACGTATTGCCCTGGGTGCGCGCCGCGTCGATATCCGCAATCTGTTCCTGCTCGAAGCCATGGCGTTGACCGCCGCGGGCGCTCTGCTGGGGGTGGTGCTCGGCGTCGTTGGTGCCTGGGTTCATGCCAGCGTGGTCGGCTGGAAGTTCTACCTGTCACCTGCTGCAGTGTTGCTCGGTAGCGCCAGCACCTTGCTGGTCGGCTTGTTCTTCGGCCTCTACCCGGCACTTTCAGCCGCGCGCTTGCAACCGGTGGAGGCACTGCGCGATGAATAACTGGCGTCCCTTGGCCCTTGTTCTTCTGTGCTCGGCCAGTCAGCACAGCCTGGCCAACATTGTTGATCAGGTATCCCATCCTACGGTGCAGGGCGCCAGCGCCAGCGCGTTCATGTTGGGCAAGCAGGCAACTGAATTGACCTTGGCCGACGCGGTGTACCTGGGCCTGCGCGGCAATCGCGAGATCCGTAGTGCTTATTTGCAGCGGGTGGCGGAAAAATTTGACCTGCGGGTGTCTGAAGACACATTCAAGCCAAAGCTGACCCTCAACGCGAACTACACGAGCGCCAAAGGCTCCAGTGACCGCAAGCAAACCGCCGCGATGGGCCCGACCACCGACTGGTTGAGTGAATACGGGACCCGCACAACCCTGGGCTGGAAGCAGGAGCAGGGGAGTGGTCTGGGTTCCGGACGCTATCGGAGCGACGGTCTGGACCTGGCGATTATCCAGCCCTTGCTGCGCGGTGCCGGCCGAGAGGTCACCACCGCGCCCGTACGCCTGACACGGCTCAATGAGCAGGCCAACCGCCTTAACCTCAAGAGCAGCGTGTCGTCCACCATCAGCGAGATCATCAGCACTTATCGTCAGTTGCTCAGGTCCCAGGAGCAGTTGACCATTGCCCGGCAAGCGCTGGAGCGAGCCCGGCAGTTGCTGGCCGTGAACAATGCGCTGATCGACGCGGGGCGCATGGCTGCGTTTGACGCGGTGCAGACCGAAGCCGATATCGCCTCTCAGGAGCTACAGGTCGAAGAGGCGCAGAACCAGCTGGATACCGATCGCTTGTCATTGTTGCGTTTGTTGGCGCTCGACTTGTCGACGCCGATTCATGCCAGTGAAACCCTGCAAGTGTCACGGATCAACATCGACAAAATTGACGCGCTGCGTTTAGCCCGGGCCCAGCAGCCGCGCTACCTGGCAACGCTGCTGGGCAGTCAGCAGGCGGACCTCAACCTGGTGGTTGCCAAGGACCAGGCCCGCTGGGACGTTTCGCTGGTGGCGGGGGCGAATCAGGTGCGCGACCGGTTTGAACGCACCAGCACGTCGGCGCGTAGTTGGGAAAGTTATGCTGGCGTGCACCTACAGATCCTTGTCGGTGATCTTGCCTCGCGCCAGTCCAGGGTCAATGCTCAGGTTGGCGTGGAGACCCAGGCATTGCTGCTTGAAGATGCCCATCAAGCACTGGAGCGCGACGTTAACGACGTGGTCCGCGACCTGGGCACGCGATGGCGGCAGTATGAAATCGCCCAGCGCTCTCACGAACTGGCAACGCGCAAGCTGGCGATCGAGCATGAAAAGCTGAATGTCGGACGCTCCAGCAACTTTCAGGTGCTGAGTTACGAGAGCGACTTGCGCATCAGTGAAAACGCTTTGCTCAACGCTCGAATCGCCTACCTCAATGCCCAGACACAGCTGGATCAGGTGTTGGGCATGACTCTGGAAAGCTGGGACATCGCACTCAATGACTACTGAAAAAACTTCCCTTCAACGCAAGCGCCTGCACCAGGGCATCGTGCTGGCGCTGGTATTGAGTCTTGTTGGCGTGATGATTGGCGGGCACCTGCAATCAGGCGTTGCCGAGGCGCCCGCCGAGCAGTGGCTGGCGGTCAGCGAAGCACCGCTGAAGGTGCGCATCGGCCTGCTCGGCAAGATTGAGCCGCAGCAGGTCATCACGCTGGCGGCGCCGTTCGAGGGCGATATCAAACGCTACCTGGTTGAGCCTGGAGCACGGGTCGAGGCCGGTCAGGTGCTGGTGGAAATGGACCCTGCATTGATCGAGACGCAGTTGCGTGATGCGCTGGCGGCAAAACTGAAGGCTCAGCGTGCCGCAGCCGAGCTTCGAAACTGGAGCAGTGGCAGTCAGATGATGCGTGCGCGTCGTGCCGTGAGCGCTGCGCAAATGGCCCTGGGTAGTGCACAACGCAAACTGACTGAAAGCCGAACCCTGTTCGAGCGCGGGATTGTCTCGCGCAGTGAAGTGGACGATCTCGAACAACAGGTGCAGGCATTGGATATTGGCCTGGCGGCGGCCAGGGAGGACCGCGAGCAAGTCATGGAGCAGGGTGAGGGTGAGTTCCTGCAGATCGCCGAGATGGAGTTGAGCAATGCCACGGTCAAGTATGACGCCGTGCGCAAGTTGCTTGATGAGCAAAATATCCGCGCGCCGTTTGCCGGTGTGATCGTGCCGATAGAGGTCGATTCGGATTCAACCGGCGCGGGCGCTTCCGTGCACGCCGGTAGTAAGGTCGGTAAAGGCCAGCCGATGTTTGGCCTGGCCAACCTTGAGCAGTTAAAGATTGCCAGCAGGGTGTCCGAACTGGACGTCAACCAGTTGCAGCCGGGGCAGGCAGTAGACATCGAGGGTGACGGTTTTGGTCAGCGACTCAGTGGTGTGGTTGATGTGGTCAGCCGCATAGCATTGCCCGACGATGATCCGGGCAGCGCTGCACAGTTCCCGATCAGCCTGTCGATCAGCCCGATTGCAACGGACCGTCAGCATGAGATACGCCTGGGCATGAGCGCTCGCCTGCACATTGTCACTTACAGCAATGACCGCGCGATCGTGGTGGCGCCGGGGGCAATCCAGGAAGAGGCGGGCGCCTTTTTCGTCGAGTACCGGGAAGGCGACAATCAGCTGTCTCAGCGTGTCGCGGTGACGGTGGGACGGTCTGTTGCGCACGGCGTCGAGGTGTTTGGGCTGAAGTCGGGGTTTGTACGGGTGGCTGGGTAGCCACCGCGCTCTGTGTGCGGGCTTGCCAGCTATGGCGTTATTTCATTAAGCATTGACGCTGACTGACACTCCGCCTTCGCGGGCAAGCCCGCTCCCACAGGGTTATGTGGTGAATTGAAGAGTGAAGTTCCGGGCATAAAAAAAGCACCCCGAGGGGTGCCTTTTTTTGTCGCTGGAAGCTTAGCGCTTCAGCGAGGCTGGCAGGTGCGGCTGGATCGCCGTCAGCACTGCCTTGAAGCACTTGGTGTTGCCGGCAACGATGTGGCCTTTTTCAAGGAAGTCGTGGCCGCCGGTGAAGTCGCTCACCAAACCGCCTGCTTCCTGAATCAGCAGGGCGCCTGCAGCCATGTCCCACTCGGACAGGCCTGATTCCCAGAACGCATCGAAACGGCCGGCAGCCACGTAGGCCAGGTCCAGGCTCGCCGAACCGGCGCGGCGGATGCCGGCGGTCTGGCCAACCAGGGCGCGGAACATGCCCAGGTAGTTGTCGAGGTTGTCCATCTGGTCATCACGGAACGGGAAGCCGGTGCCCAGCAGGGCGCCGTCCAGGCTGGTGCGGCCGCTGACGCGCAGGCGACGACCGTTCAGTTGGGCGCCGCGACCACGGCTGGCGGTGAATTCTTCCTGGCGAACCGGGTCCAGAACCACTGCGTGTTCCAGGCGGCCACGGTATTTGCAGGCAATGCTGACTGCAAAGTGCGGGATGCCGCGCAGGAAGTTGGTGGTGCCGTCCAGTGGATCGATGATCCACAGGTACTCTTCGCCTTCGATACCGGTGCCGGCGTGCATGCCGGTTTCTTCACCCATGATCGAGTGATTCGGGTAGGCCTTGCGCAGCGCATCGATGATTTTCTGCTCGGCGGCGCGATCCACCTCGGATACGTAATCCTTGGCGTCTTTTTCGTCGACCTTGATGGTATCCAGGCGCTCGATGGAGCGGAAGATCAATTCACTGGCGCTGCGGGCGGCGCGCAGCGCGATATTCAGCATGGGCTGCATGGATGTGTCACCTAAGGTTGTTAAAGAAAGCCGGGCATTCTATCAGAAAGTTTCTACAGGTGAAGGACGACGTTCGCTTTCATAGCTTAACGGTAGTAGGCGCTGTAAGATTCGGCTCCCCTTTATTGTGTTCGAGAGCGCCTCCCTTGCTGCAAAACATTCGTGTCGTCCTGGTCAATACCAGCCATCCCGGGAACATCGGCGGGGCTGCGCGTGCCATGAAGAACATGGGCCTGTCGCGGCTGGTGCTGGTTGAACCACGGTTTTTCCCGCACCACGAGGCCGATGCCCGGGCTTCCGGCGCCGGGGATATCCTGGAAAACGCCCAGGTTGTCGCCACCCTGGAAGACGCCCTGGTGGGCTGCAACCTGGTGCTCGGCACCAGCGCCCGTGACCGGCGCATCCCCTGGCCCCTGCTCGATCCGCGCGAATGCGGGACGAAAGTGGTCGAGGAAGCCGGGCAGGGCGCCGAAATCGCCCTGGTGTTCGGTCGTGAAGATTCCGGCCTGACCAACGAAGAGCTGCAGCGATGTCATTATCACGTGCACATCCCATCAGACCCTGAGTTCAGTTCGCTGAACCTCGGGGCCGCGGTGCAGGTATTGAGTTATGAAGTGCGCATGTCCTGGCTCGCGGCCCAAGGCCAGCCGAGCAAGGTCGAGAAGGATGAGGTGGCTTCCACTAAAAGTGGCGAGCTGGCGACCATGGATGAGCTGGAGCGATTCTATGAGCACCTGGAGCAGACCCTGGTGGCCATCGAATTCCTCGATCCGGAAAAACCGCGGCACTTGATGGCGCGCCTGCGTCGGTTGTACGGACGAAGCTCGGTCAGCCGGGCGGAAATGAATATATTGCGTGGCATCCTCACGGAAACCCAAAAAGCGGCCCGTGGTGAGCTTCTAAAGCGGAAGGATTAAAAATGTTCGAGCGTTTGCGTGAAGATATCCAGAGTGTTTTCCATCGTGATCCGGCAGCGCGCAACGCCTTCGAAGTCCTGACCTGCTATCCGGGCATGCACGCCATCTGGATTCATCGGCTGGCGGCGGCCCTGTGGCGCGCCGAGCTGAAGTGGCTGGCGCGGCTGGTGTCGAACTTTGGTCGCTGGTTGACCGGTATCGAGATTCATCCGGGGGCCAAGGTCGGGCGTCGGTTCTTTATCGACCACGGCATGGGCATCGTCATTGGTGAAACTGCCGAGATCGGCAACGATGTCACGCTGTACCAGGGCGTTACCCTGGGTGGCACCAGCTGGAACAAGGGCAAGCGTCACCCGACCCTGGAAGATGGCGTGGTGGTTGGCGCCGGCGCCAAGGTGCTGGGGCCGTTCACTGTGGGCGCGGGGGCCAAGGTGGGTTCCAATGCCGTGGTGACCAAGGCCGTGCCGCCCGGCGCGACAGTGGTGGGGATACCGGGTCGCATCATCGTCAAGACCGATGAAGAGCAGGATGCCCGGCGCAAGGCGATGGCCGAGAAGATCGGCTTTGATGCCTACGGTGTCGGCGAAGACATGCCCGACCCGGTGGCTCGCGCCATCAACCAGTTGCTGGATCATCTGCAGGCAGTGGATGGGCGCCTGGAGGGGATGTGCGGCGCGCTGAAGGATCTGGGCAGTAATTATTGCGCCAAGGATTTGCCTGAGCTGCGTGAAGAAGACTTCGCGTGTGTGAAGGATAAGGATCAGAGTCAGGCCGGTTAAGCCCGGTCGACTTCAATCGCGGGCAAGCCCGCTCCCGCAGGGTCTCGTGTGATGCACAGATTGTGTGCGCACCGGAATTCCTGTGGGAGCGGGCTTGCCCGCGATTGAAGTCGACTCGGTACCTCTGGCTGTTAATGGCCAGCCTTTGCTATGATACCGCCGCTCTTTTGCGGGTAATCCTGACTAAAGTACTAGGTCTTATAGTTGACTTAAATACTCGGGAATTGCATACTCGCCCCATTCCGAACTCCGTGGTAATTGTCCATGCGACTGACTACAAAAGGCCGATACGCCGTGACCGCCATGCTCGACCTGGCGTTGCACGCGCAGCACGGGCCGGTGTCCCTGGCCGATATCTCCGAGCGCCAAGGCATCTCCCTGTCCTACCTCGAACAGCTTTTCGCCAAGCTGCGTCGTAGCAACCTGGTTTCCAGCGTCCGCGGTCCGGGCGGCGGCTACCAGCTGTCGCGCGACATGCAGGGCATCCAGGTGGCGCAGGTGATCGATGCCGTGAACGAATCGGTCGACGCCACCAAGTGCCAGGGCCAAGGGGATTGCCATCAAGGCGACACCTGCCTGACCCACCACCTGTGGTGCGACTTGAGCTTGCAGATCCACGAATTTCTGAGCGGTATCAGCTTGGCTGATCTTGTCACTCGCCGTGAGGTACAAGAAGTAGCCCAGCGTCAGGACCAGCGTCGTTGCAACAGCAAGGCGCCGCGCCTGGACAAGATTGAAGCGTCCGCCGTCGAATGACAGCCAAAGAGCTAGCGGCACGCCAGCCAGCCTGATTTAGGAGATAGTCCATGAAATTGCCGATTTACCTTGATTACTCTGCGACCACCCCGGTTGATCCGCGTGTAGCGCAAAAGATGAGTGAATGCCTGCTGGTCGACGGAAACTTCGGTAACCCGGCGTCCCGTTCCCACGTATTTGGCTGGAAAGCCGAAGAGTCGGTCGAAAACGCTCGCCGTCAGGTTGCCGACCTGGTGAATGCCGACCCACGTGAAATCGTCTGGACCTCCGGTGCCACCGAGTCCAACAACCTGGCAATCAAGGGCGCGGCGCATTTCTATGCGACCAAGGGCAAGCACCTGATCACCACCAAGATTGAGCACAAGGCTGTCCTCGACACCATGCGCCAACTGGAGCGTGAAGGTTTCGAAGTGACCTATCTTGAGCCTCAGACTGACGGTCTGGTAACGCCGGCCATGATTGAAGCAGCGCTGCGCGACGACACCATCCTGGTGTCGGCCATGCACGTGAACAACGAAATCGGCACCATCAACGACATCGAAGCCATCGGCGAACTGCTGCGTTCGAAGGGCATCCTGTTCCACGTTGACGCGGCTCAGTCCACTGGCAAGGTCGAGATCGACCTGCAGAAGCTCAAGGTCGACATGATGTCGTTCTCGGCGCACAAGACCTATGGCCCTAAAGGCATCGGCGCGCTGTACGTCAGCCGCAAGCCGCGTGTGCGCATCGAAGCGACCATGCACGGCGGCGGTCACGAACGTGGCATGCGCTCCGGCACCCTGGCGACCCACCAGATCGTCGGCATGGGTGAAGCCTTCCGCGTAGCCAAGGAAGACATGGCTGCCGAAAACGTGCGCATCAAAGCCCTGAGCGACCGCTTCTTCAAACAGGTCGAAGGCCTGGAAGAGCTGTACGTCAACGGCAGCATGACCGCCCGCGTACCGCACAACCTAAACCTGAGCTTCAACTACGTCGAAGGCGAGTCGCTGATCATGGCGCTCAAGGACCTGGCGGTTTCGTCCGGTTCGGCCTGCACCTCGGCATCCCTTGAGCCTTCGTACGTACTGCGCGCCCTGGGCCGCAACGACGAACTGGCACACAGCTCGATTCGCTTCACCTTCGGTCGTTTCACCACCGAAGAAGAAATCGACTACGCCGCGCAGAAAGTCTGCGAGGCCGTTACCAAGCTGCGCACCTTGTCGCCGCTGTGGGACATGTACAAAGACGGTGTCGACATTTCGAAAATCGAGTGGGCGGCACACTGATTTCAAGTCGCCGCAAACCGGCCCTGCCAACCTTCGGGCAGCAGGGCTCAAGAGCGACTCTCTGATGAGTGAGGATTAAGAATCATGGCTTACAGCGAAAAGGTCATCGACCACTACGAGAACCCGCGCAACGTCGGCAAGATGGACGCGGAAGACCCTGATGTCGGCACCGGCATGGTCGGCGCTCCGGCGTGCGGCGACGTGATGCGCCTGCAGATCAAGGTCAACGAGCAAGGCATCATCGAAGACGCCAAGTTCAAGACCTACGGTTGCGGTTCGGCGATCGCCTCCAGCTCCCTGGCGACCGAGTGGATGAAAGGCAAGACTCTGGATGAAGCAGAGACCATCAAGAACACTCAGCTGGCTGAAGAGCTGGCGCTGCCACCGGTAAAAATTCACTGCTCCGTGCTCGCTGAAGACGCCATCAAGGCGGCCGTTCGCGACTACAAGCAGAAGAAAGGCTTGATCTAAGCATTGGGCGACGAGTAAGGAGTCAACGATGGCTATCAGCATGACAGAAGCGGCTGCTCGACACGTGCGACGCTCCCTTGACGGGCGCGGCAAAGGTGAGGGGATTCGTCTGGGTGTTCGCACCACGGGCTGTTCCGGCCTTGCCTACGTGCTGGAGTTTGTCGACGAGGTGGTTGCAGAGGACCAGGTGTTCGAGAGTCACGGCGAGAAAGTGATCATCGACCCCAAGAGCCTGTCCTACCTGGACGGCACCGAGCTCGACTTCGTCAAGGAAGGGTTGAACGAAGGCTTCAAGTTCAACAACCCCAACGTGCGCGGTGAATGTGGCTGCGGCGAAAGCTTCAATATCTGAGGCTGATCGTGGGTACTCCTTGTCATTTCGCTTTATTTGAGCTGCAGCCGAGTTTCAACCTGGACCTCGACCAGCTGGCCACGCGCTACCGTGAGTTGGCGCGCGGCGTTCATCCGGACCGTTTTGCAGACGCTTCCGAGCGCGAGCAGCGGCTGGCGCTGGAGCAATCCGCGAGCCTCAACGAGGCCTACCAGACGCTCAAGAACCCCCCGAAGCGCGCGCGATACCTGCTCGCCATGGGTGGTCGCGAGTTGCCGCTGGAGGTCACGGTGCATGATCCGGAATTCCTCCTGCAGCAGATGGAGCTGCGTGAAGAGCTCGAAGACCTGTCCGATATGGACGGTGTTGCAGCGTTCAAGCGCCGCCTGAAGCTCGCCCAGGATGAACTGAACCAAAGCTTCGCAGCCTGTTGGGATGATGCAGTGCACCGTGATCAGGCCGAACGCCTGATGCGACGCATGCAGTTTCTCGACAAGCTCACCTACGAAGTGCGCCAGTTAGAAGAGCGCCTCGACGATTAACCCAGTGCCGCTCCGGTCGCACGCCTGATATACAGATAAGTCCTGATAACGATGGCCCTACTGCAGATCGCCGAACCCGGCCAAAGTCCTCAACCGCACCAGCGTCGTCTGGCTGTGGGGATCGACTTGGGCACTACCAATTCGCTGGTCGCTGCGTTGCGCAGTGGTCTTTCCGAGCCCCTGGCCGATGCTGACGGGCAGGTCATCCTGCCGTCCGCCGTGCGCTACCACGCCGACCGCGTCGAAGTGGGCGAGTCGGCCAAGCTGGCTGCCGCCACCGATCCCCTGAACACCGTGCTGTCGGTCAAGCGCTTGATGGGTCGTGGTCTGTCCGACGTCAAGCAGCTGGGCGACCAACTGCCTTACCGCTTTGTCGGTGGCGAGTCGCACATGCCGTTCATCGAGACGATCCAGGGGCCGAAAAGCCCGGTTGAAGTCTCTGCCGATATCCTCAAGGTGTTGCGCGAGCGCGCTGAAGCGGCCCTGGGTGGCGAGCTGGTCGGCGCGGTGATTACCGTTCCAGCCTATTTCGATGATGCCCAGCGCCAGGCCACCAAGGATGCGGCCAAGCTGGCCGGCCTTAACGTGCTGCGCCTGCTCAATGAGCCGACGGCGGCTGCGGTGGCCTACGGTCTGGATCAGCATGCCGAAGGCCTGGTCGCCATTTATGACCTGGGCGGCGGCACCTTCGATATTTCGATTTTGCGCCTCACCGGCGGTGTGTTTGAAGTGCTGGCCACCGGTGGCGACAGCGCCCTGGGCGGCGATGACTTCGATCACGCGATTGCCGGCTGGATCATCGAGAGCGCCGGTTTGTCTGCCGATCTCGACCCGGGTGCGCAACGCAGCCTGCTGCAAACCGCGTGCGCGGCCAAGGAAGCGCTGACCAATGCGGCATCGGTTGAAGTGACCTATGGCGACTGGAAAGCCGAACTGAGCCGTGAAGCCTTCAATGCGCTGATCGAGCCGATGGTCGCTCGCAGCCTGAAAGCCTGTCGCCGGGCGGTGCGCGACTCGGGTATCGAGCTTGAAGAAGTGCACGCAGTGGTCATGGTCGGCGGTTCGACTCGTGTGCCGCGAGTTCGCGAAGCAGTGGCCGAAGCCTTTGGTCGTCAGCCCCTGACTGAAATCGACCCGGATCAAGTGGTGGCCATCGGTGCCGCGATCCAGGCCGATACCCTGGCGGGCAACAAGCGCGATGGCGGCGAGTTGCTGCTGCTGGACGTGATTCCGTTGTCCCTGGGCCTGGAAACCATGGGCGGCCTGATGGAGAAGGTGATTCCGCGTAACACCACCATCCCCGTTGCCCGTGCCCAGGACTTCACCACCTACAAAGATGGCCAGTCGGCCATGGCGATCCATGTGCTGCAGGGTGAGCGCGAGCTGATCAGCGACTGCCGTTCCCTGGCGCGCTTCGAGCTGCGCGGCATTCCGGCCATGGTGGCGGGTGCGGCGAAAATTCGCGTGACCTTCCAGGTCGATGCTGACGGCCTGCTCAGCGTTTCGGCCCGTGAATTGGGTTCGGGCGTGGAAGCCAGCATCCAGGTCAAGCCGTCCTACGGCCTGACCGACGGCGAAATCGCCAAGATGCTCAAAGATTCGTTCCAGCATGCCAATGACGACAAGGTGGCCCGCGTACTGCGCGAGCAGCAGGTCGACGCCCAGCGCCTGATCGAGGCGGTGCAGGCGGCCCTTGAGGTCGATGGCGAGCGCCTGCTCGACGCCGAAGAGCGCATGGTCATCGACATGCAGGTTCAGGAGCTGACCGAACTGATGAAAGGTACCGATGGTTACGCCATCGAGCAGCAGACCAAGCGTCTGTCGCAAGTGACCGATGCCTTTGCTGCCCGCCGTATGGATTTGACGGTCAAAGCCGCTCTGTCGGGGCGCAATCTGAATGAAATCGAGGATATCTGATGCCGCAGGTCATTTTTCTGCCCCACGACAAATTTTGCCCGGAGGGCATGGTGGTCGAGGCTGAGCCGGGTACTTCCATCCTGGATCTGGCGCACGAGCACCACATCGAGATGGAAAACGCCTGCGGCGGCGTCTGTGCCTGCACGACCTGCCACTGCATCATCCGCGAGGGTTTTGACTCGATGGAAGAGGCTGACGAGCTGGAGGAAGACTTCCTCGATCGCGCCTGGGGTCTGGAAGCGCAATCGCGCCTGGCGTGCCAGGCAATCGTTGGTGAAGAAGACATCACCGTCGAGATTCCGAAGTATTCGCTAAACCACGCTGCCGAAGCGCCGCACTGATTGGTACTACTGTCATGAGTTATGGTTGGAATGATGTTCAGCGCATTGCAGAAGAACTGGCCGAATCCAAGCCGGATGTCGATCCAATTTCTGTCAATTTCGTAGACCTGCAGCGATGGATCATGGAACTTCCCGATTTCGACAACACCTCTGGCCGCTGTGGCGAGAAAGTGTTGGAAGCGGTTCAGGCGCTTTGGATCGAAGAAGCCGACTGATCGTCCTCGCAGGTTAGGCAATACCAAAGAACCCGCGTATAATTCGCGGGTTTAATTTTTCACAAATTATCGTTTCTGGAGTTACACCATGGCTGTTCAACGTACTTTCTCCATCATCAAGCCTGACGCTGTTGCAAAAAACGTCATCGGCGAGATCACCACTCGTTTCGAAAAAGCCGGCCTGCGCGTTGTAGCTTCGAAACTGAAGCAACTGTCCAAAGCCGAAGCTGAAGGCTTCTACGCTGAGCACAGCGCTCGTGGTTTCTTCGGCGACCTGGTTGCTTTCATGATCTCCGGCCCGGTTGTTGTCCAGGTTCTGGAAGGCGAAAACGCTATCGCTCTGAACCGTGAGCTGATGGGCGCTACCAACCCTAAAGAAGCTGCTGCCGGCACCATCCGTGCTGACTTCGCTGATTCGATCGACGCCAACGCTGTACACGGTTCGGACTCCGAAGCCGCTGCTGCTCGCGAAATCTCGTACTTCTTCGCAGCTACTGAAGTAACCACTCGCTAAGCATTGGCTTAAGAGTGAAGGTGAATCCATGACTACATCGACTGTAAAAACCAACCTGCTGGGTCTGACTCAACAGGAAATGGAAAAATTCTTCGACTCGATCGGGGAGAAGCGTTTCCGTGCCGGTCAGGTAATGAAATGGATTCACCACCTTGGCGTCGATGATTTCGACGCCATGACGAACGTCAGCAAGGCCTTGCGCGACAAGCTCAAGGTTATTGCCGAAGTTCGCGGTCCTGAAGTCGTCAGCGAGGACATTTCCACCGACGGTACCCGTAAATGGGTCGTGCGCGTGGCGTCCGGCAGCTGCGTCGAGACCGTCTACATTCCCCAGGGCAAGCGCGGCACTCTGTGCGTTTCGTCCCAGGCAGGCTGTGCCCTGGATTGCAGCTTCTGCTCCACCGGCAAGCAAGGTTTCAACAGCAACCTCACCGCCGCCGAAGTCATCGGCCAGGTGTGGATTGCCAATAAATCGTTTGGCAGCATCCCGGCGACCGCCGACCGTGCCATCACCAACGTGGTGATGATGGGCATGGGTGAGCCGCTGCTGAACTTCGACAACGTCGTGGCCGCCATGCATCTGATGATGGATGACCTGGGCTACGGGATCTCCAAGCGCCGCGTGACCCTGTCCACTTCGGGCGTGGTGCCGATGATCGATGAGCTGTCCAAGCACATCGACGTGTCCCTGGCGTTGTCCCTGCACGCACCCAATGACGCATTGCGTAATCAATTGGTGCCGATCAACAAGAAGTATCCACTTAAGATGCTGCTTGAGTCGTGCCAGCGCTACATGTCGTCCCTGGGCGAAAAGCGCGTGCTGACCATCGAGTACACCTTGCTCAAGGACATCAACGACAAGGTCGAGCACGCGGTCGAGATGATCGAGCTGCTCAAGAATATCCCGTGCAAGATCAACCTGATTCCGTTCAACCCGTTCCCGCATTCCGGCTACGAACGCCCGAGCAACAATGCGATTCGCCGTTTTCAGGATCAGCTTCACCATGCCGGCTTCAATGTCACCGTACGCACCACCCGCGGTGAAGACATCGATGCCGCGTGTGGCCAATTGGTAGGGCAGGTGCTGGATCGCACCCGTCGCAGCGAACGTTATATCGCCGTGCGCGAGTTGAGCGCCGAAAACGATATCGCACAGAACGCCGCGAAATAAAGTAAGAGAGGATCTCTATGTCCCTGCGCTTTGCGCTGCTATTGCTGATGGCCAGCCTGTGTGCTGGTTGTGTCCTGTCGGGTGACTACAACCCGATGAAGACCAGCAAGGGCCGCGACGAAGCGCGTGCTGCCTATGTACAGCTGGGGCTGGGGTATCTGCAGCAGGGCATGACGGAGCGCGCGAAGGTGCCGTTGAAGAAGGCCCTGGACCTGAACAGTTCGGATCCTGACGCCAATGCTGCACTGGGCCTGGTGTTCCAGGCCGAGATGGAGCCGGAACTGGCCGACGAGCATTTTCGCAAGGCACTGTCTTCGCGCCCCAACGACGCGCGAATCCTGAACAACTACGGCAGTTTTCTCTACGAAGAGAAGCGTTACAAGGAAGCCTACGAACGCTTCGAACAGGCCGCTTCCGACTCCCTGTATCCTGAGCGCTCGCGAGTGTTCGAGAACCTGGGCATGACCGCTGCGAAGCTTGGAGAGCGTGACCTGGCGCTGCAGCAACTGGAAAAAGCCCTGCGCTTGAATCGTCAACAGCCACGCGCTTTGCTGGAAATGGCTGAGTTGTCGTACGAAGACAGGCATTATGTGCCCGCGCGTGACTATTACGATCGTTTTAGCCTGCTCACCGAACAAAATGCACGTAGTCTATTGCTCGGCATTCGTCTGGCAAAAGTGTTTGAAGATCGCGACAAGGCTGCCAGTTATGGCCTGCAACTAAAACGACTCTATCCCGGTACGCCGGAATATCAGCAATACCTGTCGGAGCAATGATGAAAGCGGCGCATCCCGAAGTTGTAGCAGCGAATCGCGTTAACCCCGGTGAAACCTTGCGCCAGGCCCGCGAAAGCAATGGCTGGTCGCTGGCTGAAGTGGCGCTCAAGCTCAACCTCACCGTCAACTCCCTGACCAATCTTGAGGCCGGCGCATTCGACAAGCTGCCGGGGCATACCTTTGCGCGTGGTTATATCCGTGCCTATGCCAAGTTGCTCGGCATGGACCAGACCGCCCTCGTCCAGCAATTCGACCAATCCACCGGCACCGATTCCCAGGGCAGCAATGTGCACAGCCTGGGCCGTATCGAAGAGCCGGTGCGGGTTTCCCACACCATTTTGCGAATCGTCAGCCTGTTGCTGCTGGTTGCCGTGATCGGCGGTGGTTTCTTCTGGTGGCAGGATCAAACCTCCCAGCGTGCCAAGGACCTGACCACCTTGAGCCCGGAGCACGTCGAAGTCGAAGGTGCCGATGGCACCACGCAGATCCATCCGCTGGACGAGCCGGAAGACCAGGCCGTCGTGGAAGGTCAGGCCGAGGGCGCAACCTCGCTGGCACTGCCGCAGACCAACACTGCGGCGCAAGATGAAGCGATTGCCCCAGGCGCTGCACCGACTACACAGACCTCACCGTCCGTGCCTGTGCCAAATACTGCGCCGGCCGCTGCGACCCCGGCGACTCCTGCTCCTGCCGTTCCTGCCGTGCCAGCGCCGGTGGTGACTGCGCCGGTTGCGCCAAGTGTTGCTGCCGTTGCACCGACTACGGCAGTGGCCGGCCAAGGCCAGGTTTCATTGCAATTCACCGCCGATTGCTGGACACAAGTTTCCGATGGCACCGGCAAGGTGCTGTTGAGTGGTCTCAAGCGTAAAGGCGAAAATGTTTCCGTCAGCGGCAAGCCACCCTTTGCCGTGCGTCTGGGCTACGCCCGTGGCGCGCAGGTCAGCTATAACGGGCAGGTGGTTGATGTCGCTCCGTTCACCAGTGGCGAGACTGCTCGCCTGAAGTTGGGTCAATAAGTCATGCACGGCGAATCTCCAATCAAACGTCGCGAATCGCGCAAGATCTGGGTCGGTAATGTGCCCGTGGGCGGCGATGCCCCTATCGCTGTGCAGAGCATGACCAACAGCGATACCAACGACGTCAAGGCCACCGTGGCCCAGATCAATCGTCTGGAAGCGGCGGGCGTCGACATCGTGCGCATTTCCGTACCGGACATGGACGCTGCCGAGGCGTTCGGCAAGATCAAGCAGCTGGTCAAGGTGCCGCTGGTTGCCGACATCCACTTCGACTACAAAATCGCTTTGCGTGTCGCTGAGCTGGGTGTTGACTGCCTGCGCATCAATCCTGGCAACATCGGTCGCGAAGACCGCGTACGTGCGGTGGTCGATGCCGCCCGTGATCGCGGGATTCCGATTCGCATCGGGGTCAACGCCGGTTCCCTGGAAAAAGACCTGCAGAAAAAGTACGGCGAGCCAACGCCGGCTGCGCTGGTCGAATCCGCCCTGCGCCACGTCGAGCACCTGGAGCGCCTGAATTTCCAGGACTTCAAGGTCAGCGTGAAGGCCTCCGACGTGTTCATGGCCGTCGAAGCCTACCGTTTGCTGGCCAAGGAAATCGTCCAGCCGTTGCACCTGGGCATCACCGAAGCCGGTGGTTTGCGTTCAGGCACGGTGAAATCCGCCGTGGGCCTCGGTATGCTGCTCGCCGAAGGGATTGGCGATACTATTCGCATCTCGTTGGCGGCTGATCCGGTCGAGGAAGTGAAAGTCGGTTACGACATTCTCAAATCCCTGCACTTGCGTTCACGGGGCATCAACTTCATCGCCTGCCCGAGCTGCTCGCGGCAGAACTTCGACGTGGTCAAGACCATGAACGAGCTGGAAGGGCGCCTTGAAGACCTGCTGGTGCCGCTGGATGTCGCGGTGATCGGTTGTGTGGTCAACGGCCCCGGTGAAGCCAAGGAAGCCCATATCGGCTTGACCGGCGGTACACCGAACCTGATTTACATCGACGGCAAGCCGTCGCAGAAACTGACGAATGACAATCTGGTGGATGAGCTTGAACGCTTGATCCGCCAGAAAGCGGCCGAGAAGGTCGAAGCTGACGCAGCGGTTATCGCGCGCGGCTGAGCCGACTGAAGAGCCGAACGAATTTAAGGATTTATAGTGAGCAAGTCTCTGCAAGCCATACGTGGCATGAACGACATCCTGCCCGAACAGACTCCCCTGTGGCGTCATTTCGAAGGCACCGTCTCGCGCCTGCTGGATAACTACGGTTACAAGCAGATCCGCATGCCGATCGTCGAATTCACCGAGCTGTTCAAGCGTTCCATCGGCGAAGTGACCGACATCGTCGAAAAAGAGATGTACACCTTCGACGACCGCAACGGCGACTCCCTGACCCTGCGCCCCGAAGGTACGGCGGCCTGCGTGCGTGCGGTGCTGGAGCACGGTATCACCGGTGGTGGCCAGGTGCAGAAACTCTGGTACATCGGCCCGATGTTCCGCCACGAGCGCCCGCAGAAAGGCCGTTATCGCCAGTTCCACCAGATCGGTGTCGAAGTGTTCAACCTCGACGGGCCGGACATCGACGCCGAGCTGATCGTGCTGACCTGGCGCCTGTGGGGCGAGCTGGGGATTCGTGACGCGGTCAAGCTTGAACTCAATAGCCTGGGCACCGCCGAGTCTCGTGGTCGTTACCGCGAGGCGCTGGTCGAGTATCTGTCGGCGCGCCTGGACCAGCTGGACGAAGACAGCCAACGCCGTCTGAAGACCAACCCGTTGCGCGTGCTGGACACCAAGAACGCCGACACTCAAGCCGTGCTGGTCGATGCGCCGAAAATGGCCGACTACCTCGACGAGGAGTCCCGCGTGCACTTCGAGGGCCTCAAGGCTCGCCTGGATGCTGCCGGTATTCCTTATGTGATCAACCCGAAGCTGGTTCGCGGGCTGGATTACTACAGCAAGACCGTTTTCGAATGGGTCACCGACAAGCTCGGCGCCCAAGGCACCGTGTGTGCCGGTGGTCGTTACGATGGCCTGGTCGAGCAGATGGGCGGCAAGCCGACTGCCGGCGTGGGTTTCGCCATGGGCATCGAGCGCCTGGTGCTGCTGTTGGAAACCCTGGAGCAGATCCCGGCCGAGATTTCCCGTCAGGTCGACGTCTACCTCTGCGCGTTCGGCGAAGCCGCCGAATTGGCCGGGCTGACCCTGGCCGAGCGAGTGCGTGATCAATTGCCTAACCTGCGCCTGCAAGTCAATGCCGGCGCCGGTAGCTTCAAAAGCCAGTTCAAGAAGGCCGACAAGAGCGGTGCGTTGTATGCGCTGATCCTCGGCGACGACGAAATGGCCCAGCAAGTGGTAGGTTTCAAACCCCTGCGTGGCCAGGGCGAACAACAAAGCATTGCCTGGGATGCGCTTGCTGCACACCTGGCCACCTGCGTCGTGCAGGGTTGAAGCTGTCATAAACAGCCGATTTAGCGATTAAGGAGTATTGGGGTGTCGAGTACCGAAGACGAAAACCTGGCGGATTTGAAGGATTGGTGGACACGCAACGGCAAGCCCCTGGTTACTGGCGGCCTGTTGGCGCTGGTCATCGTGTTCGGCTGGCAGGCCTTTCAGAAGTATCAGGGCAATCAGGCACAAAGTGCCTCGATTCTCTATCAGCAATTGCTCGAAACCACGCTGACCCCTGACGGCAAGCCTGATGCCGCGCGTGTTTCGGACCTGGCCGGCAAGCTCAACAGCGAGTTCGGCGGCACCGCGTACGCGCAGTACGGCAGCCTGTTCGTGGCCAAGGTCGCAGTCGACAGCGGCAAGCTGGATGACGCAGCCACTGAACTCAAGGCGATCATTGCCAAACCGGCCAACCCGGCACTGGGCGAAATCGCCCGTCAGCGCCTGGCGCAGGTTCTGGGCGCGCAGGACAAGGCTGATGAAGCCCTGAAACTGCTCGAAGGCGACGCTGACACTGCATTCCTGGCCACCCGCGAAGAGCTCAAGGGCGACCTGCTGGTGAAACTGGGTCGTACCGATGAAGCAAACACGGCGTATCAAAAAGCCAAGGCGGCACTGTCGGACGAAGCGGCAGTAGGTGGCCTACAAATCAAGCTGGACGACCTGGCCAAAGGGGATGCGTGACGTGATCCGTTGGAAACATGCAGCATTGCTGGCCCTGGCCATTTTGGCCGCGGGTTGCAGCAGCAACAGCAAAAAGGAATTGCCACCGGCCGAGTTGACCGACTTCAAAGAAGAAGTGGTTCTGCAGAAGCAGTGGAGTCGTTCGATCGGTGACGGTCAGGGCGAAACCTATAACATGCTGGTCCCGGCGATCGATGGCGACACCATCTATGCCGCCGACGTCACCGGTGTGGTGATGTCGATGGATCGCAGCAATGGCGACGTCAAATGGGAAAAAGATCTTGAGCTGCCAGTTTCCGGCGCCGTTGGCGTGGGTTACGGGTTGGTCATGATCGGTACGCTCAAGGGCGAAATCGTTGCCCTGGATGCCAGCAGCGGTGAAGAGAAATGGCGCGCTCGCGTGTCCAGCGAAGTCCTCGCACCGCCTGCCAGCAATGGTGATGTGGTGGTGGTTCAGACTCAGGATGATCGTCTGATCGGCCTGGATGCTGCCACCGGCAACCAGCGCTGGTTGTATGACAGCACTCCGGCGGTCCTGACCCTTCGCGGTACCAGTGCTCCGATCGTGACCAACCGCCTCGCGGTGGCTGGCCTGTCGACCGGTAAAGTGGTGGCTTTGGACATCTCCAACGGCGTGCCGGTCTGGGAACAACGCGTTGCCATTCCACAGGGTCGTTCGGAGCTGGAGCGTGTGGTCGACATCGACGGCGGCTTGCTGCTGTCCGGCGGTACGCTGTACGTGGCCAGCTACCAGGGTCGCGTTGCGGCACTGGACCTGGAAAGCGGTCGTCAGCTCTGGCAGCGTGATGCTTCCAGCTATGCCGGTGTCGCCCAGGGTTTTGGCAGCGTCTACGTGAGCCTGTCGTCGGGCACCGTTGAAGGCGTCGACGAACGTACCACCACAGCCTTGTGGACCAACGATTCGCTGGCTCGTCGTCAACTGTCGGCTCCGGAAGTGTTCTCCAGCTACGTGGCTGTCGGCGACCTCGAAGGCTACCTGCACCTGCTGAGCCAGGTGGACGGTCGCTTCGTCGGCCGCGAGCGCATCGACAGCGACGGCCTGCGTGCCCGACCGCTGGTGGTGGGTGACATGATTTATGTGTATGGCAACAGCGGCAAACTGGAAGCCCTGACCATCAAGTAAGAACTATGCTTGGGGTTTAACCCCCAAGCGGCTTCACCGTTCGCAAACTGTAGGAGCGAGCTCGCTCGCGAAGGACGTCAACGATAACGTTGGCTTCTTGGGTAAACGCAGTGTCTTGGCGTTTTTCGCGAGCAGGCTCGCTCCTACAGGAAAGCACGCAGTGATTGCCCCGAGCACCAGCCGCTGCCTAGCAGCGGCTTTTGTATTTTCTGAAATAACGAAGTGGAGAGCCGCATGGTTCCCGTAATCGCCCTGGTGGGCCGACCCAATGTCGGCAAGTCCACCTTGTTCAACCGCCTGACCAGGACTCGTGACGCCATCGTCGGCGACTTGTCCGGTCTGACCCGTGATCGCCAATACGGTGAGGCCAAATGGCAAGGGCGTTCCTACATTCTGGTCGACACCGGCGGTATCTCCGGTGACGAGCACGGTATGGACGAAAAAATGGCCGAGCAGTCGCTGCTGGCCATTGAAGAAGCGGATGTGGTGTTGTTCCTGGTAGATGCCAAGGCCGGTTTCACCGCCGCCGACCAGATGATCGCCGAGCATTTGCGCAAACGTAACAAGCGCTCCTACGTGGTTGCCAACAAGGTCGACAACATCGACCCGGAAATGGCCCGCGCCGAATTCGCCCCGTTGGGCATGGGTCACGCGATCCCGATCGCTGGCGCCCATGGTCGTGGCATCACCCAGATGCTGGAAATCGCCCTCAGCGACTTCCCGAGAGACGAGGAAGAGCCGGAAGACGGCGAAGAAGAGATCGTTGCCGAAGGTGAGGAAGCCAAGCGCATTCCTGGCCCAAGCGAAAAAGACGGGATCAAGATCGCTATCATCGGCCGTCCAAACGTCGGCAAGTCGACCCTGGTCAACCGCATGCTCGGTGAAGACCGGGTAATCGTCTATGACCAGCCGGGTACCACTCGCGACAGTATCTACATCCCGTTCGAGCGCAACGACGAGAAGTACACGCTGATTGACACCGCGGGTGTGCGCAAGCGCGGCAAGATCCACGAAGAAGTTGAAAAATTCTCCGTGGTGAAAACCCTGCAGGCGATCAAAGACGCCAACGTGGTGATCTTCGTCATGGACGCCCGCGAAGGCGTGGTAGATCACGACCTGAACCTGCTGGGCTTTGCCATCGAGTCGGGTCGTGCGCTGGTTATCGCGATCAACAAGTGGGACGGCATGACGCCGAGCGAGCGCGACTTCGTGAAGATCGAGCTGCAACGTCGACTGTTCTTCGTTGACTACGCCGACATCCACTTCATCTCGGCGCTGCACGGCACCGGCGTGGGTAACCTCTACGCTTCCGTACAGAACTCGTTCAAGTCCGCGGTTACCCGCTGGCCGACCAACCGCCTCACCCAGATCCTGGAAGATGCGGTCGGCGAACACGCGCCACCGATGGTCAACAACCGCCGGATCAAGCTGCGCTATGCCCACTTGGGTGGTGCCAACCCGCCGATCATCGTGATCCACGGTAATCAGATCGAAAAGGTGCCGAAGTCTTACGTTCGTTACCTGGAAAACACTTATCGCCGTGTCCTGAAGCTGGTCGGTACGCCGATCCGCATCGAGTTCAAAGGCGGCGAGAACCCGTACGAAGGTAACAAGAACTCGCTCACTGACCGCCAGGTCAACAAGAAACGCCGGATGATGTCGCACCACAAGAAGGCCGACAAGAAGCGCCGCGACAAGCGCTGATTGAGATGGCCATTACCACCATCGCGTGGGAATGCTCAACCGCTTCTGTAGGAGCTGGCGAAGCCTGCGATCTTTTGATTTTGCTTTGAAGATAAGATCAAAAGATCGCAGCCTGCGGCAGCTCCTACAGGGTTCGGCGATAAAGAGGGTGCTCGCCAGGGCGCCCTTTTTTTATGGGCGCCGTATGGGCTATCCTCGGGCTCTCCCGCGCCGCCGTTAGAGCCGGGTGCAGAGCAGGGAACCACCGATGATCACCAGTAAGCTGCCGAATGTCGGCATCACTATCTTCACTCAGATGTCGCAGCTCGCGGCGCAAACCGGCGCGTTGAACCTGTCCCAGGGTTTTCCCGATTTCGATGCCCCGCAGGCGCTGTGCGACGCGGTAGGCCGGCACATCGCCCAGGGCCACAACCAGTATTCGCCAATGACCGGCCTGCCGGCCTTGCGCCAGCAGGTCGCCACCAAGATCGCGCGCAGCTACGGTATCAACGTCGATGCCGACAATGAGGTGACGATTACCCCGGGCGCCACCCAGGCGATCTTCTGCGCGATCCAGGCGGTTATCAACAGCGGCGACGAAGTCATCGTATTCGACCCGTGCTACGACAGTTATGGACCGTCGGTCGAGCTGGCCGGCGGTCGTTGTGTGCACGTGCAGCTGGGCCTGGATGATTTCGCCATCGACTTCCAGAAACTCGCTCAAGCCATTACGCCGCGTACGCGGATGATCGTGCTCAACACCCCGCACAATCCGAGCGGCGCACTGATCAGTCGCGCCGAGCTGGATCAACTGGCTCAATTGATCCGTGATCGTGATATCTACCTGATCAGCGACGAGGTCTACGAGCACCTGGTGTTCGACGGCGTGCCCCATGTCAGCGTGCTGGCGCATGAAGAGCTGTACCCGCGCGCCTTCGTGATCAGCTCCTTCGGCAAGACCTATCACGTCACCGGTTGGAAAACCGGCTACGTGGTCGCTCCACCGGCCCTCACCGCGGAAATGCGCAAGGTTCACCAGTACGTCAGCTTTTGCGGCGTCACTCCGCTGCAGTTTGCCCTGGCCGACTTCATGGCCGAGCACCCTGAGCATGTCGAGGAGCTGCCGGCGTTCTATCAGGCCAAGCGCGACCTGTTCTGCGATTTGCTGGCGCCCTCGCGCTTGAGCTTCAAACGGGTCGCGGGCACTTATTTCCAGCTGGTCGACTATTCGCAGATTCGCCCGGACCTCAATGACGTCGACATGGCGCTTTGGATGACTCGCGAACACGGCGTGGCCAGTATCCCGATCTCGGTGTTCTACCAGAGCCCGCCTGCAGGCCAGCGCCTGATACGCCTGTGCTTCGCCAAACGCGAGGAGACCCTGCGTGAAGCAGCGGAAAAACTATGCGTGATCTGAGTGCCTTGCCGAACCTGACCATCGCGTTGATCCAGACCACGCTCGCCTGGCATGATCGCCAGGCCAACCTGGAGCACTTCGAGCAATTGCTGGAGCAGGCGCGGGGCGCCGACCTGATCATCCTGCCGGAAATGTTCACCACCGGTTTCTCCATGGAATCCCAGACCCTGGCCGAGCCGGAGAACGGCCCCACCAGCAAATGGTTGCGGCTGCAGGCGGCGAAGTTCGACGCGGTGATTACCGGCAGTGTCATCGTGCAAGCCAGTGATGGCAGCCATCGCAATCGCCTGTTATGGGCGCGCCCGGACGGCGAGGTACTGCACTACGACAAGCGCCATCTGTTTCGCATGGCGGGTGAGCACAACCACTACACCCCGGGCGAGCGCCAGGTGCAGTTCGAATTGAAAGGCTGGCGGGTGCGGCCGCTGATTTGTTACGACCTGCGATTCCCGGTCTGGAGCCGTGACGCGCAGGACACCGACCTGTTGCTGTACACCGCAAACTGGCCTGGTGCACGGCGCCAGCACTGGAACCGCTTGCTGCCGGCGCGGGCGATTGAAAACCTGTGTTATGTCGCGGCGGTGAATCGCGTGGGCACCGATGGCAAAGGCTTTGCCTACACCGGGGACAGCCAGGTGCTGGATTTCCAGGGTGAGACGTTGCTGGGCGCGGGGGAGGCCGATGGAGTGTTTCAGGTGGTGCTGGATGCGGCGGAGCTTGCGGCGTACCGCACGCGGTTTCCAGCGAATCTGGATGCGGATACGTTCGAGTTCACCTGAGACCGGAAAAGATCGCAGCCTTCGGCAGCTCCTACGGGGGACCGCATTCCAGGGCAGGATAGGCCCGAAAAGATCGCAGCCTTCGGCAGGTCCTACAGGGGACCGCATTGCAAGGTAGGAGCTGCCGAAGGCTGCGATCTCTTGATCTTCAAACAGCACAAACAAAAAGGCCCCCAGGTTCTCACCCAGGGGCCTTTTGCATTACAGCCAAAGCCTTACGCCGCTTTCGCTTCCGGCTGGCTCAGCGAGCGGTTCAGCGCGCTGAACAGGGCCTTGAAGCTGGCGGTGGTGATGTTCTCGTCGATACCCACACCGTGCACAGCACGCTCACCATTGACTCGCAGTTCGATGTAGGCCGCTGCCTTGGCATGGGTGCCCGCGCCGATCGCGTGTTCGTTGTAGTCCATGATTTCCACCGGAATCGGCAAGCCGGCCACCAGGGCTTCCAGGGCGCCGTTGCCCTTGCCGTTCCAGCGCAGGTTGTTTTCACCCTGGCCTTTGCTCGACACTTCGACTTCCACCGAGCTGTTGCCGTTCTCTTCCTGCAGGCGATGGCTGACCAGCGCATAAGGGGTGTTGGCTTGCAGGTATTCACGCTGCAGCAAGGCGTAGATCTGTGGTGCGGTCATCTCCAGGCCAACGCGGTCGGTTTCGGCCTGGACAACCTGGCTGAACTCGATCTGCATGCGACGCGGCAAGCTGATGTCGTATTCCTGTTCCAGCAGGTAGGCGATACCGCCTTTGCCCGACTGGCTGTTGACGCGGATCACCGCCTCATAGCTGCGACCAATGTCGGCCGGATCGATCGGCAAGTACGGCACTTCCCACAGGGTGCCTTGTTTCTGCTGGGCAAAGCCCTTGCGGATAGCGTCCTGGTGCGAGCCGGAGAACGCGGTGTGGACCAGATCGCCGACGTACGGGTGACGCGGGTGCACCTGGATCTGGTTGCATTCCTCGACGACCTTGCGCACGCCGTCGATGTCCGAGAAGTCGAGCTCAGGGTGTATGCCCTGGGTGTAGAGGTTCAGTGCCACGGTCACGAGGTCGACGTTACCGGTGCGCTCGCCATTGCCGAACAGGCAGCCTTCGACGCGATCCGCGCCGGCCATCAGGCCCAGTTCGGTAGCGGCAACGCCGGTGCCGCGGTCGTTGTGGGTGTGCAGGCTGATGATCACGCTGTCACGACGGTTGATGTGACGGCCGAACCATTCGATCTGGTCGGCATAGATGTTCGGGGTGGCGCATTCGACGGTGGCCGGCAAGTTGAGGATCATCTTGTGCTCGGGCGTCGGGTTCCAGACCTCGATCACGGCGTCACAGACGTCCTTGGCAAACTCCAGCTCAGTGGCGCTGAAGGTTTCCGGCGAGTATTCGAAGGTCCACTCGGTGTCCGGCTGCTGGGCGGCGTATTTAACGAACAGCTTGGCCGCGCTGACGGCGATTTCCTTGATGCCGTCCTTGTCCTGGTTGAACACGATGCGACGGAAAGACGGCGAAGTCGCGTTGTACAGGTGAACGATGGCTTTTTTCGCCCCGCGCAAAGATTCGAAGGTGCGCTCGATCAGGTCTTCACGGCCCTGGGTCAACACCTGGATGGTGGTGTCGTCCGGGATGTGGTTGCCTTCGATCAAGGTGCGCACGAAGTCGAAGTCGGTTTGCGAAGCGGCCGGGAAGGAGGCTTCGATTTCTTTCACGCCGACCTGCACCAGGGTTTTCCAGAAGCGCAGCTTTTTAACCGCGTCCATAGGCTCGATCAGCGACTGGTTACCGTCGCGCAGGTCCGAGCTGCACCAGATCGGCGCCGCGGTGATGGTCTTCGACGGCCAGGTGCGGTCCGGGATGTCGATGGTCGGAAACGCGCGGTACTTCGAAGACGGGTCTTTGAGCATGCTCATCGGGAAATCCTTGTTGTAGGGGCCGAAAAAAGGCGGCCTGCCGGTGGATCAAAAGTTCTGGGGATGAAGCGTAGGACGAGGCACCGCGGTTCAGCCCGGCAGTCGTGCACTGACAAGGCACAGACTGCGGTGCTGGCGAAGCTGAATGAGGGTGTGAGAGGTTTTCATGCCTTCAACCCTAACCGCGAGGGTGAAGGTTGGCAAGCGGTCGAAAAAAATTGAGAGAAATACTCTTGGGCAAGCCTTTAGCGAGATTTAATTGCTTGGATCAGCCCTGATTGTCCTAATGATTGCTGGCGGTTTAAACACCGCGCAATCGAACTGGCGTGCTTTGCAGTCTCCAGGTCCGGGTTGCAATGGGCCGTTACGGACGAATCTCGATCATCGTTCCATCCGGCACCAGGCCCCACACTTCTCGCATGTCCATATTGCGCATGGCGATGCAGCCGTCGGTCCAGTCCAGGGTATGAAACAGGTTCTCCGGGTAGTCGTAGGAATCGGGCGTGCCGTGGATCATGATCATGCCCCCCGCTGGTACGCCTTCGCGCAGCGAGCGCGCAGAGTCGGCCGCATTCGGGTAGGAGATGTGCATGGCCAGGTTAAAGCGGTCGCTGACCTTGCGCCAGTCCACCCAGTAGAAGCCTTCCGGGGTGCGCTTGTCGCCTTCCATCAGCTTGGCGCCCTTGGGTTGCTTGCCCAGGGAAATGCGGTAGGTTCGCAGCGCCTGGCCGTCGGCAATCAATTGCAATTGATGAGCGGATTTAAGCACCAACACTTTTTCGATCGGTTTGCCATCCAGGGTCACCACGGTGGAAGCCTGGGACACGGCAATGAACGACAGGCAGAACAGGGCAAGCAACCAGCGCATTAAAACGATATCCCTAAGAGGTGTTGCGACTATCTAATTGTAGGTGTTGCCTCAGGCTTGAGCCGCAGGCGGACGATCTTTTGCTTTTGCAAAAAATTTCACATTCCGAATCAAACAATAACCGGCTGGGCCAACGGCGGAATCGATTCCGACCGCACGGGGTAGACCTCCGACCGCCGGTCAGCGAAGAAGTATTCTAAAGTACGCCCCACCGTGCGGAAAGCCAGGTCGGACCAAGGGATGTCCGCTTCTTCAAAAAGCTGGACTTCGAGGCTTTCTATCCCTGCTGCGAAATCCAGGTCCACCAGTTCGGCGCGGTAGAACACATGCACCTGGCTGATGTGCGGCACGTCGATCAGTGTATAGATGCAGAGGTCGCGGACCCTGGCACAGGCTTCTTCGGCGGTTTCGCGAATGGCGGCCTGTTCGATGGTCTCGCCGTTCTCCATGAACCCGGCGGGCAGGGTCCAGTAGCCCAGTCGCGGCTCGATGGCCCGTCGGCACAACAATACCTTCGAGCCCCAGGTGGCCACGCAGCCGGCGACGATGTTGGGGTTCTGGTAGTGGATGGTGTGACAGCTGTCACAGACAAACCGCAGGCGCGAATCGCCCTCGGGAATGCGTTGTGTCACCGGGTTGCCGCACTGGCTGCAAAATTTCATGCTTGGGTTCCTGAATGCTGTGCCTATCTTGGCGTGCGGCGGTGTCGGTCGGCAAGTTGTCGTTTCGCGACAGACGGCCGTTCGGGGCTTGGGCGGTCGGTGTGATTGGTGCATGATGCAGGGTAAGGCACAGATCGAGATCACTCATGCTGGACGAGCTACTGCATCGGGTAAGCAACCACACGCCGCGAACCCTGGAAACCGACAAACGTTTTCCCGAGGCCGCCGTATTGGTGCCCATCACCCGCAGTGACGAACCGGAACTGGTTCTGACCCTGCGCGCCAGCGGGCTCTCGACCCATGGCGGCGAAGTGGCGTTTCCCGGAGGCCGCCGCGACCCTGAAGACCCGGACCTGATTTTCACCGCCCTGCGCGAAGCCGATGAAGAGATTGGCCTGCCGCCCGGGCTGGTCGAGGTGATCGGGCCTCTGAGCCCGCTGATCTCGCTGCATGGCATCAAGGTCACGCCTTATGTCGGGGTGATACCGGATTTTGTCGAGTATCGGGCCAACGATGCCGAGATCGCGGCAGTGTTCAGTGTACCGCTGGAGTTTTTTCGCGAGGATCCGCGCGAACACACCCACCGCATCGATTATCAGGGCCGCAGCTGGTATGTGCCGAGCTATCGTTACGGCGAGTACAAGATATGGGGCCTGACGGCGATCATGATCGTCGAGTTGATCAACCTGCTGTATGACGCGAAAATCAGCCTGCACCAGCCGCCCAAAAGCTTTATCAATACCTGAAGCCATCATTCGTATGGCAATACCCGAGCCGGCCTGGCCCTGAGGACAACAAGATGAAATACCGCCTGGGCGACGCCCGAGTCGAAACCCACCCGCAGAGCTGGGTAGCCCCCAACGCCGTGCTGGTGGGCAAGGTCAAACTGGAAGAGGGCGCCAACGTCTGGTTCAACGCGGTGCTGCGTGGCGACAATGAATTGATCCTGATCGGCAAGAACAGCAACGTCCAGGACGGTACGGTGATGCACACCGACATGGGCTACCCGTTGACCATCGGTACCGGCGTGACTATTGGCCACAATGCCATGCTGCATGGCTGCACGGTCGGGGATTACAGTTTGATCGGCATTAATGCGGTGATTCTCAACGGCGCGAAAATCGGTAAAAACTGCATCATCGGTGCCAATTCGCTGATCGGCGAGGGCAAGGAAATTCCCGATGGCTCCCTGGTGATGGGCTCGCCGGGAAAAGTGGTGCGCGAGTTGACCGAACAGCAAAAGAAAATGCTCGAGGCCAGCGCTGCTCATTACGTGCACAACGCCCAGCGCTATGCCCGCGACCTGGCTGAGCAGGAAGAATGACCACTGCAGAACCACCGGTTCGCTCACCGTGCGTGAATGTCTGTGCGCTGGATGACGATGACCTCTGCACCGGTTGCCAGCGCACGGTCGAGGAGATCACGCGCTGGAGCCGGATGGATAATGACGAGCGGCGCAAGGTTTTGGGGCTTTGCCATGAAAGGGCGAAGTCCAGCGGGCTGGTGTGGATGCTTGGCAAGTAACTCCGGACATTCATCGCGCCCCTTGTAGGAGCGAGCTTGCTCGCGAAAACCTGAGGGCGCTGCGGGGTACCTGATTTTACGCGTAATCGTTAACGTCCTTCGCGAGCAAGCTCGCTCCTACAGGTGTCTTTTCGTCCCATGCTTTTTTTGATCGCCTACATCAGCAGCGTCGTGCTGATCAATTACGCCTTTTCCACCGCCCCGCACCTGGACATCATCTGGTCGGCCTGGGGTGGCCTGGTATTCGTGCTGCGCGACATGGTGCAAACGCGCTTTGGGCACGGCGCAATCATCGCCATGCTGGCCGCGCTGGTGTTGTCCTATGTCACCTCCGATCCATCCATCGCTCTCGCCAGTGCCACGGCGTTCGCGGTCTCCGAGTGCATTGACTGGCTGGTGTTCAGCATCACCAGGCGCCCGCTGCACGATCGCCTGTGGATAAGTTCGGCGCTGAGCATCCCCCTTGATACGTTCATCTTCTTTGGCATGATCGACGCGTTCACCCCAGCCGTGATCCTCACCGCCATGGCCTCGAAGTTCGCGGGCGTGACGGCCGTCTGGTTGATCATGGCCTGGCGCCTGCGCAAACAGGCTGTCGCCAGCTGAAGCCAAAACCGCAGGTTCATGTAAAATGCCGCGCTTTCTCCCCATGGGAAGCGCGCCAGGCGCTGCCTCCCTCGATGATCCGCTTCTTTGAGGACTTGAGATGACCCGTATCGGAACTCCATTGTCGCCGACCGCGACCCGCGTATTGCTGTGTGGCTGTGGCGAGTTGGGCAAGGAAGTGGTGATCGAGCTGCAACGCCTGGGCGTTGAAGTGATCGCCGTGGACCGTTATGCCAACGCACCGGCCATGCAAGTGGCGCATCGCAGCCACGTGATCAATATGCTCGACGGTGCCGCCCTGCGTGCGGTCATCGAAGCAGAAAAACCGCACTTCATCGTGCCGGAAATCGAAGCCATCGCGACCGCCACCCTGGTCGAACTGGAAGCCGAAGGTTTCACCGTGATCCCTACCGCGCGTGCCGCGCAGCTGACCATGAACCGCGAAGGCATTCGCCGCCTGGCAGCTGAAGAGCTGGACCTGCCCACTTCGCCGTACCACTTCGCCGACACTTTCGAGGATTACAGCAAGGCGGTCGAAGACCTCGGCTTCCCGTGTGTGGTCAAGCCAGTGATGAGCTCGTCAGGCAAGGGCCAAAGCCTGCTGCGCAGCGTCGATGACGTGAAGACCGCGTGGGACTACGCGCAAGAAGGCGGCCGTGCCGGCAAGGGGCGAGTGATCGTCGAGGGCTTCATCGATTTCGACTACGAAATCACCTTGCTCACCGTGCGCCACATCGGCGGCACCACGTTCTGTGCTCCGGTGGGGCATCGCCAGGAGAAGGGCGATTACCAGGAGTCCTGGCAGCCACAGGTCATGAGCCCGATCGCGTTGGCGGAGTCCGAGCGTGTCGCCAAAGCCGTGACCGAAGCCTTGGGTGGCCGCGGCCTGTTTGGCGTCGAGTTGTTCATCAAGGGCGACCAGGTGTGGTTCAGCGAAGTGTCGCCGCGTCCACACGACACGGGCCTTGTGACTCTGATTTCCCAGGACCTGTCGCAGTTCGCGCTGCACGCCCGGGCCATTCTTGGCCTGCCGATCCCGTTGATCCGTCAGTTCGGGCCTTCGGCTTCGGCGGTGATCCTGGTGGAAGGGCAGTCGACCCAGACGGCGTTCGCCAATCTTGGCGCTGCGCTGAGCGAGCCGGATACGGCGTTGCGGTTGTTCGGCAAGCCTGAGGTCAACGGCCAGCGCCGCATGGGCGTGGCGCTGGCGCGGGATGAGTCGATTGAAGCGGCTCGGGCGAAGGCTACCCGTGCTTCCCAGGCCGTCGTAGTAGAGCTCTAAACCGAGGCGCGGCATTCGCGGGCAAGCCCGCTCCTACATGGGATTGGGGTCGTACACACAATTTGTGGACAACCCGAAATCCTGTGGGAGCGAGCTTGCTCGCGATGGCGGTCTATCAGGCCACCCGATTCAAATCGTTATCCCGCGTTTCCTTCAAGCACAGCACCGCAATCAGGCTTAACACCGCCGCCCCCGACACATACCCCCCGACATAACTCAGCCCGCCCATCGCCACCAGCTTCTGCGCGAAGAACGGCGCCGCCGAGGCTCCGACGATGCCGCCCAGGTTGTAGGCCGCCGACGCGCCGGTGTAGCGCACATGGGTCGGAAACAGCTCGGGCAACAGCGCCCCCATCGGCGCAAAAGTCACGCCCATCAGAAACAGCTCGATGCACAGGAACAGCGCAACGCCCCAGGTCGAACCCTGGGTCAGCAGCGGTTCCATCAGAAACCCCGACAAAATCGCCAGCACGCCGCCGACAATCAACACCGGTTTACGCCCGTAGCGGTCGCTGGCCAAGGCAGAGAGCGGCGTCGCGGCTGCCATGAACAGTACGGCGAAGCACAGCAGGGCAAGGAAGGTTTCGCGGGTGTAGCCCAGTGTCGATACGCCATAGCTCAGCGAAAACACGGTCGAGATGTAGAACAGCGCGTAGCAGACCACCATCGAACCGGCACCCAGCAACATCGGCGCCCAGTACTGGCTGAACAGCTCCACCAGGGGGATTTTCACCCGTTCCTGGCGCGCCATGGCATTGGCAAACACCGGGGTTTCGTGGAGTTTGAGGCGTACATACAGGCCCACCATGACCAGTGCCGCACTCAGCAGGAAGGGAATCCGCCAGCCCCACGAGCGGAACTGCTCGTCGCTCAGGGTCATCGCCAGGGTCAGGAACAGGCCGTTGGCAGCGAGGAAACCGATCGAAGGCCCCAGTTGGGGAAACATGCCGAACCAGGCTCGTTTGCCTTTGGGCGCATTTTCCGTCGCCAGCAGTGCTGCGCCGCCCCATTCGCCGCCAAGCCCCAGGCCCTGGCCGAAGCGCAGGACGCAGAGCAGGATGGGCGCCCAGGCGCCGATGCTGGCGTAGCCCGGGAGTACGCCGATCAGCGTGGTGCACACGCCCATCAGCAATAGCGAGGCCACCAGGGTCGATTTGCGCCCGATGCGGTCGCCGAAATGGCCGAACAGCGCCGAACCCAGGGGCCTCGCCAGGAAGGCGATGCCGAAGGTCAGGAAGGCCGACAGCATTTGCGCAGTGCCGGAGGTCTGGGGGAAAAATACCGGACCGATCACCAGCGCCGCAGCGGTGGCATAGACATAGAAGTCGTAGAACTCGATGGCGGTGCCGATAAAGCTCGCCGTGGCCACCCGGGTGGCGGAGTTGGTGGGTTGTGCTGGCGTGGTTTCGCTGTAAGTCGTGCTGGTTGTCATGCGTTTATCCCTGACAGTCATGTGCCCCAGTGGAGCGAATTATTATGGTTGAACACCCAGGGATGTGGGTTTAACGCGGAGTGCGGGTAGCACTGGGGTGGGGCGGCGCTTGGGTAAGCGGCTCGATTATAGGAAGGTGGCTAACGATTCAACAAGAGGCAAAAAGATCGTCCGATCGCGGCCCGAGCCTTCGGACGATCTTTTTGGTTATCTAGCGCACGGCCACGACCGCAGGCACCGAGCTGGTGTGCCAGACCAGCACCTGGGTCACGCGGTTATCCTCGGTCTCGAGAATCTCCAGCCGATAACGGCCGATCTTCAGGCATACCGAGCTCTCCGGAATGGTCTCCAGGGCTTCGGTTACCAAGCCGTTGAGCGTCTTCGGCCCGTCGCTGGGCAGGTGCCAGCCCAGGCTCTTGTTCAGCTCACGAATCGACGCGGCGCCTTCGATCATCAGTCGGCCATCAGGCTGTGGATGAACGTGGGGGTTGTCCAGGCTGTGCTGGCTTTCAAACTCGCCAACGATTTCTTCGAGGATGTCTTCCAGGGTGACGATGCCGAGCACTTCGCCGTATTCGTCCACCACCATGCCCAAGCGTCGCTGTTGCTTGTGGAAGTTCAGCAGTTGCAGCTGCAGCGGCGTGCTCTCCGGCACGAAATAGGGCTCGTGACAGGCCGCCAGCAGCGCTTCGATCGTCAGGCTGGCATCGGCCAGCAGATGGCGGATCTGCCGGGTATTGAGCACCGCTTCAACCTGGTTGATATCGCTGTGGAACACCGGCAGGCGTGTGCGCCGGTTGTTGCGCAGCTGCTCGATGATCTCCTGGAGATCGTCGTCGAGGTTGATCCCGTCGACATCGCTGCGTGGCACCAGGATGTCGTTGACCGTGATGTTATCCAGCGCATGGATGCCCGCCAGCACGTGCGGGCGGCAGGACGGGTGTTCCTGGTCTTCGTGCCGATCCGTGGTGGACTCGTCTTCGCTCTGCTGCACCACTTTGACTTTGCGGGCGAATGGGCGCATCAGCAATTGGCTGAGGCCATTGAGCAGCCAGGCGAATGGGTAGACGATTTTCAATGGCACGCCGAGCAAGGTGTTGCCCAGGCTCAGGACGGCATCTGGATAACGCACGGCGAGGGTCCGCGGCAGGTATTCGGCGAACACCAGCAGGATCGCGCCCGCGCCGAGGCACGCTGCCCAAGGGCCATTCTCGGCCCAGGTGAAGATCGCCAGCAGGGTGCTGATCACCATCACCAGCGCGCGGCACAGGGTATTACAAAGGATCAGGCTGTTGAGTGCGAAGCTCAGCCTGGCCACGGGCTTGTCGCTCGAGCGCGAAGCGGTGCGCTGGGCCAGCAGGTGTTGCTGCGCGACTTCAATGGCGGTGAACAGCCCCGACCACAAAATCAGCAGGGCGATCACTGCGAGCATCGGCCCTATGGGCAAGTCGTCCATTATTGCCGCCCGTCAGATGTGCAGAATGTATTCACGAACCAGCTTGCTGCCGAAGTAGGCCAGCATCAGCAGGCAGAAGCCGGCCAGGGTCCAGCGGATGGCCTTGTGTCCGCGCCAGCCGAGGCGATTGCGGCCCCACAGCAGCACGCTGAACACGATCCAGGCCAGGCAGGCCAGCAGGGTCTTGTGCACCAGGTGCTGGGCAAACAGGTTCTCGACGAACAGCCAGCCGGAAATCAGCGACAGCGACAGCAGCGTCCAGCCGGCCCAGAGGAAGCCGAACAGCAGGCTTTCCATGGTTTGCAGTGGCGGGAAGTTCTTGATCAGGCCGGAGGGGTGCTTGTGCTTGAGCTGATGGTCCTGGACCAGCAGCAGCAACGCCTGGAACACCGCGATGGTGAACATTCCGTACGCCAGGATCGACAACAGGATATGCGCCAGGATACCCGGCGCTTCGTCGATGATCTGCACGGTGCCGGCGGGGGCGAATTGCGCGAGCAGCACCGTGGCGGCGCCCAGCGGGAACAGCAGGATCAGCAGGTTCTCCACCGGGATGCGCGAGCAGGCCAGCAGGGTCAGGGCAATGACCGCTGCAGCAATCAGGCTGGCGGCGCTGAAGAAATCCAGGCCCAGGCCGATCGGCGTCAACAGGTGGGTCAGCAGGCTGGCGCTGTGGGCCAGTACGGCCAGTACGCCGAGCGTGACCAGCAGGCGTTTGTTCGCCTTGGCGCCGGACGCCAGGCGAGTGCCCTGATATATGGTCGCAGCGGCATAGAGGCAGGCGGCGGCGAGGGTAGTTAGCAAGCTGGGTGACAAGGGGAGCATAAATCCTGTTAGGCAAGCCCGAAAGGCGCTGAGTTTGGCATAGAACCCTCATCACACGAAAGTGCGAGGTGTCCGCCAGACGCAGTCTTCGCTATAATCCGCGACCTGCCCACGCCGCAGGCTCGCCGAGCACATGTTTATTCCGGTCTGGGCCGCCATTATCCCGGTCTACACAGGGCCTGAAAGGATCGCGCAATGTTTGAAAACTTAACCGACCGTCTCTCGCAGACGCTGCGCCATGTTACCGGCAAGGCCAAGCTGACCGAAGACAACATCAAGGACACCCTGCGTGAAGTGCGTATGGCGCTGCTCGAGGCCGACGTGGCCTTGCCGGTGGTCAAGGACTTCGTCAATTCGGTCAAGGAACGTGCCGTCGGCACCGAGGTGTCACGCAGCCTGACCCCGGGCCAGGCGTTCGTGAAGATCGTCCAGGCCGAACTCGAAAGCCTGATGGGCGCGGCCAACGAAGACTTGAACCTGAGCGCCGTGCCGCCTGCTGTTGTGTTGATGGCCGGTTTGCAGGGTGCGGGTAAAACCACTACCGCCGGTAAACTTGCGCGCTTTCTTAAAGAGCGCAAGAAGAAGTCGGTGATGGTCGTGTCTGCGGACGTTTACCGTCCGGCAGCGATCAAGCAGCTGGAAATGCTTGCCGGCGAAGTGGGCGTGACCTTCTTCCCGTCCGACCTGAGCCAGAAGCCGGTCGAGATCGCGCAAGCCGCTATTAAAGAAGCAAAGCTCAAGTTCATTGATGTGGTCATCGTCGATACCGCCGGTCGCCTGCACATCGACGAAGAGATGATGGGCGAGATCAAGGCGCTGCACGCCGCGATCAACCCGGTTGAAACCCTGTTCGTGGTCGATGCCATGACCGGCCAGGACGCCGCCAATACGGCCAAGGCCTTCGGCGACGCATTGCCGCTGACCGGCGTTATCCTGACCAAGGTTGACGGCGACGCCCGTGGCGGTGCCGCACTGTCGGTCCGCGCCATCACCGGCAAGCCGATCAAGTTCATCGGTATGGGCGAGAAGAGCGAAGCGCTCGAGCCGTTCCACCCCGAGCGTATTGCTTCACGCATCCTTGGCATGGGCGACGTGCTCAGCCTGATCGAGCAGGCCGAACAGACCCTCGACAAGGACAAGGCCGACAAGCTGGCCAAGAAGCTGAAGAAGGGCAAGGGCTTCGATCTCGAAGACTTCCGCGATCAGCTGCAACAGATGAAGAACATGGGCGGCCTCGGCGGCCTCATGGACAAGCTGCCGAACATCGGCGGTGTGAACCTGGCGCAGATGGGCAATGCCCAGGGCGCGGCAGAGAAGCAATTCAAGCAGATGGAAGCCATCATCAATTCCATGACCCCGGCCGAGCGCCGCGACCCTGAGCTGATCAGCGGTTCGCGCAAGCGCCGGATCGCCATGGGTTCCGGCACCCAGGTGCAGGACATCGGTCGCTTGATCAAGCAGCACAAGCAGATGCAGAAGATGATGAAGAAATTCTCCGCCAAGGGCGGAATGGCCAAAATGATGCGCGGCATGGGCGGTATGTTGCCCGGCGGCGGCATGCCCAAGATGTAAAGAATCTGCGCAAGGGCTTGCCCTTGCGCTGCCCACAGCGATGTGGGATCAACAGCAAACCCGCACTTGGCGGGAGCTGACTGGCCGTTTTAAACGACGGCTCTATAGCAAATCTGCATGGCGTCCGATAGGCCGCCGGAAAAAGACATTTGCAAAAGTCCGGATATTCCTTAGAATATGCGGCCTTTCGGGCACCTATGCCCGCTGTGCCTTTAGATTTGCAGCACCGACTACAGGAACGATGTTCACATGCTAACAATCCGTCTTGCCCTTGGCGGCTCCAAAAAGCGCCCGTTTTACCACTTGACCGTAACCGACAGCCGCAACCCGCGCGACGGTTCGCACAAGGAACAGGTTGGTTTCTTCAACCCTGTTGCTCGTGGTCAAGAAGTCCGTCTGTCCGTGAACCAAGAGCGCGTAGCCTACTGGCTGAGCGTTGGTGCACAGCCTTCTGAGCGTGTTGCTCAGTTGCTGAAGGACTCGGCTAAGGCTGCGGCCTGAGCAATATGAACGCGACGCCTGCTGTTGCTGATGATTTGATCGTTATCGGCAAGATCTACTCTGTTCATGGCGTTCGCGGCGAAGTGAAGGTGTATTCCTTTACTGATCCGACTGAAAACCTGTTGCAGTACAAAACCTGGACGCTCAAGCGCGAAGGCAATATGAAACAGGTTGAGCTGGTCAGTGGACGCGGGAACGACAAGTTCCTGGTCGCAAAGCTCAAAGGTCTTGATGACCGTGAAGAAGCTCGTCTTCTGGCCGGTTATGAGATCTGTGTGCCGCGCAACCTGTTCCCTGAATTGACCGACGGCGAGTACTACTGGTACCAGCTCGAAGGTCTGAAGGTTATTGATCAACTGGGGCAATTGCTCGGGAAGATCGATCATCTTCTGGAAACCGGCGCCAATGATGTAATGGTGGTCAAGCCTTGCGCTGGCAGCCTGGACGATCGCGAACGCCTGTTGCCCTATACGGAGCAATGCGTGTTGGCCGTTGACCTTGCCGCAGGCGAGATGAAGGTGGAATGGGATGCGGACTTCTAAGCGTGGCTAACTTGCGCGTAGAAGTGATCAGTTTGTTTCCCGAGATGTTCTCCGCCATCAGCGAGTACGGCATCACCAGTCGTGCGGTGAAACAGGGGCTCTTGCAGCTCACCTGTTGGAATCCGCGAGACTACACGACGGATCGACATCACACTGTGGACGATCGCCCATTTGGCGGTGGCCCGGGCATGGTGATGAAGATCAAGCCCCTGGAAGATGCTCTGGTTCAGGCCAAGGCAGCAGCCGGGGAGGCGGCGAAGGTGATTTACCTGTCCCCCCAAGGCCGTCAACTGACACAGTCGGCGGTACGCGAGTTGGCGAATTTGGATGCATTGATCCTGATTGCCGGCCGCTATGAAGGCATTGACGAGCGTTTTATAGAGGCTCATGTCGATGAAGAGTGGTCGATTGGCGACTATGTACTGTCTGGCGGCGAGCTGCCGGCGATGGTCCTGATCGATGCGGTTACACGACTGCTGCCTGGAGCTTTAGGGCATGCGGACTCCGCCGAGGAAGATTCCTTTACGGATGGTTTGCTGGATTGCCCGCACTACACCCGACCTGAGGTGTATGCGGATCAGCGTGTTCCCGACGTGTTGCTAAGTGGCAATCACGCGCATATCCGGCGTTGGCGTTTACAGCAGTCCCTTGGTAGGACCTTTGAACGACGCGCCGATCTTCTGGAAAGCCGCTCGCTTTCTGGAGAAGAGAAGAAGCTGCTCGAGGAATACATCCGCGAGCGGGACGATAGTTAACAACGTATCGATGGTAAGTCCGTTGATTTACCTTAGGAGCACAGCATGACTAACAAAATCATCCTTGCACTCGAAGCAGAGCAGATGACCAAAGAGATCCCTACCTTTGCCCCGGGCGACACCATTGTCGTTCAGGTGAAAGTGAAGGAAGGCGACCGTTCGCGTCTGCAAGCGTTCGAAGGTGTTGTAATCGCCAAGCGTAACCGCGGCGTAAACAGTGCTTTCACCGTTCGTAAAATCTCCAACGGTGTTGGCGTAGAGCGTACTTTCCAGACCTACAGCCCGCAAATCGACAGCATGGCCGTTAAACGTCGCGGTGACGTACGTAAAGCCAAGCTGTACTACCTGCGTGACCTGTCCGGTAAAGCAGCTCGCATCAAGGAAAAACTGGCTTAAGTCCAGCTTCCGATGCAAAAAAAGCAGCCTGCGGGCTGCTTTTTTGTTGCCTGCGATTTACTGGTGGGAATGTAAGATGCGGCCATCCGACTTGCACGCGAATCGATCGACCAGGCAGCGCGTTGACATCAGGTTCTATAAACCCCCAGCAGTCTATGAAAGACTTGCCGACAGTTCTCCAGTCACCTGAGCCTTTATGCCCGCCATCGAACATCCATTGATAGACCAATTCCTCGACGCGTTGTGGCTGGAGAAAGGCCTGTCGGACAACACGCGCGATGCGTATCGCAGCGACCTGGCCTTGTTCAACGGCTGGCTGCAGGAGAAGGGCCTGGAGTTGATCAACGCCGGCCGCGAGTTGATCCTCGATCACCTGGCCTGGCGCCTGGAGCAGAACTACAAGCCACGGTCCACGGCGCGGTTCCTCTCGGGAGTGCGTGGCTTTTATCGCTATTTGCTGCGGGAAAAGTTGATCGCTGTCGACCCGACCTTGCGTATCGACATGCCGCAACTCGGCAGGCCATTGCCCAAATCCTTGTCAGAGGCCGATGTCGAGGCGCTGTTGAAAGCGCCGGACCTGAGCGAGGCCATCGGCCAGCGCGACCGCGCCATGCTCGAGGTGCTGTATGCCTGTGGCTTGCGGGTAACGGAGCTGATCAGCCTGACCCTGGAGCAGGTCAACCTGCGCCAGGGCGTGCTGCGGGTGATGGGCAAGGGCAGCAAGGAGCGGCTGGTGCCGATGGGGGAGGAGGCGATTGTCTGGATCGAGCGTTACATGCGCGACGCTCGAAGCGAGTTGCTCGGCGGGCGTCCCAGTGATGTGCTGTTTCCCAGCCTGCGCGGTGAGCAGATGACCCGCCAGACGTTCTGGCATCGCATCAAGCACCAGGCGAAGGTGGCCGGTATCGGCAAGTCGCTGTCGCCGCACACCCTGCGCCACGCGTTTGCTACGCACCTGCTCAACCACGGTGCTGACCTGCGGGTGGTGCAGATGTTGCTCGGTCACAGCGACCTGTCGACCACCCAGATCTACACCCACGTCGCCCGTGCCCGCCTGCAGGACCTGCACGCCAAACACCATCCCAGAGGTTGACGCAAATCCTGTAGGAGCGAGCTTGCTCGCGATGGTCTCAATAGCACCGCGTTGAACCAGAGAGCGTGCGTTATCGTTAACGACCATCGCGAGCAAGCTCGCTCCTACAGGGCCCGGCAATGTCTTGCGTCAGGCGCATTCGGCCCCACGAGCCTTATGTGGTAGGCTTTGCCGGTTTGCACGGTGGGCGGTTGTGACCCGGTGCCTTGGCACGGGCGTTCTGATCGTCCCATTTGTCCGCCTTCAGGAGTTCTCATGCGTCTGACCCAGATTTTCGCCGCCGCAGCCATTGCGTTGGTCAGCACCTTCGCCGTCGCCGATGACGCGGCCGATAAAGCCATTCGTAAAAGCCTGGAGAACCTCCAGCTTGAGGTTCCGGTAGAAAGCATCTCCGCCAGCCCCCTGGCAGGCCTGTACGAAGTCAGGTTGCAGGGCAGCCGGGTGCTCTATGCCAGCGCCGATGGCCAGTACGTGGTTCAGGGCTACCTGTTCCAGCTCAAGGACGGCAAGCCGGTCAACCTGACCGAAAAAACCGAGCGCCTGGGCGTCTCCAAGCTGGTCAATGCCATTCCGGTCGCTGAAACCGTGGTCTACCCGGCCATCGGCGAAACCAAGTCGCACATCACCGTATTTACCGACACCACCTGCCCGTACTGCCACAAGCTGCACGCCGAAGTGCCTGAGCTGAACAAGCGTGGCATCGAAGTGCGTTATGTCGCGTTCCCGCGCCAGGGCCTGGGCTCGCCGGGCGACGAACAGCTGCAGGCGGTCTGGTGCTCCAAGGACAAGAAAGCGGCCATGGACAAGATGGTCGATGGTAAGGAAATCAAGGCCGCCAAGTGCGAGAACCCGGTTTCCAAGCAGTTCGCGCTCGGTCAGTCGATCGGCGTGAACGGTACACCGGCTATCGTTTTGGCTGATGGCCAGGTCATTCCGGGCTACCAGCCTGCGCCACAAGTCGCCAAACTGGCGCTGGGCGCGAAGTAAATTCGCATCGTCACGGTCAGCCTTTGACGATCATGGTCCGGCGGCAGTTGCGTCGGGCCATTAATAGAGAACCGCGAGCATGCGGTTGTTTTCACGGCCGACCTTGCGTCGGCCGTTTTATGGGGAGTTCACAGTGAAACCGGTCAAAGTAGGCATCTGTGGGTTAGGAACCGTCGGTGGCGGTACCTTCAACGTACTTCAGCGCAACGCCGAGGAAATTGCTCGTCGTGCCGGGCGTGGGATCGAAGTGGCACAAATTGCCATGCGCACGCCAAAGCCTCAGTTCCAAACGACCGGTATTGCGATTACCAACGATGTCTTCGAAGTGGCCACGAACCCTGAGATCGACATCGTCATAGAGCTGATGGGCGGCTACACCGTTGCCCGCGAGCTGGTACTCAAGGCCATCGAGAATGGCAAGCATGTGGTCACCGCGAACAAGGCACTGATTGCCGTTCACGGTAACGAAATCTTCGCCAAGGCACGCGAGAAAGGCGTGATCGTGGCGTTCGAAGCAGCAGTGGCCGGTGGCATCCCGGTGATCAAGGCCATCCGTGAAGGCCTCTCGGCCAACCGCATCAATTGGGTCGCCGGTATCATCAATGGCACTGGCAACTTCATCCTCACGGAAATGCGCGAGAAGGGTCGCACCTTCGAAGACGTGCTCGCCGAGGCGCAGGCACTGGGTTACGCCGAAGCCGATCCGACTTTCGACGTCGAAGGCATCGATGCAGCCCACAAGCTGACGATCCTGGCCTCCATCGCGTTCGGCATTCCGCTGCAATTCGACAAGGCCTACACCGAAGGCATCACCAAGCTGACCACCGCTGACGTGAACTACGCCGAAGCGCTGGGCTATCGCATCAAGCACCTGGGTGTCGCCCGTAGCACTGCAGCGGGTATCGAGTTGCGCGTGCACCCGACGCTGATTCCGGCCGATCGCCTGATCGCCAACGTCAATGGTGTGATGAACGCTGTGATGGTCAACGGTGATGCCGCCGGTTCGACCCTGTTCTATGGCGCTGGTGCCGGCATGGAGCCGACTGCATCGTCGGTGATCGCCGACCTGGTGGACGTGGTTCGCGCCATGACCTCCGACCCGGAGAATCGTGTGCCGCACCTGGCCTTCCAGCCGGACTCGCTGTCGGCCCACCCGATCCTGCCGATCGAAGCTTGCGAAAGTGCCTACTACCTGCGGATTCAAGCCAAGGACCACCCGGGCGTACTGGCCCAGGTGGCGAGCATCCTGTCGGAGCGCGGCATCAACATCGAATCGATCATGCAAAAAGAAGTCGAAGAGCATGACGGCCTGGTGCCGATGATCCTGCTGACTCACCGTGTGCTGGAACAGCACATGAATGATGCTATCGCTGCCCTGGAAGCCTTGGCGGGCGTGGTCAGTCCGGTTGTAAGGATCCGCGTCGAGCACCTGAACTAAGCCGTTATCGTTCACCGGGCTCGCGTGCGGGCCCGGGTTTGCGAACACTGTCTATTGGAGCCAGTCATGCGTTATATCAGTACCCGCGGCCAGGCACCGGCCCTGAATTTCGAAGATGTCCTGCTGGCCGGTCTCGCCACCGACGGCGGTCTGTACGTCCCGGAAAACCTGCCACGTTTCACCCAGGAAGAAATCGCTTCCTGGGCCGGCCTGCCGTATCACGAACTGGCTTTCCGGGTGATGCGCCCGTTCGTGACCGGCAGCATTCCCGATGCGGATTTCAAGAAGATCCTGGAAGAAACCTACGGCGTGTTTTCGCACAGCGCCGTGGCGCCGCTGCGTCAGTTGAACGGCAACGAGTGGGTTCTGGAACTGTTCCACGGCCCGACCCTGGCGTTCAAGGACTTCGCCCTGCAGCTGCTCGGGCGTCTGCTCGACTACGTGCTGGAAAAACGCGGTGAGCGCGTGGTGATCGTCGGTGCAACTTCCGGCGACACCGGCTCGGCCGCCATCGAAGGCTGCAAGCACTGCGAAAACGTCGACATCTTCATCCTGCACCCGCACAACCGCGTGTCCGAAGTGCAGCGTCGGCAGATGACCACCATCTTCGGCGAGAACATCCACAACATCGCCATCGAAGGCAACTTCGACGACTGCCAGGAAATGGTCAAGGCCAGCTTCGCTGACCAGAGCTTCCTCAAAGGCACTCGCCTGGTGGCCGTGAACTCGATCAACTGGGCGCGGATCATGGCCCAGATCGTTTACTACTTCCACGCGTCCCTGCAGTTGGGCGGGCCGGCCCGTTCGGTATCGTTCTCGGTGCCTACCGGTAACTTCGGCGACATCTTCGCCGGCTACCTGGCGCGCAACATGGGCCTGCCGATCAACCAGTTGATCGTCGCCACCAACCGCAACGACATCCTCCACCGCTTCATGAGCGGCAACCAGTACGTCAAGGAAACCCTCCACGCCACGCTGTCGCCGTCGATGGACATCATGGTGTCGTCGAACTTCGAACGCCTGCTGTTCGACTTGCACGGTCGTAACGGTGCGGCGATTGCCGGGCTGATGGACAGCTTCAAGCAAGGTGGCGGTTTCAGCGTCGAAGAAGAACGCTGGAGCGAAGCGCGCAAGCTGTTCGACTCCCTGGCCGTGGACGACGCACAAACGTGCGAAACCATTGCCGAAGTCTACGAACAGACTGGCGAGTTGCTCGACCCGCACACCGCGATCGGCGTCAAGGCCGCCCGCGAGTGCCGTCGCAGCCTGGACATCCCGATGGTGATCCTGGGCACTGCGCACCCGGTCAAGTTCCCGGATGCGGTGCTGAAGGCCGGCGTCGGCAAGGCCCTGGAACTGCCGGTGCACCTGACCGACCTGTTCGAGCGCGATGAGCGCTGCACCGTGCTGCCTAATGACCTGAAAGCCGTCCAGGCGTTCGTCAGCCAGCATGGCAATCGCGGTAAACCGCTGTAAGGGTCAAAGCCTCGAACTGAAAAGCCCGTCTTCTGACGGGCTTTTTTGTTCATGCACTGCGCCGCTGTTTTTTTCCTGTCATCTTCGTCATGCATGCTTCAACTAGCAGAGGCGTGGACGTCCCTGCGGATACCATTCAGAACTTTCTTCTGAGGCCGATGGTCATTTACAGTAGACCTGCCCCAGGCACTTTGTTTTCGGACTAATGAGTGGTGATCGATTTGGAAAGTATCAGTCTATTGCTCGCAGAGGCGCTGAGCCCGTATCAAGTTACGCTGACCCCATCGGGTCTGCACGGTGAATGCCTGGTGACTCTGAAGAGTTCAACCGGCGCGATCGTGGTCGAACGGGCTTTCAACCAGGCTCAGTTGAGCGACAAGCGCTTGCTCACGGACGTGGTCGACGGTTTGCGCCGCGACTTGATGATTGCCGAAGGTCGTCTGGAACCTTGTGTTATCGCGGCGTTGCGCAACGCTGCACAGGACAAGCTGCTCGCCAGTCGAAATTGAATTGCATCTTGCGGGAACCTAATCCCGGGATCGCCAGTCAGAGTATGTAACAGCAGGAACAAGCATTGTGCTCCGGTGCTTGCGGCTTGCTGTTACTGGTCTTTATGTAGGCCACGTTTAACCCCGAGTCGTCTCCCCACTTCTCGGGGTTTCTTTTTGCCTGCGATTTGTCACGGCAGCGCCGGGTGCTGGAAAAATGCTCGAGTGTCCTTCAGGCTGCCGGTGGCCACATTGCCATGGTGGAAGTCGCGCAGCACCTAGATCAGCGTGTCCCTGGCCTGCGCGAGGTTGGGCGAGACCAGCCCGGCCAGTAACGCAATAGCCGCCAGGGCCAGGCGGTTGTGCGGGGCGGGTGGCAACAGGCGTTTGAGGTTAAATGGCTCCGTCTTCACGCAGTTTGGTGATCTGGGCCTGGTCGTAGCCAAGGTCGTTGAGTACCTGCGAGTTGTGTTCGCCCAGTTGGGGGCCGACCCATTCTGCGGATCCCGGGGTCTCGGAGAGTTTTGGGACGATCCCGGGCATCTTGAAGTCTTTGCCATCTGGCAGTTTGGCCTGGAGGAACATCTCCCGGGCCAGGTATTGCGGGTCCGCGAACATGTCTTCGGCACTGAAGATTCGGCTGGCCGGTACTTCGGCCTGATTCAGTTGCTCGATGATGGCGTCCAGGGGCAGTGAGTTGGCCCAGCGGTCGATGACCCCGTAGAGCTCGTCGCGCCGGGTATCGCGCCCGTCGTTGCTGGCCAGGATTGGGTCATTGGCCAGGTCCTCGCGGCCGATGATCAGCATGAAGCGCTTGAAGATCGCATCGCCGTTGGCGCCGATCTGCACGTGCTTGCCGTCGGCGCTGGTGTGGATCGAGGAGGGCGTGATGCCCGGCATGATGTTGCCGGTACGTTCGCGGATGAAGCCGAACACGTCGAACTCCGGCACCATGCTTTCCATCATGGCGAAGATCGCTTCATACAATGCCACGTCGACTACCTGGCCCTGGCCACCGTTGACCTCACGATGACGCAACGCCATCAGCGCGCCGATCACGCCCCAGAGGGCGGCGATCGAGTCACCAATGGAAATGCCGGTGCGCACGGGGGGGCGATCCTCGAAGCCGGTGATGTAACGCAGACCGCCCATGGACTCGCCAACCGCACCAAACCCTGGCTGATCTTTCATTGGCCCGGTCTGGCCGAATCCCGACAGCCGCACCATCACCAGCTTGGGGTTCAAGGCGTGCAGGACATCCCAGCCCAGGCCAAGCTTTTCCAGGACGCCGGGGCGGAAATTCTCGATGAGGATGTCTGCTTCGCCGAGCAGCTTTTTCAGGACGGCCAGGCCGTCCGGGTGCTTGAGGTTCAGCGTCAGGGACTTTTTATTGCGCGCCTGGACGAACCACCACAGCGAGGTGCCTTCATAGATTTTGCGCCATTTGCGCAAGGGATCACCGCCATCGGGCGATTCGACCTTGATCACCTCAGCGCCGAACTCGCCGCAAATCCGCGACGCAAAGGGCCCGGCGATCAGGGTGCCCAATTCGATGACTTTCAGACCTGAGAGCGGTTTGGCGGTGAACGGCATGCTGGATCCTGTAGGACAAGGGCTGGCTGGTAGAGCGTTTTAGCATAGCCCGGTGTCAGTCGCCCAAGGTTCATCGCTACAATTCGTTGATTGGTGGTCGCATCGGTTAGACTTGCCGCCTTTCCTCGTATCAAGAAGCCCGTTCATGGCCCAGCCGTCCACGACCTACAAGTTTGAACTGAACCTTACCGACCTCGACCGCAGCGTTTACGAGAGCGTGAAGCAGACCATCGCCCGTCACCCTTCGGAAACTGAAGAGCGCATGACTGTGCGACTGCTGGCCTACGCCTTCTGGTACAACGAACAGCTGTCTTTCGGTCGCGGTCTGTCGGACGTAGATGAGCCTGCACTGTGGGAAAAGAGCCTGGACGATCGCGTTCTGCACTGGATCGAAGTCGGCCAGCCAGACGCCGATCGCCTGACCTGGTGCTCGCGTCGCACCGAGCGCACCAGCCTGCTGGCCTACGGCAGCCTGCGGGTCTGGGAAACCAAGGTGATCCCGGCGATCAAGAACCTGAAAAACGTGCACATCGCTGCTGTTCCGCAGGAAGTCCTCGAGACCCTGGCCAAGGACATGCCCCGCGTCATCAAGTGGGACGTGATGATCAGCGAAGGGACAATTTTTGTGACCGACGACCGTGGTCAGCACGAAGTCCAGCTGCAGTGGCTGAGCGGCGAACGCGGCTGATTGGCCTCGGCCTGTCGCGATAATCGGTTTTTTTCCTAAGTATTCAAGAGAAGCACCCGTCACCCCATGCGCATCGAACCTCGCCAGCTGCCCGACATCCTGCCTTTTCTCGGTGATATCCCGCCCCTGTTGACCCGCTTGTACGCGGCACGGGGCGTGCAGTCCGAGGCCGAACTGGACAAGAGCCTGGCGCGGCTGATCCCGTTCCAGCAACTCAAGGGCATCGACGCAGCGGTGGAGTTGCTGGTGACTGCCCTGGAGCAGCGCCAGCGCATCCTGATCGTTGGCGACTTCGATGCCGATGGCGCGACCGCCAGCACTGTAGGCGTGCTGGGGCTGCGCCTGCTGGGCGCCGCCCACGTCGACTATCTGGTGCCCAACCGTTTTGAGTACGGCTACGGCCTGACGCCGGAAATCGTCGAAGTGGCGTTGACCCGGACCCCGCAGTTGCTGATCACCGTGGACAACGGCATCTCCAGCGTTGAAGGCGTGGCGGCGGCAAAAAAGGCCGGGCTGCAGGTGCTGGTCACCGATCACCACTTGCCCGGCGATGAGTTGCCGCTGGCCGATGCCATCGTCAATCCGAATCAGCCAGGGTGCACTTTCCCGAGCAAGGCGCTGGCGGGTGTCGGGGTGATTTTCTACGTGCTGATGGCCCTGCGGGCGCGGTTGCGCGACCTCGGCTGGTATGCGACCAAACCGCAGCCGAACATCGGTGAATTGCTGGACCTGGTGGCGCTGGGCAGCGTCGCCGACGTGGTGCCCCTGGATGCCAATAACCGGATCCTGGTGCATCAGGGCCTTGAGCGGATTCGCGCCGGGCGCGCGCGGCCAGGGGTCAAGGCGATTCTCGAAGTCGCCAAGCGCGACCACGCCCGCATCACCTCCACCGACCTCGGTTTCATCGTCGGCCCGCGCTTGAACGCGGCGGGGCGCCTGGATGACATGAGCCTTGGCATTGAATGCCTGCTGACCGACAGCCAGGCCCTGGCCCGGGAAATGGCCGTGCAGCTCGACGGCATGAACCAGGACCGCAAATCCATCGAGCAGGGCATGCAGCGCGAGGCGCTGGCCCAGCTCAAGGATCTGCCGGTGGAGTCCATGCCGTTCGGTTTGTGCCTGTTCGATCCCGAGTGGCACCAAGGCGTGATCGGCATCCTCGCGTCGCGGATGAAGGAGCGTTACTTCCGTCCGACCATCGCTTTTGCCGATGCCGGTGATGGCCTGCTCAAGGGTTCGGGGCGCTCGGTGCAGGGGTTTCACATCCGTGACGCCTTGAGCGTGGTGGCGGCGCAGCATCCGACACTGATCAGCAAGTATGGTGGCCATGCCATGGCGGCGGGTCTGACCCTGCCCGAGGAAAATTTCCCGTTGTTCGCCGAAGCGTTTGACGCTGAAGTGCGTCGACAACTGCGCGAAGAGGACCTGACTGGCCGCCTGCTGTCGGACGGCACCCTGGCGGTCGAGGAGTTTCACCTGGAACTGGCCCGGGCCCTGCGTCATGCCGGCCCATGGGGTCAGCATTTCCCCGAGCCGCTGTTTCACGGGGTGTTCCAGCTGGTGGAGCAGCGTGTGGTCGGTGAACGTCACCTCAAGGTGGTGCTCAGGAGCGAGTGCGGCTCGGTGAAACTCGATGGCATCGCCTTCGGGATCGATCGCGACATCTGGCCCAATCCGACCATCAAGTGGGTGGAGCTGGCGTACAAGCTCGACCTCAACGAATTCCGTGGCAACGAAACCGTGCAGTTGATGATTGCCCACATCGAACCGCGTTGATCCCATCGCGAGCAGGCTCGCTCCCACAGGATTTGTGTCCATCAAGTGACCAGTATGGGCAGGCTGGAACCGGGGTTTGTGAGCTCCACATGTCCAGTGTGTGAGCGAGCCTGCTCGCGATTCGATCTTTCTGACACCCATTACATCTGAACCCTCCCCGATCCCCCGTTGTCGACTAGGCTCTAAGCACTGCTTGATTTTCCTTGTGACGTCTTGTCGAATTTTTTGCCCGCGGGGGCGGGTGCTGCATCTCTTTACTGTCACTCGTCGACTTTCAAACAGAACCCTGGAGCCTGCCCACTGATTTGAGAGGTGCCCCATGAGTCTGCTGCTTGAACCCTACACGCTGCGCCAGCTAACCCTTCTCAACCGCATCGCGGTATCACCCATGTGCCAATATTCGAGCGTCGATGGCCTGGCCAATGACTGGCATCTGGTTCACCTTGGCAGCCGCGCGGTGGGTGGCGCTGGCCTGATTTTTACCGAAGCCACGGCCATCACCGCCGATGGCCGTATCACTGCTGAAGACCTTGGCCTGTGGAATGACGAACAGATCGAACCCTTGCAACGCATTACCCGCTTTATCGCCGCCCAGGGCGCGGTGGCGGGCATTCAGCTGGCGCACGCCGGGCGCAAGGCCAGCACTTATCGGCCGTGGCTCGGCAAGCACGGCAGCGTAAAACCGGACGACGGCGGCTGGGTGCCTGTCGGCCCTTCGCCAATCGCCTTCGACCCGCAACACACCCAGCCCACGCAGCTGGATGAGGGGGCCATCGCCGACATCGTCCAGGCCTTTGTCGATTCGGCAAAACGCGCCCTGGTGGCCGGTTTCAAAGTGGTGGAGGTACATGCTGCCCATGGTTACCTGCTGCATCAATTCCTGTCGCCGCTGAGCAACCAACGTCGGGATCAATATGGCGGGTCGTTCGAGAATCGCATTCGCCTGGTGCTTCAGGTGACTGAAGCGGTAAGGGCGGTGTGGCCGCAAGAGCTGCCGCTGTTTGTGCGAGTGTCGGCCACCGACTGGGTGGAAGATGGCTGGAACCCGGATGAGACCGTCGAGCTCGCGCGCCGCCTGCAGGCACTGGGGGTGGACCTGATTGACGTGTCTTCGGGAGGGACCGCGGTCAACGCGGAAATTCCGATCGGCCCGGGTTACCAGACCCGCTTCGCCGAGCGAGTGCGCAAGGAGTCAGGCATCGCAACGGGTACTGTAGGAATGATCACCGAACCTGCGCAAGCTGAGCACATCCTGCGCACGTGCCAGGCGGATATCATTTTCCTGGCGCGGGAGCTGTTGCGAGATCCGTATTGGCCGCTGCATGCCGATGATGACCTGGGAGGTCGCAAGGCCGTCTGGCCCGCGCAATATCAGCGGGCTACGCATCGGGATCAGCCGATTCATGAGTCGGATTTACGCGACTGAATGAGGCTGTAAAAACAAAAAGCCCCGGCCGGTTGGGTCGGGGCTTTTTAACGTTTGATTTTTGCTACATCAGGTGTACTTGCGCTTGTCCGGCGCAGGCGGGAAGTACTGATACAGCCAGGTCTCGCTCAAGGTCCGGTCATTGGTACGGATGAACAACCGCAGCTCCACCGGCTCTACGCTGTCGTTGGTCGGGTACCAGTCAAAGAGAATGCGAAAACCCTTGATGTCATCCAGCACCAGCACGCTGAAGTCCTTCACCTCGCCATTCGAACACGTCACCACCGGCTCGATCCCGGTGCCCTCTGGCAGGCGATCCAGACCGCCGCCATTGAAGTCCACGGCAAACCGTCGCGCCCAGACTTGCGGGTAATGCTCGCCCGGCGCCCAGCCCTCGGTGAAGCCGCCCATGCCCGAGCGGGTCGCATTGACTCGCGCCAGTGGCGTGCCCACCGGTGGCAAGGCGCTCCAGTAGAGCTTGTAGCCGTAGTTCATCGAGTCCCCGGCGGCCACAGGTTTCTTCGGCGTCCAGAACGCGACAATGTTATCCAGAGTCTCGCCGGTCGTAGGAATTTCCAGCAAATCGATAGAGCCTTCGCCCCATGAGGTTGTAGGTTCTACCCACAGGCTTGGACGCTTGCTGTACCAGTCGACAGTGTCCTGGTAACTGGCAAACTCGTGATCGGTCTGCACCAGGCCGAAGCCCTTGGGGTCGGTGTCGGCAAATGCGTTGAATTGCAGGGTCGCCGGGTTGTTCAGTGGCCGGCAGATCCACTCGCCATTGCCGCGCCACATGGACAGTCGATCGGAGTCGTGAATCTGCGGATGAATGGTGTCGCACATGCGCCGCTCATGGGTGCCGCAGCTGAACATGCTGGTCATCGGCGCAATGCCCAGTTGTTCGATTGCGGTGCGGGCGTTGATGTAAGCGTCCACGGCCATGACCACCTGAGTGGCCTGGCAGTCTATATCGAACCGATAAGCACCGGTGGCGCTCGGCGAGTCCAGCAGGGCGTAGACCACAAAACGGGTGCTGTTCTTGTCCGGGGTCTCGAACCAGAACTTGGTGAAATCGGGGAATTCCTCACGCTTTTTGGCGTAGGTGTCGATGGCCAGGCCGCGTGCCGACAAGCCGTACTGGCCAGTCGCGTCGACTGCACGGAAATAACTGGCGCCCAGGAATGACAACACGTCGTGCCGATCCAGCTCGGGTGCCTTGAACAACTTGAATCCAGAGAACCCCAGGTCGCCCTTGAGTTGCTGGGTGTCGACCGTGGTTTTCTCGTAATTGAACAGGGAAGGGCGGAAATGCACTTCACGGGCCTGACGCGTCTTGGGATCGACGCTGTACATGCGCACGGGCTGCTTGAACCCCATGCCGACGTGGAAGAACTGCACGTCGAGCTGACCGTTGAGGTCATTCCACAGCGAGTGATCAGCGTCGTAACGAATTGCATTGAAATTTTGCGGCGTCATGGTCGCCAGGGTCGGCGGCAGCACCTGCTTGGTGTCCTGGTAGCGATTGCCGGCAAGTTGCTTGGCCTGGATCTTCAGTGCTTCGAAGTCGAACGCCTGGGCATCGCCATCGGCTGTGCCATTAGCGGCCCATGCCCGGGATGCCAGCAGTCCGGTAGCGGACAAGCCGGTGTAGGCCGCAATGGCCATGGACGCTTTGAGCAAATTCCTGCGGTGCATAAGTAAACCTGTCGTGAACAATCCCGCGCCGTTCCTGGCACGTGCTGGATCAAAAATGGGGTTCGGACATGCCTTCGGCCAAACGCAACGGACTCTAAACAGATGCCATTTAGCTTAAACCGTTCGGTAGCAGAGCAAAATTGATTGATGGCATTAGGACAGTTCGGCAATGAAACAAAAAATGTCGGTTAACTTTTCTGACAGACCGTTCTGAATTTGAGGGCATTTCTGCTGTTTTCGACTAATTACTCTAAAAACTGCTTTTCAGCGCTGATTAACTTTCTATTCTATGGGCATGACCGGTTTCTGCCCTTCAGGCCGGTGGCTGCACAATTGGATAGGGGCGATGGGTATTTTGGTTTTCTCTTACATATGGAAGGACATCGTCCATGGCGAAAGTACAAGGCATTACCGAAATGTTAGGAATCTTTCCTTGCTTCAATGTCAGTCGTCGAAGGCGTCGATTGAGTTCGGATGAAATGAAACTGGTGGAGCAATACCGCGACCTGTCGGAAAGCGACCGGATCGCCATGCGTTACCTCGTGGATGCGATGCGAACCGTGTCGCGGTTTTGATCAGAATGGGATCGGCCGCGACGGGAGTTGCGGCCGAATCCTCTGAACGATGAGAATTTTCCTACGATCAGTGGCGGTTGCAGTCTCGAGAGCTAAGTATTACTTTCTGAGATCTGGTAATACTTCTGGAGCGCAATATGACGACGACAATGACGAGCAAGGGGCAGGTAACGATTCCCAAGCCCATCCGCGACGCACTATGTCTTCTGCCTGGTTCGGCCATCGAGTTCAGTGTTAACGCCCAAGGCGAAGTGGTACTGCATAGTTGCAAACCAAAAGCTGATCCTGCCAAATCAGTCATTCCGGACCGGTTTGAAGCGGCGCGTGGCAAGGCCGATATCAAATGGAATACCGACGAGTTGATGGCATTGCTGCGAGGTGAGGACTGATGATATTGGTCGACACGAACGTGTTGATTGATGTCCTGGAAGACGACCCTGTCTGGGCTGATTGGTCTATACAACAGCTACGCGCTCAATCCCAGATCCATGAGTTGGCCATCAATCCAATAATCTACGCCGAACTGTCCCATACATTTACCACGTTCGAAGCGCTGGATGATGCGGTGACTCTGCTCGGTTTGGAGATGCAGGAAGTCCCACGTCCCGCATTGTTTTTGGCCGCAAAGGCTTTTGTTCGCTATAGGAAAGTAGGGGGCGGAAAAAGTAACGTGTTAGCGGATTTTTTCATCGGTGCGCATGCCGCTGTGAAAGAGTTTCCGTTGCTGACTCGTGATGCCAAGCGTTACCGCAGCTATTTTCCTTCGGTTGAACTGATAGTGCCGACGTGAGCCCTTCGTGGAGGAAAACCTTTAACGTGGTAGTAATGTGAGTCGGCTTGAGGAGCTTCTTGCGTTTATGCCAGATCATGCTAAATATAAAGCGGGATGAAAACAGCACGTTGTTTTATCGCATATCCTTGCTGAAGCACGATCAAACAGAGCTGTTGCTTGAATAGATTTCTCTTGGTTTGATTCCCCCTTCCCTAGCCGTGTGAGAAAAAGGGCTAGTTCGATTCCTGCGCGTAACGGCGCTGGGGGGCAGTATTTACCAACGAACTGCCCAAAACCGTGCCCGCATTTCTACGGGCAGGTCATTCAATCAACCGACTTCCCCCACCGCTCGATACGCCTCATCAATCGCCGCATGCGCATAAGCGCTCCACGCCGCGTCCGAGTTGGCGATGCTGACTCGACCCACTGGCTGACGCGCCAGGTTCATCAGTTTTTCGCTTTCATCCGCATCGTCATACAGGCTGTTGGAGAAATAGGCGTAGCCGTGCGACCAGCGATTGACCGTGATCGCCAGGATGTCGGTCTGGTGGTTGAAACCGCCAGGGCCGAGCATGCGTTGCAGTTGATCGCGCAGCTGCGCTTCGAGTTGTTCGAACGACTGGCCGTACAGCCGACCACGGCCGGCGCGAGCCTGGTCGCGGGCGTTCATGCCGCTGTTGGGGCTGGTGGGGACGTAGACCATGTGCAGGCCGATGGGTTGTTTCGGGTCGCGAGGATGGTCGTAGCCACCCATGCTGACCGGGTAATCGAGCTTGATGCGGCTGTAGGGTTGGGTCGCGGCATAGATTTCGTGCACGCCCAGCTTCTGGAACGACTCCCAGTTGCGGATCACGACTTTGGTGTAGACCAGCGGGAACTTCACATTCTGGCTCAGCGCGTGCGACTGCTCGGCTGACAGGTCCCGCAACAGGTACGGGATGACCATGTTGTAGCAGGCCATGATGCAGTGTTTGCCGCGCACCTGGTTGAGTTGACCACCACGGCTGTAGCCTAGGTTCACGCCATTGCCGACGTTGCGTACGCTGACCGCCGTACTGTTGAGGCGGATGCGCACGGCGGCCTTGGGCTGATCGAGCCTGGCGTAGTCGAACGGGGCGAGGACCACATCGTCCATGGTGTGTCCCGGTGCGACGGACGGGATCAGGCTGCGCACCAGCAGGCGGGCAAGCGATGCGTTGCCGTCGGGGAAGTGGTAGATGTAGGGCTCTTCCATTTCCGCCCGGGCTTCTTCGCTGATGGGTTCCAGATTCATCGCGCTAAAGCCTGGGAAACCGACCGAGTAGGCGTCGGAAGCGGCGACGGCGTCGATGCTCAGTGCCATGAAATCATTGGTGCGACTCTGGAAGTACTTCACCGCCTGGGCTGACAGTCCTACGTCCTTGAGCAGGAAATCCTGGTAGCTGGTGGCTTCCAGGTGCGCGTTTTTTTCCTCGGTGGTCTTGCCGGCCAGATAGTCCTTGGGCGTCATGTGCAGCGCAATCAGCGCCTGGCGATCGTCTGGCGGCAGCGGGAAGTCGTTGATGAAGTCGGTGATGGAACGGGCGTGGAGCTGATCGGGGGCAATGTCGTCAGCCACCATCGGTGTTGGGTCGCCGCTGACCAGTTTGTCTTCTCCGAAGTTTTCCTTGTCGAAGAACACCGCGCGGGACAAGCCCAGGTCGGGATAGAACTGGCGGTCGAAGGCGGTCTCGAAGCGCTTGATGTCGACACCCAGTTTTTTCAGCAGGCCGTTCACCTCCTTGCTGTACAAATGATTGGGCGACTGGAAGGCTTCGCTGCCGCCGTAGCCGATGATTGTACGACCGCCGGCCGAGAACTCGTTGCGCTTGGCGTGACCGCCAAAGTCATCGTGGTTTTCCAGAATCAGGATGCGTGCTTTTGGATGTTTCTCACGGTAAAACCAGGCCGCGGACAGACCGCTGAGGCCTCCTCCGACAACCACCAGGTCATATTCCTCGGTGATGGGCAGCTTGTCGGTGTCGAAGACCTTTTTCTCCCAGCCCATCTGGTGGGCAATTTCGAAGGAGCCAACGTGGCTGCCGCGCAGGCCGGTGAGGGCAGGTGGGTAATAGCGTCCATCGGGCGCAGCCTGAAGAATCTGCAGTGGCGTCATGCCGGCAGCGATAGTGACTGCAACGCCGTTGAGGAAGTCGCGGCGGGTGATATCCATGTTCAATCCTTGTGGGGTTTGATAAATCACCCCGGCACCCGCTCAGGTGCCGGGGCGAGAGCCGTTACCGGCTGATTTTCCAGGCATCGCCCGCAGGCGCGGTGCCGTGGTCGTAAGGTTTGGCGAGCCACATGTACAGCAGGCCCAGGCCGATGACGATGGCGGTGCTCAATACCATGGCGTAGTTGACGTACCAAGCCGCATCCGGGGTGCGTGGCCAGGCCATGTTGATGATAGCGGCGACACCATAGACCAGCGCGCCGATATTGATCGCCCAGCCCCATGCGCCCAGGGTGAATTTGCCACTCGGCTTCCAGCCTTTCATGCGTGCATACAGCGCCGCCAGCACGATCATCTGGAAGGCGAGGTAAATACCGATTGCCGCGAAGCTGACGATCGTTGCGACTGCATCCTGCAGGAAGAAGCCCAGCACTATGATAAGCGCGGGCAGAACGCCGGACACGAACAGCGCAGCAACCGGCACCTGGGTCGTAGGAGAAATCTTCTTCAGCAGCGAACTGCCGATGACCATTTCATCTCGCGCGTAGGAGTACAGCAGGCGACTCGCCGCCGCTTGCAGGCTGATGACGCAGGAGATGAAGGAAACCATCACCACGGCCATGACCACTTTAGAGCCCACCGGGCCGAAGGCGTTGTTGAGGATGGTGGTGACCGGGTCCTTGTCGGTGCCATTGATGACCGCTTGCATGTCAGGCACGGCGAGGATCAGTGCCAGGCAGGCAAACATTGCCGCGATGCCACCGATGTAGATGGTCATGCGCATGGCCACCGGGATCTGCTTGCTCGGGTTTGGGGTTTCTTCGGCGACATCGCCGCAGGCCTCGAAGCCGTAGTACAGGAACATACCCGCCAGCGAGGCGGTGAGGAAGGCGGGCAGGTAGGAGCCGTTGATGCTGATGTCGAAGGTGTTGAACAGCACGCTCAGCGGTTGATGGCGCTCGAATACTAGCAGGTACACACCCACGATCACCGCGCCTGCCAGCTCGCACAGGAAGCCGAACATGGCGATGCGCGCCAGCACTTTGGTGCCGCTGAGGTTGACCAGGGTGGCGAACAGCGTCAACACCAGCGCGATGATGATGTTGGTGTTGTTGCTGGGCTCGAAACCGAGCATGGCCGCCAGGTACGGGCCGGCGCCGACGGCCACTGCCGCAATGGTTACGCACAGCGCGATGGAGTAGATCCAGCCGACCATCCACGCCCAGCGCTTGCCCACCAGACGACGCGCCCATGGGTAGACGCCGCCGGAAATGGGGAACTGCGAGACCACTTCACCGAAGATCAGGCACACCAGCAACTGGCCGCAACCGACCAGCAAATAGGCCCAGAACATCGGTGGTCCGCCGGCGGCCAGGCACAGGCCGAACAGGGTATAAACCCCGACGACCGGGGATAGATAAGTGAAGCCCAGGGCGAAGTTTTCCCACAGGCTCATGCTGCGGTTGAAGTTGGAGGTATAACCCAGCTTGCGTAGCTGCTCGGCATCGCTGTCGGCGGCTGTGGGGAGATCGGTTGATGCACTCATGGTCTGTCAGCTCCGGAAAATCGGCAGATTTCGGATGTCCGATGCCGTGGCGTGGCTGTGACAGCGCGCCCGGTTCGGTGGTTTTTGTTTTGACTTCTTTGGGGTGGTGCCTGGTGGTGCGTATTGCCGGTTTCTGCCTTGAAACCGAGGTGACGCCATCGCTGGCAAGCCAGCTCCCACAGGATTTGTGGTTGACCGCAGAGTTGGGTACGTCCCAACCCTTGTGGGAGCTGGCTTGCCAGCGATGCTTTTTTAGTGCTTGAACATCACATGCCGTACCACGGTGTA